>JAVKSL010000037.1:0-27422 GCA_039583695.1 Acidimicrobiales bacterium | reverse complement strand
CTAAGCGCAGGATTCGCTGTGGCGAGCCGGCCGCATTCCAGGGCGACGAGCGGGACGTGATCATCGTGTCAACTGTCGTCGACCCTGTCCGGAGGATCGGCGCCATGACAGCCAGGCGCGGCGAGCGACGCCTGAATGTCGCTGCCAGCCGAGCTTGTAATCAGATGTGGGTCGTGCACTCGTTGAAGGCCGACGATTTCCCAGCCGGTGACCCTCGGGCTGAGTTGATCCGCCACTGCGAGGACCCGAGCTCGGTAGAGACGGCGCTGGCGGGCCTCGAGCAGCGCTGCGAGAGCCAGTTCGAACGCGACGTCCTGCGGCGGATCCTCGGGCGAGGATTTCACCGGGTCCGTGCTCAATGGGAGGTGGGCCGGTACCGGATCGACCTGGTGGTCGAAGGCGCCGAGAACCGGCTCGCCATAGAGTGCGACGGCGATACTTGGCACGGCCCCGATCAATGGGATGCAGATCGTGCCCGGCAACAAAAGCTGGAGCGGGCTGGGTGGACCTTTGAGCGGATCCGGGGAAGCGTGTTCTACCGCGACCCTGATCGCGCGCTCGAGCCCCTGTGGGATCGGCTGGCTGAGCTTGGCATCGGGCCCAGCGAATGGTCTTCATCTGGATCGACGCCGCCTCGACTGCCCTCGCCCCGGATTCCGGTGTCCTCGCACTCCGCGGAGCGCTCGCCAACTTCTGCGCCTGAGGTCCCAGCGTTCCGACCCGTTGTGCGAAGCCTCTCGTCGCGTCCGGCGCCGTGCGCTGTACCCCGGTCCGGTCCCCGTCAGGATTGACATAACGCGAGGTCTAGAGCTGCTTGGCAACTGGGGGCCCGCCTCGGCCAAGATTGGGTCGTGAGCCCGCGGGCCAGGGTGTTACGATGACAGCATGGCCACCGAACTTCACCTCGAACCTGAGCTGGCGGCGGTGGTTCAACAGGCACGGCAGCGGGCGGAGGAGGGCGAGCTAGCTCGTGGCCCTTTCCCGCCCTTCGAGTCGACCATTCCCACCGAAGCTGGCAAGGTGATTGCCCAATGGCTTCGCGATGGGGGCTACGACGATGCCGTCGCTTTGATCGGAGCCGAGGACCCCGACCTCGCAAACCTTTAGTCGACGAGCATGGCCATCGTCATCGACGATCGCCTCCTGCTCGATGTGTTGGCTGGCCAGTGCCCGGCCTTGGTAGCCGAGGAACTGGCCAGCGGTGGAGTGTTCACCACAGGTTCCTGGTACTACCGGCTTGGCCGTGCCGCGTTCGGCGGCTCGGGCTCAGGTGCACTTTCCGGTCGGTTGGCGTCCTTCGATGTGAGCATTGTGGATCGAGTTCGCGCTGCGTTGGTGGATCTGCCGCCACAAGTCGGCCTGCTTCACCCGCGAGTCGTGGTACCCGTCATGTTCACATTGCGGGTACGGCGACAACTGAACCTCCTCGGTACCGAGGCGCTGGCGGTGGCTCTGCTACTTCCGGCCCGGCTGATTGTCACCACAGAAGCGCCCCTATTGCACTCCGCCGCCAAGGATACCGGTGTCGACTACCAGGTTCTGGCTTGACCCGGTCCCACGGCCCCAACGCGCCACCGTACCTTGGTTTGTGCCCATGGCGACCCTCGCTCAACGGGACTCAACGGGACTCAACGGGTGCCCGACCGAGCCGTTCGGTGCCCTTTGGTGCCCTTACTTCACCCCCATGAGCTGGTAGTTCGCGCGAGGGCCCATGTCAGAATGCGTGCAGGCGCTACGTTCGCAACGTAGAAGTCCTCAGCCTTTAGGTCCGAACTCTGTTCCCGAGTCCGCCTACTCGATCCCGGCTTGGAACAACGGGCATCGGCATGTCCAGATCCCGGCGCAAAACTGGGGCGGCGTGAGAAGCGCTGGGAGACCCATAGCTCGGTCATAGGGGTAAGCTACGGCTCCCATCGGACAAGGTGTAGCCACAGATCATCCTGGTCTGGGGCCATAATTGGTGCCAGCGGCCAATGTCTCCGCGATCAAACAAACCGGTCCCACCGTATTGGCCATCCGCGACCGCCTTGGTCGGGACCTCAAGTCCCGGAGCCTGTCGTCCCGCGGTGGTCCCGGACTCCGTCCCGCGGTGGTCCTGGAGCAGAGGTTATGAAGTGGCGCTAACGGTCCGTGAGAGACCCGTTCGAGGGGCCTGTTCCTCTCAAAGCAGCAGCTAAGGGGCTACTTTAGCCTGCGTGCCCTCGGAAGGATTCGAACCTTCGCCACCGGCTCCGGAGGCCGGTGCTCTATCCCCTGAGCTACGAGGGCCTGTTTTGTAGGTCCAACGGGACGAGACTAACCGGCCTGGGAACTGCGGTGGTCCAGGTGAGCAGGAAAGGCTCCGCAGGGGGTGCTGGTTGCGCTGGTCCTGCTCGGCGAGCGGTCGCATCCCACGCCCGAATTTACCCGTTCTGCCCACTTATGGACCCACTGACCAGACTACAGTTGAAGCATCCACAAGGGGAGGGGGCGAGATTGTTGCGAGGGAGATCGCGTTTGATAGCCCGATTGGCTACTGGCGCCATGACAGTGCTGACCGGACTGGCTGTCGCAGGGTGCAACGGTGCCTCGTCAGCTGCCCCGACGCCGGCCACGACCGAGACCACCGTCCCCCCGGCACCTGTCACGACGCTTGCCACGTTGCATCGCTCAGTTCCCAAGTACCCAGCGCCGAACACGCCGAGCGACGGGATGGTACCCGGCACCTGGTACAAGACCTCGGTCCTGCCGGTGATCGCGATGCAGCCCGGCTGGCTCGAGGTCCGCCTGGCCCAGCGGCCCAACCAGTCGACGGCGTGGATCACCACCAGTGGAGTGACCCTCTCCACCGACTCGTACCGGATGGTGCTGACGCTCTCCACGCGCCACCTGCAGGTTTACGACGGCAACCAGGAGATCGGGGACTTTCCCGCTGGGATCGGCACCACGACCAATCCCACGCCGACCGGGAACTACTTCATTGCCTTCAAGTGGCCCTCGCTGGGTCCGGGGTATGGCAACTTCGAGCTCGCCACCTCTGATCACTCCGACACCATCCAGAGCTGGGCCGGCACCGGGGACGCGGTCACTGCGATCCACGGACCGATCGACGCCTATGCCGACCAGGAGATTGGCACCACCGGAGCGCGGATATCCCACGGCTGCATCCGCCTCCACTACTCAGACCTGAATCAGCTGGCCAACGTCCCGATGGGAACGCCGCTCACGGTCGTGGCTTGAGGCCCCGCCACCTATCACGTGAGAGCCT
Organism: Acidimicrobiales bacterium; assembly: GCA_039583695.1. Classification (GTDB taxonomy): domain Bacteria; phylum Actinomycetota; class Acidimicrobiia; order Acidimicrobiales; family JAJPHD01; genus JAVKSL01. The sequence goes on along the minus strand of JAVKSL010000037.1, from coordinate 24,175 downwards.
CCTAAGATCTACCCATGTCGGATGGGCCGGGGTCTGGGGCAACCGTGCTGGTGATCGATGATGACCCGGTCATCCAGCGGCTCCTGTCGGTCAACTTCGAGATGGAGGGTTATCAAGTCATTGTCGCCGGTAATGGCGTGGAGGGCATCGAGAAGGCGCGCACCGCACACCCGGATGTCGTCGTGCTGGACGTGATGATGCCGGGAATGGACGGGCTGGAGGTGGCGGGGACCCTCAAGGCGGACCCGAGCACGGCCCGTATCCCGGTGATCCTGCTGTCGGCGAAGGCCCAGGAGATGGATATCCGAGCCGGGGACGCAACCGGGGCGGAAGCTTACGTGACCAAGCCCTTTGATCCATTTGAGCTGCTGGAGCGGGTGGCCGACCTCATCAGGGCGGCAAAGCCCGCCAGGAGCCCACGGGGCTGGCGGTGACCGCTGCCCCTGACCTTCGCCGGAGGGACCCTGGGCCTGCGGCGAGCCGATCCGCCACGGCCGCCCCGAGCATGCGTGACCGCCTTGCCGAGGTGATCGCCGAGGCCCTCGCAGCCATCGCCGGAGGAGAGCTACCACCTGTCCACCTCGAACGTCCTGCCCGGCCCGAGCACGGAGACTGGTCCTCCAACGTCGCGCTGGCAGCCGCCAAATCGCTGGGCATGGCCCCGAGAGGGATGGCGATGGCACTCAAGGAGCGCATCGAGGCCAACCCGCCGGCGCATCTTGGCTCGGTCGAGGTGGCCGGACCAGGCTTCCTCAACTTCCGTCTCACGCCCTCCTGGTTGCACGAGGCGCTGGCCGAGATCCTCACCCTGGGACCGGACGCCTGGGCCAACCCGGACTTGGGCCACGGCGAGCGAGTCCAGATCGAGTTCGTCTCGGCGAATCCGACCGGGCCACTGCACGTAGGCAACGGGTGGCTGTGCTCTTACGGCGACGCGCTGGCCAGGATGATGGCTCGCTGCGGCTACCAGGTGAGCCGGGAGTACTACGTCAACGACACCGGAGGCCAGGTTCGCAAGCTCGGCGCCAGCCTCCTGGCCCGGCGTCGGGGCGAGGAGGCGCCCGAGGGCGGCTACCAGGGCGCGTATGTGGCCGAGCTGGCCGAACGCTACGACGCTCCGGACACCAACGCCCCCACTGAAGACGTGCTCGCCGCCGGGACCTGGGCTGTCCGCCACATCCTGGATGACATCAAGGCCTCCCTCGAGGTGCTCGGAATCACCTTCGACGAGTGGTACAGCCAGGCCTCCATCGAGGACAGCGGCGCCGTGGAGCAAACTGTAGCGATCCTCGCCGAGCGGGGCGTCGTATACGAGGCCGGCGGGGCGCTCTGGCTGGCATCGAGCACGCTGGGCGACAGCCGCGACCGGGTGCTGCGCAAGTCGCCCGAGAAGGGCGGGGATTACACCTACCTGGCGGGGGACCTGGCTTATCACCGCGACAAGTTCCTGATCCGGGGCTTCGACCGGGTCATCGATGTGTTCGGCGCAGACCACCACGGTCAGGTGGCCAGCCTCATGGCTGGGGTGCAGGCCCTAGGTGTAGAGCCCGGGCGCCTGGAGGTCCGCCTGGGCCAGATGGTCTCGCTGGTGAGCGGGAAGATGTCCAAGCGTGAGGGCAACTTTGTCACCCTCGACACGCTGGTTGCCGATATCGGGCCCGGCGCCACGCGCCTTCTCAGCCTGGTGAGCTCCATCGACCAGGCCGTCCTCCTCGACCTGGACCTGGTGCGCAAGGAGTCGGCCGAGAACCCGGTCTTCTACGTCCAGTACGCCCACGCCCGGATCGCCTCGATTGGCCGGGTCGCCGCCGAGCGCGGGGTCCAGCGACCGGCGCCAGCCCAGGCGCACCTGCAGCTGCTCACCCACGAGCGCGAGCTGACCCTCATGCGCACCCTCACCGAGCTCCCCGACATCCTGGCCACTGCGGTCGCCGAGAGGGCTCCGCATCGAGTGACCACCTGGGTGCGCGAGCTGGCGGCGCGATTCCACGGCTTCTACCACGATTGCTGGGTGATGGGGGAGGGAGTCAGCCCCGAGCTGACCCACGCCCGGCTGTCCTTGGTCGAGGCCAGCCGGATCGGTCTGACAATCGCGCTCGGCCTCCTCGGAGTCGACGCGCCCGAGTCGATGTAGATGCCGGTCCTCCCGGATTCCGTTTCTCCGAGCTCTGCCCTCCCGGGGTACCTGCTCCCCGACACCGCCCGCATCGACAGCCGAGGGCGCCTTTTCGTTGGCGGGGTGGACCTGGCGGAGCTCGCCGCCGAGATCGGAACGCCGGTCTTCGTCTACGACGAAGCTCACCTGCGCGCCCGTTGCGCCGAGTCGGTGACGGCGTGGGGAGACGGTGTCGCCTACGCCAGCAAGGCATTCCTGTGCATGGCGATGGCCCGCCTCGCAAATGAGGAGGGCATGTGCCTGGACGTATCCACCGGCGGGGAGATGCACATCGCCCTGATTGCCGGGGTGCCGCCCGAACGCCTGGTCCTGCACGGCAACAACAAGTCTGCTTCCGAGCTGCGCACGGCGCTCAAAGCCGGCCTGGGCCGGATCGTCGTGGATTCGACCGCCGAGATCGACCGCCTGGAGGCCCTGATCCAATCGGGCGACTCCAGGCCAAAGTCGTCCTGCCCAAAAGTCCTTGTCCGGGTCACCCCCGGCATCGAGGCTCACACGCACGAGTTCGTGCGCACCGGCCAGGACGACACCAAGTTCGGGTTTGGCCTGGCATCCGGTGCGGCTGCCGCCGCCATCAAGCGTCTCGGAGCGATCCCCGGCGTGGACCTGGTGGGAATCCACGCCCACATCGGCAGCCAGATCTTTGCCCTGGAGTCCTTCGGCAAGGAGGTGGAGGTCCTCGCCGATCTGGTCAACGAGGTCGCGCTGCCCGAGCTGTGCGTGGGTGGCGGCCTCGGCGTGGCCTACGTGACCGGCGAGCTCAGCCCCACCATCACTGAGTGGGCCGGAGAGGTGCACCGAGCTGCCAAGATGGCCGGTATCACCGCTCGCCTCACTGCCGAGCCCGGCCGGGCGATAGTGGCCACAGCGGGCCTTACCCTCTACACGGTGGGAACGATCAAGCACCTCCCCGGCATCCGCACCTACGTCTCGGTGGACGGCGGGATGAGCGACAACCCCCGCCCGGTGCTCTACGGCAGCGGGTACGAGGCATTCGTGCCCCGGTGTGCCGACGCCCCCCGCCCAGACACGGTGACCGTGGTGGGCAAGCACTGCGAGTCGGGTGACGTCGTCGTGCGCGACGCTTCGGTCCCAGCCGACCTGGCCGTCGGGGACATCCTTGCCACCCCGGTCACGGGCGCCTACGGTCACTCCATGGCCTCGAACTACAACAAGGTTTGCCGTCCCCCAGTCGTGTTCGTCGCCAACGGCGCCGCTAGGATCGTGGTGCGGCGTGAAGAGCTCGACGACCTGTGCCGGTTAGATGAGTAGCCCGGTCCGCGTTGGCCTCCTCGGCTGCGGCACGGTCGGCGCGGCGCTCGTCGAGCTGCTCCAAGCCGAGTCGGCGACGATCCACGCCCGCATGGGTGTTCAGCTCGAGCTCGCCGCGATAGCTGTGAAGAATATTGACTCCGCGCGCCCACCACATGTGCCCACGCACCTGCTCACCGCCGACGCCATGGGTGTGGTCACCGATCCGGCCGTGGATGTGGTCGTCGAGCTGATCGGGGGCCTGGAGCCAGCGGGGGAGCTGGTCGTGGACGCGTTGAAGGCTGGAAAGCCGGTGGTAACCGCGAACAAGGAGCTCCTCGCCGACAGGGGAGGCTTCCTGGCTCGGGTGGCGGTCGGCGCGGGTCTCGACCTGCTTTACGAAGCAGCCGTGGCCGGGGCGATCCCCGTCGTCAGGCCGCTTCGCGAGTCGTTGGCTGGAGAGCGGATCCACCGGGTCATGGGCATCGTGAACGGGACCACCAACTACATCTTGACCCAGATGAGCGAGCAGGGGGAAACCTACGCTCAGGCTCTTAGTGAGGCTCAGGGTTTGGGTTATGCTGAGGCTAAGCCTGAGGCTGATGTAGAGGGCTTTGACGCCGCAGCCAAGATCGCCATTCTTGCAGGTCTGGCGTTCGGGGGCGTGGTCCAGGTAGGTGATGTGCATCGCGAGGGTATCACCGGGCTGGAAGTTGGGGACCTCGCCGCCGCGCGGCGCCTTGGTTACGAGGTCAAGCTCCTGGCGGTCGCTGAGCGGGTTGGGACGGGGCGTTCCGAGGTGGGTGGGCACGGGTCTGGAGGCGACGCCGAGCAAGTTCCTCTGGTTGCGGTCCGGGTCCACCCGGCCATGGTGGCGCGCTCGCACCCGCTGGCGTCGGTCCGGGGGCCGTTCAACGCAGTGTTCATCGAGGGTGACGCGGTGGGGGAGCTGATGCTCTACGGGCGGGGGGCCGGGGGCCGGCCCACTGCTGCCGCGGTGCTGGGGGACCTTATCGACGCCGCCCACAACCTCCGGGCGGGCGGCGGTGGAAGGGCGATGGTAGGGCCGGCGGCCCGGGTCAGGCCGATGTCGGAGCTGGTATGCAGCTACTACCTGAGCATCGAGGTGATCGACCGCCCGGGGGTGCTGGCCGCGGTGGCGGGTGTGCTAGGGGCACACGATGTCTCGGTTCGCTCGATGGAGCAGCTCGGCCTGGGCGACGAAGCCCGCTTGGTGTTCATCACCCATGCGGCACGTGAGGCTGACGTCCAGGCTGCGTTGGCGGGGCTCCGGGAGCTGGCGGCGGTGGAGCGAATCGGGGGCTTGTTGCGGCTGGTCGAGGCTGGTGGCTCGTGAGCACGCTTCGCTGGCGGGGCATCATCGAGGAGTACCGGGAGCACCTTCCCGTGTCTGGGGCCACGCCCATCGTGAGCCTCGGTGAGGGGGCCACCCCTTTGCTGGAGGCGCCCCGGCTGTCGGCCCGGGTCGGCGCGAGGGTGCTGCTCAAGGTGGAGGGCGCCAATCCGACCGGCTCGTTCAAGGACCGGGGTATGACCCTCGCCATCTCCAAGGCGCTGGAGGAGGGGGCTCGCGCCGTGGTGTGCGCCTCGACGGGGAACACCTCGGCGTCGGCCGCGGCTTACTCGGCGCGTGCCGGGCTGACCTGCGCGGTGCTGATTCCCGAGGGGCATATCGCGCTGGGCAAGCTGGCTCAGGCGCTCATCCACGGGGCCAGGGTCCTGCAGGTGAGGGGCAACTTCGACGAGGCCCTGGATATCGTGCGGGAGCTTGGGGAGCACGCCCCCGTCACCGTGGTGAACTCGGTCAACTTCTACCGGATCGAGGGACAGAAGACCGGGGCGTTCGAGGTGGTCGATGCCCTTGGCGATGCTCCCGACCTGCACTGCATCCCGGTGGGAAACGCGGGGAACATCTGCGCCTACTGGAAGGGCTACCTCGAGTACCGATCTGCCGGGCGATGCACCCAGCTGCCCCAGATGGTGGGGTTTCAGGCGGCTGGCGCCGCGCCAATAGTGCTGGGCCACCCGGTCTTGGACCCCGAGACGGTGGCCACAGCGATCCGCATCGGCAATCCGGCCTCCTGGTACGGCGCGACGGCCGCGGCGGCGGAGTCCGGAGGCGGGATTCACGCGGTGACCGATGAGCAGATCCTGGAGGCGTATCGGTTCCTGGCGGCCGAGGAGTCGGTGTTCTGCGAGCCGGCGTCGGCCGCTTCGGTGGCTGGGCTGATCTCGCTGGGGGCGCCGGCGGGATCGACCGTGGTGTGCGTGCTCACCGGCCACGGACTGAAGGATCCCGACATCGCCATCAGCCAGATCAGGGTCCCCACAGCGGTGGAGGCGTCGTTGCCGGCTGTCCGGGCGGAGCTGGCGCTATAGGTCGCGGTGGTGCTCGACGCTTGGACCCGCTATGCTGCTGGCAACACCGCTCGTCATCGCTTAGCGGTAGTTCTCGACCTGCGTGGGGTGGGCAGCCCTTTTGACTGTGTCCAGCGTCACCAGGCTCGGGGGGTCCCTTCGTGTAGCGAGCCCAAACTTAGCCATTGGCTCTCTCCGGCCTGGCATGGGGGAACTTCGACAGCTGCCTGACGACGCGGCAAGGTGACACGGATTCATGGCTGTGCTTCGCGCAACGCGCGAGGCGGGAACATGCTCAACACCATCCCAGAAGCACACGATCTAAAGAAGGCGAGGTAGCGGATGAGCGGACAGCAACTCGAGCGCTCGGTCCTCGAGCGCAAAGAGCGCGACGAGCTTCATGCAATCGCTCAGGCCATGGCTCTCAAGCCGGGCTCCCGGACGAAGAAGGCGGACATAATCGACCAGATCTTGCGGGCTACCGGCATCGAGGTCGAAAGCCCGAGCGGTAACGGTGGGGCCGACGATTCGGGCAACGGCGCTGCCCGAGTGGACCGGGCGCGCCGGTCGGCGCGCCCGGCGCGGACTGTCGCGGCTGGTGGACCCGGCTCGCCAACCCCTGAAGCGGAGGTTGGTGTAGCGGGGGCTGGTGCATCGGTGGACACCCCTGGAGAAGGCTCGACCGTGCGGGACGAGCCGCCTATTGCTGAACGCCGGGCCGCAGACAGGCAGCGGGCCTCACAGGCGCGCAGGGCCGCGGCCATCGCTGGTCGTTCAGCCGGACCGGTGGAGACAGGCGAGCCGGCCTCGCAGGCGCCTGAGCCTGGGGCAGAATTCTTGGAGCCCGGTTCGGGTTCGTCCGAGTCCGGGTCCTCCGGGTCGTCGCAGGCCGGGTCCGGGTCCTCCGAGTCGTCGCAGACAGGGTCGTCGGAGACTTCGTCGGAGGCCGGGTCGTCGCAGGCCGGGTCCTCCGTCTCGCCCGGGTCCGGGTCGGGGTCGGCTGACGTTGGCGGGGCCGCCCCGCACGGGGACTCGGCCAGCTCCGGTCGGGCCCGAGGTCAGCTGTCGGGCATACCTGCCGGCGAGACAAGCGTCAATGGCCACGCACGCCAGACCAGCCAGGCGCAGGGCCAGGCTCGCCAGTCAGCTCAGGGATCGGGCCGTCAGGGCCAGAGCTCCTGGGAAGGCGGGCCGGAGGGCGCGGGCGACGGCGCCAATCGTCGGGGCCGCAGGCGCCGGGGGCGTGATCGGGGCCCTGATCGAGGCTTCGACCGCGGGCCCGACCGGGCCGAGCGCGACTTGCAAGCCGGCTCCTCGGAGCCGTCCTACTCGGGTGAGCCGGTGCCGGTTGCCGGGTTGTTGGACCTGTCGGACAAGGGATACGGGTTCTTGCGGACGTCGGGCTTCCTTCCCAACCCCAACGATGTGTACGTGTCGGTGAGCCAGGTGCGGCGCTTCGCGCTGCGCAAGGGTGACCAGGTGGAGGGGACCAGCCGGCCTGCCTCCCCGACCGAGTCCTACCCGGCGCTGGTTCACGTCGCCACGGTGGCGGGGATGCCTCCCGAGGAGGCCCGCCAGCGTCCCCGATTCGAGGATCTCACCCCCCTGTTCCCCGACTCACGGCTCAAGCTGGAGATAGCTGGGGACGCGGCTAACATGACGGCGCGGATAGTGGACCTGCTGTCGCCAATCGGCAAGGGCCAGCGGGGCCTGATCGTCTCTCCGCCCAAGGCCGGCAAGACCACCGTCCTCAAGCAGATCGCCCACTCGATCGAGGCAAATAACCCCGAGGTGCAACTCATGGTGCTGCTTGTCGACGAGCGCCCCGAGGAGGTCACCGACATGCGCCGGTCGGTAAAGGGTGAGGTGATCGCCTCGACGTTCGACCGGCCCGCCGACGAGCACACAGCGGTTGCCGAGCTGACCATCGAGAGGGCCAGGCGCCTGGTCGAGGTCGGCAAGGACGTGGTGATCGTGCTCGACGGGATCACCCGTCTGGCGCGGGCCTACAACCTGGCAGCGCCGACCACGGGTCGGATCATGTCAGGTGGAGTGGATAGTGGTGCGCTCTACCCACCGAAAAAATTCTTTGGATCTGCCCGAAACATCGAGGAGGGCGGATCGCTCACCATCTTGGCCACTGCCCTGGTCGAGACCGGCTCGCGCATGGACGAGGTGATCTTCGAGGAGTTCAAGGGCACCGGCAACATGGAGCTGCGGCTGGATCGCCGTCTCGCCGAGCGGCGCATCTATCCGGCAATCGAGGTGAACGCCAGCTCGACGCGGCACGAGGAGCTGCTGTTCGACCGCTCCCAGCTGGCCCAGGTGTGGAAGCTGCGCCGGGTGCTCAACGCCTTGGCCAGCGACGGGACGGCTGCGGCGGGCCTAGAGCTGCTGATGGACAAGATTCGGACCACCAAGAGCAACGACGAGTTTCTTGCCGAGATCGCCAAGGGACCGACGCCGGGGATGTGAGCCAGGCTCGTTCTGCATCGGCTAGCATGGCAGAGCCATGAAGACCGACATCCATCCTGCCTACGTCGAAGCATCCGTGAGGTGTTCGTGCGGGAACACCTTCACCACCCGCTCGACCAAGCCCGACCTTCATGTCGAGCTTTGCAACGAGTGCCACCCGTTCTACACTGGTAAGCAGAAGCTGGTGGACACCGGCGGACGGGTCGAGCGCTTCGAGCGCCGCTACGGCCGCCGGAGATCTTCGACCAAGTAGCCGCAAATCCGAGAGGAGTGCCGACTCGTGGCGCACAACAAGGGAACAGTGCTGTTCACCAGCGAGAGCGTCACCGAGGGCCATCCGGACAAGGTGTGCGATCAGATCTCTGACGCGGTGGTCGACGCGTGTCTCACGATGACGCCGCTGGCTCGGGTGGCTTGTGAGGCAGGCATCAAGAGCGTTGGAGGGCGGGACTGGGCGGTGGTGTTCGGCGAGGCCACGCCCGCCATCTGTGCCGAGGAGGTCGGCCAGCTTGTGCGGACCGTGTTGCGCGATGTCGGCTACGTCGACCCGCAGGCGGGCACGTCGGCCGAGAATGTCGAGGTGCACGTCATCCTGAGCGGCCAGTCCCACGACATAGCCCAAGGCGTCGACTCCTCACTCGAGACCCGGGACCACGAGGGCCTTGGCGGGAATGGTTTGGGTTTTGGGGGGCGCTCGGGGGGCTTGGCCCCCGAGGATCTCGACACCGGGGCCGGGGACCAGGGCATGATGTTCGGGTACGCCTGCAACGAGACGCCGGAGCTGATGCCCCTGCCGATCATGCTGGCCCACGGCCTCGCCCGCCGGCTCGCTGAGCTCCGTCGAGAGGGTGACCTCGACTGGCTGCGGCCCGACGGCAAGAGCCAGGTAAGCGTGGAGTACCGCGACGGCCGGCCCGTGAGGGTGGATACGGTGGTGGTCTCCACCCAGCACAGTCCTGCGGTGGGCCACGCTGAGATCGAGGAGGCGGTGGTCGAGTCGGTGATCAAGCCGATTGCGGGCTCGGTCTCGATGTCGCTGGTCGACGAGCGCACGAGGTGCCTGGTGAATCCCACGGGGCGCTTTGTGATCGGGGGTCCAGCAGGGGACTCCGGGCTGACCGGGCGCAAGATCATCGTCGATACCTACGGGGGCATGGCCCGACACGGCGGCGGCGCGTTCAGCGGCAAGGACCCGACCAAAGTGGACCGCTCGGCCGCGTATGCGGCGCGCTGGGTAGCCAAGAACATCGTGGCCAGTGAAGCTGCGAAGCGCTGCGAGGTGCAGCTGGCGTATGCCATCGGTGTCGCACATCCGGTGTCGTTGGCCGTAGATACCTTTGGGACTGGTGAGGTGTCGGACGAGGCGCTGGCCGAGATGGTGGAGGAGCTGTTCGACCTGCGGCCAGCGGCGATCATCAGCGGGCTCGACCTGCGCCGGCCGATCTACCGGCCGACCGCTGCGTATGGGCACTTCGGCCGGGTCGATCTGGGTGTCCCGTGGGAGCGCACCGACCGGGTTGCCGAGATCCGCAAGGTGCTCGGCGCTGCCTGAGTCTTCAGGGTCGGGTTCGGCGGCGGCGGCGGGATCGGCTGGGGCCGGGGCGGCGGCGGGATCGGGATCAGCTGGGGCGGCGGCGGCGGGATCGGTCGGGGCGGCGGCGGCGGGATGGGCCGGGGCCGGGGCCGGGGCGGCTGGGGCGGCTGGGGCGGTGGCGGAGGCGCCAGTCGGGGTAGGCCGTTTGGACGTGTTGGCTGTCGGGCATGCCATCGTGGACCAGATCGGCTTTGTCGATGACGCGGTGCTGGTGAAAGGCGGTCTGGTGAAAGGCTCGATGCGGCTGGTGGCGTCGCCGGCGGAGCTGGCGGTCGAAGGCGTCGGGCCTCCCAGGTGGCAGTGGGCCGCTGGATCGGCGGGCAACACGGCCGCGGCGCTGGGTCTGCTCGGCTCGAAGACAGCTTTTGTAGGCCGGGTGGGTACCGACGACCTCGGCACGGCATTTGCGGCGGATATGGCGACCCTCGGTGTGGAGCTGCATCTGGGGACGGGCGACGTGCTCATGGGCGCCGATGACCCCGAGGCCAGCGGGCAGTGCCTGGTGTTGGTGACCCCCGACGGGGAGCGCACGATGCTCACTTACCTTGGGGCCAGTACCTCGCTGACCCGGGCAGACCTTCCCGCCGAGCTGGTGGGCCGTGCACGGGTCCTGTACGTCGAGGGTTACCTGTGGGACTCTCCTGGCGCGGTGGAGGCGGTCGAAGCTTCGTTGGGCTCTGCGATCCTGGCTCTCAGCCTCTCGGACCCGTTCTGCGTGGAACGGCACCGGGGCGAGTTTCTGGAGTTGGTTTCCGAGCATGTCGGTCTGTTGTTTGCCAACGAGGCAGAGGTACTGGCCCTGACCGGGAGCCGTGACCTGTTGGGGGCGATCTCCGTTGTCGGGGACTGGGGCTGTCTAGCTGCGATCACCAGGGGAGCGACCGGCTCGGTGGTGGTCAGGGGTGACGAAGTCATTCCCGTGGCCGCGGTGCCAGTGGCTGAGGTGGTGGACACCACCGGGGCGGGGGACCTGTACGCGGCGGGGTTCCTTCATGGCTTCGTGGCCGGGGCCAGCCTCGAGCGCTGCGCCCGGCTCGGATCGGTTGCTGCTGCCGAGGTCATCGGTCACGTCGGAGCCCGGCCGCTGGTGTCGCTACGCTGTGTGGACGCGGCAGCTGGTCTGTTGCCTCTGCCAGGTACTGCCTCTTAGGGGTACGACGGGACGGGTGACGAGCCGCACCCTTGAGCAAGGAGCGAAGGATGACTGTAGGTGCCCTACTGGCCCAGACCGATTGGCGTGTGGCTGACCTGGCCCTGGCTGGCAGGGGTCGCAAGCAGATAGGCCTCGCCGAGGTCGAGATGCCGGGTCTGATGGCGCTGCGCCGCGAGCACGCGTCGGCGCAGCCCCTTGCCGGGGCACGCATCACCGGGTCCTTGCACATGACGGTGCAGACGGCGGTGCTCATCGAGACCCTCGTTGCCCTCGGGGCACAGGTTCGGTGGGCCTCGTGCAACATCTTCTCCACTCAGGACGAGGCAGCTGCCGCGGTGGTGGTGGGCCCGGATGGGTCGCCTGAAGCGCCAAATGGCGTGCCGGTGTTCGCCTGGAAGGGCGAGACCCTGACCGAGTACTGGTGGTGCATCGAGCAGGCCTTGACGTGGCGGGGTGCGGGTGCGGGCGCGGTGTCGGGGTCCGGCGAGTCAGGCGACATGGAGGGCGTAGGCGGGCCGAACCTGATACTCGACGACGGCGGCGACGCCACTTTGTTCCTTCACCGGGCAGTGGCCGCCGAGCTCGAGGTGGCTGCCGGGGTCGGGTTGGCGGCGGGCGACGCTGCCGGTCAATCGGAGGAGGAGGTTGCCCTCCTGGCGGCCCTCGCCAAGTCAGTGTCCCAGGATCCGGGCCGCTGGACCCGCCTGGCCCAGGACATCATGGGCGTCAGCGAGGAGACCACCACCGGGGTGCACCGCCTCTACCAGATGCACGCACGGGGGACCTTGCTGTTCCCCGCCATCAACGTGAATGACTCGGTCACCAAGTCGAAGTTCGACAACAAGTACGGCTGCCGGCATTCGCTGATCGACGGGCTCAATCGGGCCACCGACGTGCTGATCGGCGGAAAGATAGCTCTGGTGTGCGGCTATGGAGATGTGGGCAAGGGCTGTGCCGAGTCCCTGCGTGGCCAGGGAGCCAGGGTGCTGGTCACCGAGATTGACCCGATCTGCGCCCTGCAGGCGGTGATGGACGGCTTCGAGGTCACCACGGTGGAGGCAGCCGTGGACCGGGCGGACTTCTTCGTGACCGCGACCGGCAATCGGGACATCATCACCGCAGCGCACATGTCGGCCATGAAGGACAAGGCGGTGGTCGGGAATATTGGCCACTTCGACAACGAGATCGACATGGCCGGGCTGGCTAGCTGGCCCGGCATCGTCCGAGAGAGCATCAAGGGCCAGGTCGACGAGTGGCGCTTTCCGGACGGGCATTCGGTCATCGTGCTTTCCGAGGGGAGGCTTCTCAACCTGGGAAACGCCACAGGACACCCGAGCTTCGTGATGTCGGCATCCTTTGCCAACCAGACGATCGCCCAGATCGAGCTGTTCACCAAGCCCCGCTCCCTTCCGGTCGGAGTGCACATGCTCCCCAAGCACCTGGACGAGAAGGTGGCCCGCCTGCACCTCGACGCCCTGGGCGCCAAGCTGACCCGATTGACCCCCGAGCAGGCGGCTTATCTCGACATTCCGGTGGATGGCCCCTACAAGGCCGACCACTACCGCTACTAACCCGTCGACGGGGTGCCCGACCGCCGCGGCGCCGGCCCAGCCGGCACCGCCCTCCCAGCCGCCGCCACCGCTGCCCTCCCAGCCGCCGCCACCGCTGCCCTCCCAGCCGCCGCCACCGCTGCCCTCCCAGCTGCCGCCTCCCTCCCAGCCGCCGCCACCTCTGCCCTCCCAGCCGCCGCCACCCTCCCAGCCGCCGCCTCCCGCCCGGTCCCCAGTGGGCCTGGCTCGCTGGGGCACATGCGCCAGCTCATGGCGGCGCTCGGGGACCCCCAGCTGAGCTATCCGGCCGTGCATGTCACCGGCACCAACGGCAAGACCTCCACGGCCCGCATGGTTGAGGCCCTCCTGCGCGCCCATGGGCTTCGCGTCGGCATGACGACGAGTCCGCACCTGGTCTCTCCACTGGAGCGCCTTGCCGTCGGGGGCGCTTCGATCACCGAGGAGCGCATGGCTGGCCTGCTCGGCCTGGTTGGATCGACTTTGAGAGCGGACCGGGCAGGATACTTCGAGGCCATCACCGCAGCGGGGCTGGTCTGGTTTGCCGAATGCCAGGTCGACGCCGCGGTGGTGGAAGTGGGGATCGGGGGCCGCTACGACGCGACCAATGTGGTGGACTCAAAGGTAGCAGTCATCACCAACGTCGCCTTGGATCACGTCGAGATCCTTGGGCCCAGCCGAGCCGATATCGCCTGGGATAAGGCGGGCATCGTCAAGCCCGGTTCCACGCTGGTCCTTGCCGAGTCAGACCCCGAGCTGGCCTCGATCTTCGAGGCGACCCCCGCCTGCCCGCTGTGGAGGCTCGGCCGGGACTTCGACTGCGAGAAGAACGTGGTCGCGCCATTGGGGCGCGACGTTACGTTGCGGACGCCAGGCGCTCGTTACGAGCAGGTTGCGTTGCAGCTTCACGGCGCCTACCAGGGAGTCAATGCCGCCTGTGCGCTGGCTGGGGCGGAAGCGCTGGTGGGTCGGAGCCTGGGTGACGAGGAGGTCCGAAACGCCCTGGCCAGCGTCACCTCGCCCGGTCGGATGGAGGTTCTCGGCACCGCTCCGTGGCTGATCCTGGACGGCGCCAAGAACCCTGCGGGAGCCGCCGCCGCTGCCCGTGCAATCGCCGAGGAGTTCACCGGGGCGCGATCCCGCATCTTGGTGGTGGGAATGCTCTCCGGGCGGGACCCGACTGAGATGCTGGTCGCCCTGAGCGCCGATTCGGCCCGGCTGGTGGTGGCGACCGCACCGTCTGATCCACGCGCATTCCCAGCGGGGGAGGTGGGGGAGGCGGCCAGGAACCTCGGCCTTCGCACGGTCGAGGCGTCGTCGGTCGGCGAGGCGTTGGGTATTGCCCTGGCTGAGGCCGCGGCCGACGACCTGGTGCTGGTGAGCGGCTCGCTCTACGTGGTCGGAGAGGCACGCCAACACCTCGTCTCCCGGAGTGCCTGAGGAACACTGATTGCGCGGGGGACGGGCCACGGGACTGAACAGGTCGCCACACCATCTACGCCTTCGCCGGACACGACGTCCATGCTGGAGGATCACTCATTCCTCGGGCCTTGGCGGTTGCGATGGCCTCGAACCTCCGGCGCTGGCAGGACGAACCCGAAGCCCCTGCCAATGCGGGGTTCGTCGCGGGTAGGCGGGCGGCGACGGTAGCTGGCGGCGAGCATCGGCTCGGCGTCGGCGCAATCCTGCATGGCCAGGCATGGCGCTCTAAAGGCGCACCTCGCACAGTGATCCGGGCTTGGGTTGGGGTAGAGGCGAATCCCCTCGGTTACCATCTCGCCGATCTCGTTGGCGAGCACCTTCGCCTGGGCGCCGATCAGCTCCCGGCGCAGGGGGACATGGGTCCGGCGGAACCAGGGGCTGGTCTCCTGGCGGGCCTCGACAGCCACCGGTTCCAAACCCGCACGGGCGAGCTGGGGGCGATGCCGGCTTTGGAGGACCGAGCCCCGCTTCATCTCCAGCTCACGCCGGTGGGCGGCCAGCGACACGGGTTCTCGAAGCTCCTCCCCATCGCGTGCCACCCGCAGCTCGTTGAGCATCAGGCCAGCGACGGGGGCCAGGTAGAAGACCTCCGCTGCCCAGCAGGCGGCCAGCACCCGGGGACCCAGCGTGAGCAGGTCCACGTCTTCCCACTCGCCCTCGACGAGGCGATGGTGGAGAATCCAGTAAACGCCCTGGTCGTCCATGACCGCGGCGTCGATCCGGTCCTTGTAGCGAACCCACGCGCCCGCGGGGTCTGTGAGGTCACCGCCGTCCAGCTTGGCCGGGTCCGGGATGCCGACGATCAGCTCAGCTGAGACCTGCATCGGGCAGAATCGATCGACTGACGGTGCCCAGTCGAAGTAGCGCTCCAGCATCTGCTGCCCAGGCGAGCCCTGATCGTCAGAGGCGAGACCCATCGCGCGCCGGTATGCCTCGAGGACCAAAGGCCGCACTATGGCGGGCCGCCAGTCCCACATACCAGGGAAGTAATAGACGTCGAGCGCCCGTCGGATGGCCACACTCAGATTGGGGGGCCGGGATGCAGGGTCGATCGGCTCGAGGTCCCGGCGGGAGTGCGACCCGAGGTCCCAAGCCCTCCTACAGCGCTTGAACCACTCGAGGTCCCACGCAGTGACGAAGTGATCGGTCGCAGTCATGTGTGGAGTCTAAAAATCCAGCACGACTCGGGCCCCTGCCGCTCAGAAGATGCTGTTGATGATGTCCTCGCCAAGGCCGATGCCCGCACCCATCTCCATTGCGCGGGCAAACCCGCTTCCCCTGAAGCGACCGAACATGCCACCGCCCCCGCCGCCCTGGTAGCCGTAACCCTGCTGTTGTGGGTAGGCATTGGTCTGTTGGGGGGCCTGGAAGGTGTTGTTGACGAAGCCGTGCATTGCCTGTAACAACGAGGCTGTCTGGACTTGGGAGTCCTTGACTTGCAGGGCCACCTGCTTGAGGTCCAACAGCCAGTCCCTCGCGCTGGCGTCGCCAGCTTGCGCAGCCGCCTGAAGCTTGCTGGCCAGGGTCTGGAAGGCCTGGGTGACCTCCTGAAACTCTGCTTGGAGCTGGGAATACTCCCGGTCGATGGTATCTACGTCCACGGTTGCCTCCTAAGTCGGTCCCACCGGCGAGCATAGAGTGATTGCTGCTATCGTGGGAACCTGACCGTGAAGCGGGTCCTGTGAGGCCCGCACGGCCAGGAGGCTTCGGTAAGTGGCTGAGCGAGAGCGCAGGTGGGTGCCGCCGGTCCGGGGTGAGTTCGTCCCCCGGGTCCAGGTGATGAGCCCCGAGGACATGAGCCGGGCGCTCACCCGCATCGCCCATGAGATCCTGGAGCGCAATCACGGGCTCGAGGGCGTGGCGCTGGTCGGGCTCCAGACCGGCGGGGTCCCGCTCGCGCGCCGCCTTGGCGAGACCTTGGAGCACATTTGCGGTGAGGGGCTCCCCTCGGGGACCCTCGACGTGGCGTTCTATCGCGACGACATCGGCCTGCGCCCAGTGCTTCCCGAGGCGGTCACCGATATCAGCTTCGATCTCACCGGTCATACGGTGATCCTGGTCGACGACGTGCTGTTCACCGGCAGGACCGTGCGCGCCGCGCTCAACGCGCTGAGCGACTACGGCCGGGCGAGGGCTACTCAGCTGGCGGTGATGGTGGACAGGGGGCATCGCGAGGTGCCGATCCGGGCCGATTATGTGGGGAAGAACCTGCCCACCCGGATCTCCGAGCTCATCGATGTGGGCGACGATGGCGTCTGGCTCGGCGACCTGGTGAAGCCTTGAAGCCTGCGGCGACGGTGACGCCCCCCAGGCACCTGCTGTCGGTCGCCGACCTGGGCCGCGACGGGATCGAGGAGATCCTGGATCTGGCGGACTCCTTTGTGGAGGTAAGCGCCCGCTCCATCCCCAAGGTGCCCGCCCTGAGGGGCAAGACGGTGGTCTCGCTGTTCTTCGAGGACTCCACCCGGACCCGGCTGTCTTTCGAGACCGCGGCGAGACGGCTCTCGGCCGACACCATGACCTTCTCGGTGTCGGGCTCGTCGCTCAGCAAGGGGGAGTCGCTGCGCGACACGGTGGAGACGATCGACGCCATGGGCGTGGACGCCCTGGTCGTACGCCACGGTGCCGCGGGGGTCCCCTTGCAGTGCTCCCGCTGGACCACCGCCTCGGTCATAAACGCCGGTGACGGGGCGCACGAGCACCCGACCCAGGCCCTGCTCGACTGCTACACCATCCGCCAGGCAGCCCACCAGGGGCGCACCGCCTGCGGTCGCCGGGTCGGAGGGACGGGCCTGGACGGGCTCGCCGTGGCGATCGTGGGCGACGTGGCCCATTCCCGGGTGGCCCGCTCGTGCGTGATCGCCCTCTCGGCTCTGGGGGCCGGGGTCACGCTGGTGGCTCCCCCGACCCTGCTGCCCCCCTCGCTGGTCGGCTGGCCGGTGAAGGTGTCGCACGACCTGGACTCGGTGTTGCCCGGCATCGACGTCGTCTATCTTCTCCGGGTCCAGGCTGAGCGCATTCACGAGGCTCTGTTCCCCACGCTTCGGGAGTACACCGCGACCTACGGCCTCACCCGCGAACGGGCCGGCCTGCTGGGCGAGCATGCGCTGATCATGCATCCCGGGCCGATGAACCGGGGAGTCGAGATCTCCGCCGAGGTGGCCGAGCTGCCCTCATCGGTGGTCACCCGCCAGGTGGCCAACGGGGTGGCTGTGCGGATGGCGGTGCTCTATCTCTTGGTGGGGACCCTCGGCGAGGCCCGTGAGGCCCGCGTGATGCCCGCGTGAGTGGCAAGTGACGCCCAGCGTGAGGCCCGAGTGACGCCCAGCGTGAGTGGCAAGTGACGCCCAGCGTGAGGTCCAAGACCGCCTTGGTGATCCGGGGTGGGACCGTCGTCGACGCCACCGGCTCACGCCGGGCCGACGTGGCGGTGGCGGGCGGGATGGTTCTGCAGGTCGGGGCCGATCTGCAGGCTCCGACCGGGGCCCGGGTGTTGGACGCGGCCGGGTTGGTCGTGGCTCCAGGCCTGGTCGACCTCCACGTCCACATGCGCGAGCCGGGCAACGAAGAAGCCGAGTGCGTGGAGACCGCCGCCAGGGCCGCCGCCCTGGGTGGCTTCACGGCCGTGCTGGCCATGCCCAACACCGACCCCCCGATCGACTCCGCCGGGGTGGTGAGCCAGGTCCTGGCCCTGGGCCGGGACGCCATGGTCGAGGTGGCGGTGGCCGGGGCGATGACAATAGGGCGAAGGGGGGAGCGTCTCGCCCCGATGGCCGAGATGGCTGGCCTGGGGGTAAGGGTTTTCACCGACGACGGCCAAGGGGTGGCCGACGCCAGGCTCATGCGCCGGGCCTTCGAGTACGCCTCGGCCCTTGGCGTCACCTTGGCCCAGCACTGCGAGGATGCCAGGCTGGCGGCCGGGGGGCACATGCACGAGGGGGAGTGGTCGGCTCGGCTGGGCATTCCCGGGATCCCATCGCTGGCCGAGGAGCTCATGGTTGCCCGGGACCTGGCCCTGGCCCGGCTTACCGGGGGGCGCCTGCACCTCTTGCATCTGTCCACCGCCGGGTCGGTCGCCCTGGTGGCAGCGGCCAAGGCCGCCGGAGGCCTGGCTGTCACCGCCGAGGCAGCGCCGCACCACTTGAGCCTCACCGACGCCGAGGTCGCCGGTTATGACCCGGTGTTCAAGGTGAACCCACCGCTGCGGTCCCCAACTGACGTGGCCGCGCTGCACGCCGCGCTCGCGGAGGGGACCATCGACGCAATCGCGACCGACCACGCCCCCCACTCCCAGGAGTCCAAGGAGGTCCCGTTCGAGGAGGCACCCCCGGGCATGATCGGCCTGGAGACGGCATTGGCGGTAGCGATCACCCATCTGACCCCCACCCTCGGCCTGGCAGGCATCCTGGCTCGGCTCTCATGGCAGCCAGCAGCGATAGCCGGGCTGGAGGCCCGCCACGGTGGTCCAATCGCCGCGGGCAGGCTGGCGAACCTGTGCGTGATCGACCCGAGCGCCCGATGGACGGTGGACCCCGCTGCTTCGGCGAGCAGGAGCCGGAACACCCCCTATGCCGGCCGCACCCTCACCGGCCGGGTCGTCCACACCGTCTACCGTGGCGAGCCGGTGGTAATCGACAGCCAGGCCCAGCGATGAGGCCCAGCGCCGTGCTGGTGCTCGCCGATGGCACCACCTTCGAGGGCGAGTCGTTCGGCGCCGAGCGCTCGGCGAGCGGCGAGGTGGTGTTCAACACCGTGATGTCCGGCTACCAGGAGGTCATCACCGACCCGTCCTATGCCGGCCAGATTGTCGCCTTCACCTATCCCCACATAGGCAACTACGGGGTGGTCCCCGCCGACGACGAGAGTCCCCTGCCCCGCTGCCGGGCCGTGGTGATCCGGGACCTTTCCCCCCGCCCGAGTAGTTGGCGGGCGGTCGAGGCCCTCGATGCCTACCTCGCCCGTCACGGTATTCCCGGGATCACCGGGGTGGATACCCGCCGGCTCACCCGCCACCTGCGCTCGCACGGCAGCCTGGCTGGTGCGATCGGCGCCGCCAGCGACGAGGCGACCCTGCGCGCCGCAGCGGCGATCGAGCCTGGCACCGAGGGTGCCGACCTGGTCAGCGGCGTGAGCACCCCCAGCGCCTACGAGCGCAACAACGACCAGGCCGCCTACCGTGTCGTGGCGTTCGACTTCGGCCTCAAGACCAGCCAGCTCGACCATCTTTCGAGATGGGCCTCGGTGCAGGTGGTACCGGCGTCCACCAAGGCCAGCGAGATCCTGGCCGAGCGGCCGGACGGGGTGTTCCTGTCCAACGGCCCAGGCGACCCCGCAGCGCTTGGCTGGGCAGCCGGGACGGTGAGGGCGCTGCTCGGCGAGGTCCCGATCTTCGGCATCTGCCTGGGTCACCAGATCCTGGCCCGCGCTCTCGGCGCGTCCACCTACAAGCTTGCCTTCGGTCACCACGGCGGCAACCACCCGGTCAGGGCCGCTCACGACGGCCACATCGAGATCACCAGCCACAACCACAACTACGCGGTGGATCCCGACTCCCTGGACCCGGGCCGGGTAGAGGTCACCCATGTCGACCTGAACGACGGGGTCGTCGAGGGCCTCCGCAGCCTCGAGGTCCCCGCGTTCAGCGTCCAGTACCACCCCGAGGCAGCCCCCGGGCCCCACGACGCGGCGCACCTGTTCGGGCAGTTCCGCGATCTCATAGGCCGGAGCGTCTCCTGATGCCCAGGCGCGACGACCTGCACACGATCCTGGTGATCGGCTCGGGGCCGATCGTCATAGGCCAGGCCTGTGAGTTCGACTACTCGGGCACCCAGGGATGTCGGGTCCTCGCCGAGGAGGGATACCGGGTCGTCCTGGCCAACTCCAATCCGGCGACGATAATGACCGACCCCGACTTTGCCGACGCCACATACATCGAACCGCTTGTCCCCGAGGTGGTCGAGGCGATCATCGAGCGTGAGCGCCCCCAGGGCCTGCTGGCGACCCTCGGGGGCCAGACCGCGCTCAACCTGGCGATAGCGCTGGCCGACAGAGGGGTCCTGGATCGCTATGGGGTCGAGCTGATCGGCGCCAACGCCGGAGCGATCCGCACGGCCGAGGATCGCCACGCCTTCAAGGCGGCCATGACCGAGATCGGCCTGTCGGTGCCGGCGTCGGGGATCGCCCACAGCCTGGACGAGGCGGTGGCAATCGCCGGCGAGATCGGCGAGCCGCTGATGCTGCGGCCTTCGTTCATCCTCGGGGGAGCGGGCACGGGTATTGCGACCAACCGGGCTCAATTCCTGAAGATGGCCATCGCAGCGCTGCGGGCGAGCCCGATCTCCGAGGTTCTCATCGAGAAATCCATTGCCGGCTGGAAGGAATACGAGCTCGAGGTGATGCGGGACCGGGCTGACAACGCCGTGGTGGTGTGCTCGATCGAGAACCTGGACCCGATGGGAGTGCACACGGGCGATTCGATCACGGTCGCGCCTGCGCAGACGCTCTCGGATTTCGAGTACCAGAGAATGCGTGATGCCGCCTTTGCGTGCATAAGGCGGGTCGGGGTCGAGACGGGTGGCTCGAACATCCAGTTCGCCATCGAACCTCGAACCGGGGAGATGGTGGTGATCGAGATGAACCCTCGGGTCTCCCGCTCCAGCGCACTGGCCTCCAAGGCCACCGGATTCCCGATCGCCAAGATCGCGGCTCGCCTGGCGGTCGGTTACACCCTCGACGAGATTCCCAACGACATAACCCGGCGCACTCCGGCGTGCTTCGAGCCGACCATCGACTATGTGGTGACCAAGGTCCCCCGCTGGGCCTTCGAGAAGTTCCCCGAGACCCCCGATGTGTTGGGGACCAGGATGCAGTCGGTGGGCGAGGCAATGGCCATCGGGCGGACATTCCCCGAATCGCTCCAAAAGGCGCTGCGGTCGCTGGAGCACGGCAGGGCGGGGCTCAACTGCGACCCGGCTGAGGCCGCCCTGGAGTCCTTGGCGGAAGATGCGCTGGTGAGCCGGGCCGCAGTGCCCACGCCAGATCGCGCTTTCCAGCTGGAGGCAGCGCTGCGCCGGGGAGTGAGCGTGGAGCGGCTGGCGTCGGCCACCGGGGTGGACCCGTGGTTCTTGGACCAGATCGGCCTCATCGTGGAGGCGCGCCGCTCGTTGAGCCTGGTCGGTTTGGACACCGTAGGTCGGGCCGAGATGAGGCGGGCCAAGCGACTTGGTTTCAGCGATGCCCAGCTGGGATACCTGTGGGGGGTGGCGGAAAGCGACGTCCGGGAGGCGCGGATGCGCCTTGGCGTGCGGACCACCTTCAAGACCGTCGACACCTGCGGGGCCGAGTTCGACGCGGAGACCCCCTATCACTACTCGACCTGGGAGGACACCGACGAGGTCCGCCCGACGGCCCGGCCCCGGGTGATGATCCTGGGTTCGGGACCCAACCGGATCGGCCAGGGAATCGAGTTCGACTACTGCTGCGTCCACACCAGCTTCGCCCTGCGCGAGGCGGGCTACGAGACCGTGATGCTGAACTGCAATCCGGAGACGGTCTCCACGGATTATGACACCAGCGACCGGCTTTACCTGGAGCCGATCACCGAGGAGGACGTGCTCAACGTCATCGACGCCGAGATCGCGGCCTCGAGAGGCCAGGGCCGCCTGGTCGGGGTGATCGTCTCCATGGGCGGCCAGACCCCCCTCAAGCTGGCGGGGCGGCTCCCTGCAGGCCTGGTGCTCGGCACCAGCGCTGATGCCATCGACCTGGCCGAGGATCGCCAGCGCTGGTCGCAGCTGTGCACGAGGCTGGGAATACCCCAGCCCGCCGGCGGGACGGCCCGGACGATCGAGGAGGCCCGCGAAGTGGTCGGCCGAATCGGCTGGCCCGCCCTGGTGCGGCCCAGCTACGTGCTCGGCGGGAGGGCCATGGAGATCGTCTACGACGACCAAGGCCTGTCCAGGGCCTTTGCCCAGCTGGTCGGTTACGGGTCGGTCGGCAGGGAGGGCGGGCTGGCCGCGCAGCGCCCGGTGCTGGTGGACCACTTCCTGGAGGACGCCATCGAGGTCGACGTGGACGCGGTGCGCGACTCGGCGGGCGAGGTGCTGATCGCAGCGGTGATGGAGCACGTGGAGGAGGCCGGGGTCCATTCCGGGGACTCGGCCTGCGTCATCCCCCCGCCCACGCTGGCGCCGGAGGTGGTCGAGGTCATCGAGGCCCATACCCGGGCCATCGCCGAGGCGCTGGGAGTCAGCGGGCTGCTCAACGTGCAGTACGCGGTCAAGGACGGCCAGGTGTTCGTCATCGAGGCCAATCCCCGGGCCAGCCGGACCGTGCCCTTCGTGGCCAAGGCAACCGGGGTGCCCCTGGCCAAGCTGGCAGCCCGGGTCATGGTTGGCGAGACCCTGGCCGGGTTGGCAGCCTCCGGGTTGATCCCCGTGAGGCCCGGCCGGGCCGGCCACGTGAGCGTGAAGGAGGCGGTGCTCCCCTTCAGCCGCTTTCCCGGGGCCGACAGCCTGCTCGGACCGGAGATGAGGTCCACCGGGGAGGTGATGGGGACCGGTTCCAGCTTCGGGCTGGCGTTCGCCAAGAGCCAGTTGGCGGCGGGGCTGGCGCTGCCCGATCGGGGCACCGTGCTGATCTCGTTGGCGGATCGGGACAAGCAGGCGGGACTGGGCGTGGCGATCCGCTTCGCCGAGCTGGGCTTCTCGCTCCTGGCGACCTCGGGGACGGCGCAGCTCCTGGAGGGCCACGGGCTCCCGGTCGCGGGCGTGGTCGCCAAGGTGGGCGAGACGGGGACCGACGCGGTGGAGCTGATCGCGGGAGGCAAGGTGGACCTCGTGTTGAACACGCCGCGGGGCCGGGGCACCAGGGCCGACGGCGCCCAGATCCGAGCGGCTGCTTCGGTGCACTCGGTGCCCTGCCTCACGACTGTGGCGGCCGCGCGCGCCGCTGCGGCCGGCATCGCCGACTCCGCTGGCCACGCCCTGTCGGTGCGAAGCTTGCAGGAGCTGCACGGGTCTGCGGGGCGGGATCGGCCTACCGTGAGGCCCGGACCACCTTCCCGGGGCGGGATCGGCCTACCGTGAGGCCCGGACCACCTTCCCGGGGCGGGATCGGCCTACCGTGAGGCCCGGGCCACCTTCCCGGGGCACCTCGACTCCAGATGTGTCCACGATGGTCGGCTCCCTTGCGCTCCCCAATCCGGTCATGTGCGCCTCTGGGACCGCGGGGCACGGGGCTGAGCTGGCCGATTACATGGACCTGTCGCTGCTTGGGGCCGTCGTCGTCAAGTCTCTCGCCGGCTTTGCCTGGGCCGGCAACCCGGCGCCCAGGGTCGTGGGGGTGGTGGGGGGGATGCTCAACAGCGTGGGTCTGCAGGGTCCCGGGGTCGAAGCCTGGCTGGAGTCCTACCTGCCGGGCCTGCTGGCGACTGGCGCCCGGGTGGTGGCCAGCATCTGGGGTCGCACCCTGGACGAGTACGCTGCCGCTGCCGCCATGCTGGCAGAGGCACCGGCCGGGGTCGTCGCGGTCGAGGTGAACGTGAGCTGTCCGAACATCGAGAATGGGCACCGCATGTTCGCCCACTCGGCCGCTGCCACCGCAGAGGTGGTCGAGGCCGCTGCGGCCTGCGGACGGCCGCGTTGGGCCAAGCTCAGCCCGAACGTCGCCGACATCACCGAGATCGCCGGCGCAGCGCTCGGCGCTGGGGCCGAGGCGCTCACGCTGGTGAACACCCTGCCTGGCCTGGCCGTCGATCCAGAAAGGCGAGCTCCCCGGCTGGGGGCCGGGGGTGGTGGGCTCTCCGGAGCCGCGCTTCACCCGGTGGCGGTGCGAGCGGTGTTCGAGTGCCGCTCGGCGTTTCCAGAGGCGGGGATCATCGGCGTGGGCGGGGTGGCGAGCGGCGTCGAGGCGCTGGAGATGGTGATGGCCGGGGCCAATGCGGTGCAGGTGGGCACCGCCACTTTCGCCGACCCGCGGGCGCCTGCCAAGGTGCTGGCCGAGCTGGAGTCGTGGTGCGCTCGGCACCAGGTGAGCTCGGTTTCGGAGCTGGTAGGAGTTGCTCACCGGCCCGGGTGATGCCGTGGCCCATATCGTGC
>JAVKSL010000036.1:16478-27688 GCA_039583695.1 Acidimicrobiales bacterium | reverse complement strand
CAGCCCCCGCCTCGCCCGAACCCGCCCCAGCAGCCCCCGAACCCGCCCCAGCAGCCCCAGCAGCCCCCGCCTCGCCCGAACCAGCCCCAGCAGCCCCCGCCTCGCCCGAACCCGCCCCAGCAGCCCCCGAACCCGCCCCAGCAGCCCCCGAACCAGCCCCAGCAGCCCCAGCAGCCCCCGCCTCGCCCGAACCAGCCCCGGCTGCCGCCAGCGAGAGCACGAAGCGCGACGCGTTCAGCAGCTTGATGGCCAGGCGCCGGCCAATCTTCATCTGACCCTCGTCGTAGGTGGCGTCCATCCCGGGCCGGCCGCTGGCGGCCCAGTAGCGCACCGCGTCCGAGCCGTAGGTCTCCAACAAAGCTGCAGGAGTCACCACGTTGCCCTTCGACTTGGACATCTTCTTACGTTCCGGGTCCACGATGAACCCCGAGATCGCTGCGTCGGACCAGGGAAGGCACCCGTGCTCCAGGTGAGACCGCACCACCGTCGCAAAAAGCCAGGTCCGGATGATGTCCTGGCCCTGCGGGCGCAGGTCCATCGGGAACACCCGGCCGAACAGGTCTGCGTCGTCCTCCCAGCCACCCGCGATCTGGGGGGTGAGCGAGCTGGTCGCCCAGGTGTCCATCACGTCGGGCTCGGCCACGAAGCCACCCGGCGCCCCCCGCTGCTCTGCGGTGAACCCCATCGGAACCTCGGTCGAAGGGTCCACCGGCAGGGCCGACTCGGTCGCCGAGATGGGCGCCGACCAGTCCACCTCCCCGTCCGACCCCACCGGGTACCACAGCGGGAACGGGACGCCGAAGTAGCGCTGGCGGCTGATGTTCCAGTCCCCGTTGAGCCCCTCCACCCAGCTCCGATACCGGGCGCCCATGAAGGCGGGGTGCCAGGCCAGCTCCTCCCCCCGGATCAGCAGCGCCTCCCGGTGAGCCAGCGTCCTGATGAACCATTGGCGGCTTGCCACCACCTCCAGCGGCCGATCGCCCTTCTCGTAGAACTTGACCGGGTGCAGGATCGCGCGGGGCTCGCCCACCAGGTCTCCCGACCCAGCCAGCAGGCCGACGATAGCCTCTCGAGCCCGCTTGACTGTCAGGCCGACCAGCCCCTCCCAGGCCGCCTGGGCACCCGAAGGATCCTCTGACTCCCAACCGGGCGACCCCCACACGATCGGCAGCAGCCGCCCGTCACGCCCCAGCACCACCCGCATCGCCAGCCCCAGCTCCCGCCACCACACCACGTCCGTGGTGTCCCCAAAGGTGCAAACCATGGCGATCCCCGACCCCTTCTCCGGATCGGCCAGAGGATGCGCCAGCACGGGGACCCTGACGCTGAACAGCGGAGTGCGCACCGACTGTCCGAACAACCCCGCATACCGGGCGTCCGAGGGGTGGGCCACCAGTGCCACGCAGGCAGCCAGCAGCTCCGGCCGGGTCGTCTCTATCTCGACCGACTCCCCACCGGGCTCTGAAAATCGCACCCGGTGGTACGCCCCCGCCACCTCGCGCTCCTCCAGCTCTGCCTGGGCCACGGCGCTCTGGTAGTCCACGTCCCACAGGGTGGGGGATTCCGCCTGGTACGCCTCCCCCCTCCCCAGCAGGCGCAAGAAGCTCCGCTGCGCCGCACGACGGGCGGCCTCCCCGATCGTCGTGTAGGTCCGGGACCAGTCAACCGACAGGCCCAGCTGCCGCCAAACCGTCTCAAAAGCCGCTTCATCTGCGCGAGACAGCTCCAGGCACAGCTCCACGAAGTTGGGCCGGGAGACTGGGACCTGCCCAGCCGTGCCGGCCACCCCACCGGCCGCCGGGGCCACCAACCCCAACTCGTACGGCAGGCTCGGGTCGCAGCGCACCCCGTAGTAGTTCTGCACCCGGCGCTCGGTGGGTAGCCCGTTGTCGTCCCAGCCCATCGGGTAGAAGACCTCGAAGCCGCGCATGCGCCGGTAGCGGGCCACCGCATCGGTGTGGGTATATGAGAACACGTGCCCGATGTGCAGGGAGCCGCTCACCGTCGGCGGCGGCGTGTCGATGGAGAACACCTCGCCTCGCCCCCGGCGGGCATCGAAGCGGTAGGTCCCATCGGCCTCCCAGCGGGCGGACCATCTGGCCTCCAGGCCGTCGAGGGTGGGCTTGTCCGGGACGGTGGGCGTCATCGGCAAGTACCGTACCTGTGTGCTGCGCCTTTACGACACCGCCGCCGGGACAGCCGTCGAGCTCGAACCCATCGTGGCAGGCAAGGTCTCCATGTACGTCTGCGGGCCGACGGTCTACGACGTGCCGCATCTGGGCCACGGCCGGTTCACCCTGGTCTTTGACATCCTGCGCCGCTACCTGGAGTGGAGCGGCCTCGAGGTCACCTACGTGTCCAACATCACCGACGTGGACGACAAGATCATCGCCCGGGCCATGGAGGAGGGCACCTCCACCGGCGAGGTGGCGCGCCACTACGAGGAGGCATGGTTCGGTGCCATGGCCGCCCTCGGCGTCAAGGCGCCAACCCACACCCCCCGCGCCACCGACTACATCCCCCAGATGCTGGACCTGGTGGAGCGCCTCGTGAGCGCCGGCCACGCATACACGACCTCCGATGGCGTCTACCTGGAGGTCTCCACCGTTGGTGGATATGGCCTGCTCGCCCGCCAGCCACTCGACTCCCTCAGGGCGGGCGCCAGGGTCAGCGCCACCGAGGAGAAGCGCTCACCCCTCGACTTTGCCCTGTGGAAGCTGGCCAAGCCCGACGAGCCTTCCTGGCCCTCGCCATTCGGCGCGGGGCGCCCGGGTTGGCACACCGAGTGCGTGGCCATGGCGCTGGACCTGCTCGGAGCCGACTTCGATCTGCACGGCGGGGGGGCCGACCTGGCCTTCCCCCACCACGAGAACGAGCGGGCCCAAGCGGTCGCCCTCAGCCACCCATTCGCCCGCCACTGGTGCCACAACGGCTGGGTCGTGGACGCCTCGGGGGAGAAGATGTCCAAGTCGCTGAGGAACTACAGCTCCCTCACCGACCTGCTTTCCCGCACCGATCCCCGGGCCTACCGCCTCATCGTGGCACGCTCGCACTACCGCTCGCCCCTGGTGGTGAGCCCTGACACGATCGCCGACGCGGAGCGCGCACTGGATCGGCTGGACACTGTGGCCCGGCGCGCAGGAGAATATTCCGGAAAAATATCCTCGGTCCCGCCGGACCCCCATGCCCTCTCACGCTTCGCGGTGGCGATGGACGACGACCTCGACACCCCGGCCGCCACTGCCGGGATCTTCGAGCTGGCGCGGGCCGCCAACGTGGCCTTCGATCGCCGGGACCCGGACCAGGGGCGCGCTTTGGTGGCGACGGTGGTCGAGGCCTGCCAGGTGATCGGGCTGGAGCTGCGTGGCACCGATGCCGTGGACGGGGGGGCCGCTGAGCTGGTGCGGCGGCGGGACGAGGCCCGCTCTGCGCGGGACTTTGCCGGGGCCGATGCCTTGCGGGACCAGCTGGTGGCGAGGGGTTGGGTGGTCGAGGACACCGCTTCGGGCACCAAGATTAGGCGTGTCTCGGGCTCCGGTTAGACAGGGGGCGTTTTGTCCTGCTATCGTCCGATACTGAGGGGAGGCCTCCGGGTCCGCAGTGCCCCTCTCATGTTGGGGTCAGACCGAGAAGGGGGTTCGCCGACGTGGCGACCGGTACCGTGAAGTGGTTCAACTCGGAGAAGGGCTACGGCTTCATCTCCCAGGCAGAGGGCGCTGATGTGTTCGTGCACTTCAGCGCGATTCAGATGAACGGCTATCGCAGCCTTGAAGAGGGTCAGCTGGTCGAGTTCGAGATTCAGGAGGGCAACAAGGGACTGCAAGCCGCCAACGTCCGCCCCGCGACCTAAGGGGGGCCGCCCGCCCGTGGTCAGGGCGAGGAGCAGCCCAGGGTCAGTGGGCCGAGCTGCAGCCCAGTACACGTGCCCACGTTGAGGGCCACGGGGATTCCCAGCACTCCGGTGTCCACGGCCACCAGCTGTGGGGTGGCGGCCGGGGGCAGCACCAGAACTGGCGCGCCCGATGTCCCGCCCCCGGATGCTTGTGGGGTGCCACCGGACGGTGCTGTCGCGCCTGGCGGCTTCGACGACGATACCCCAGTGCCGGTCTGGTGGTCAGACCGTGTGGCAGTCGCGGGGTCAGTGGTGCGTGTTGGCAAGGCACCCTGGTTGGTCACGGCTGCCGACGGGTGCTGCTGGCTGGGGGTGATTGTCGACGGCTGCGCGCCAGGATTTGAGGAAAGGACCTGGGTCGGCGAGGCCTGGGGTAGGACCGGCGTGACGTGAGGCGACGCTGGCGGCAGGGGAGTCGAGGACTGATCCAGGACTGCGACCCCGATGATGGCGAGGCCCAGGGCGGCCAGCCAAGCACGGACCAGCGGCTTTCCAGCATTGCTCGAGGTCCGGGGGCTGGCTTGGGGGCTGGGTGGCTTCGTGGGTGGAGCGGCTGCGGTCGCGGCAGCCAAGAGCCCTTCGGGCAGGGGCATCACCACTTGGCGCAAGGTGGTGCCAAGTGCCTCCAACTGGGTCTGGTAACCGGCGCAAGAGGCGCAGGTGCCCAGGTGAGCCCGCATCTCGGTGCGCTGGCCCGCTGGTAGGTTGCCACTGAAGCACTCGACCAGGTGTCCCCGGGTGGGACACGCTGGGCTTACCGGTGTCGGGGCGTCACGTCCGGAGCCGATGCTCGCCTCCGCCAGCCCGGCCCAGGCCTTTGCGGTGAGGGCTGCAATGTCCTCGGGTGGGACGCCGATGATCCGAGCGGCCTCACCGGCGGGGATGCGCTCCACCTCCACCAGCCATAGCACCGTTCGCCAGCGCTCTGGGAGCCGGCGAAAGGCGTCGGTCACCCGGCTGGGCTCCTCGGCCTGGGCGGGGCGGGTTTGGGCGGGGCGGGCCCGGGTGGCGCCGGAGCGGCGCATGGCTCTTACGGCTGCCTCTCGGGTTGCCGCCAGGAGCTGGGGTCGTAGGGCCGTGGCGCCTGTGACCGGAGTGGCGGCCGTCTCACCTGGTGCTCCGGCTGACAGGATCTGGGTGAAGGCTCGCGTAACCGCATCAGTTGCCTCGGCAGGATCGGCGGTGATGGCCAATGCTGTCCGCCAAGCCATAGGGACGTGGATACGGCAGAGCTCGACCAGGGGCCGCGGGCGATCGTGTGGATCGGCCAGCTCCGAGCGGGCCAGCTCCGACGCCGTGAGCCTTGCCGAGGTGGCCCGGCCTGTTCGCTGAGCCACTTGTCGTTGCGTTGGCACTTGTTGTTGCGTTGGCACGGTGCTCTCCCCCTCCCCATGCCATGGTATCGGGTGTATCCAGCCGGCACTAGAGGGCGTACAAGGCAAAATGTCACAAATCGGCCCATGAATTTTGGAAAGTGCTAGAACGGGGACATGTCCAAGCGTGCGCTCATCACTGGCATCACCGGACAGGACGGCTCGTACCTGGCCGACCTCCTGCTCCAAGAGGGATACCAGGTCGTGGGAATGGTGCGTAGGAGCAGCACCCTGAATTTCGAGCGCATCGCCCACATCCAGGACCGCCTCACCTTGGTGCCGGGTGATCTGCTGGATGAGGTATCGATGATCAACATCCTGCGGGAGCACCGACCCGCCGAGGTATACAACCTGGCGGCCCAGTCGTTCGTCCAGACCTCGTGGAGCCAGCCTGTGCTGACCGGCGAGACGACGGCCCTTGGGGTCACCCGGATGCTCGACGCCATCCGGATCGTGGATCCCGAGATCCGCTTCTACCAGGCCAGCTCGTCGGAGATGTTCGGCAAGGTCCAAGAGGTGCCCCAGCGGGTGACCACTCCCTTCTATCCCCGCAGCCCCTACGGGGTGGCCAAGGTCTACGGGCACTGGATCACGGTCAACTACCGGGAGAGCTACGGGCTTCACGCCTCCTCAGGCATCCTGTTCAATCACGGCAGCCCCCGGCGGGGCCTGGAGTTCGTCGAGCGCAAGGTGAGTCACGGCGTGGCCCGTATCGCTGCCGGCCTCGATACTCACCTGTGCTTGGGGAACCTGGATGCGCAGAGGGACTGGGGATACGCGGCGGATTATGTGAGGGCGATGTGGCTGATGCTGCAGCAGGAGACCCCAGGCGACTACGTGGTCGCAGC
This sequence comes from Acidimicrobiales bacterium, assembly GCA_039583695.1. GTDB lineage: Bacteria > Actinomycetota > Acidimicrobiia > Acidimicrobiales > JAJPHD01 > JAVKSL01. The sequence goes on along the minus strand of JAVKSL010000036.1, from coordinate 21,575 downwards.
GGGTCGGACCCATTCGGTGCGCGAGCTGTGCGAGCTGGCCTTTGGCCACGCCGGGCTGGACTGGGCCGATCACGTTCGCTTCGACCAGCGCTTCATGCGCCCCGCAGAGGTGGATCTGTTGGTCGGCGATCCAAGCCGCACCGAGGATCTGCTGGGCTGGCACCGGGAGGTGGAGTTTCCCGAGCTGGTGGCGATGATGGTGGACGCCGATCTGGCCCTCGCGCGCGGCCAGCGGGTAGGTTCGGGGCCCCTTTAGGCCCGCATGGAACTTGATTCCGGCCGAACCTAGCATTGCGGCCATGAAGCAACCCCGCAGCACTCCGATCCTGTCCGGCTCCTCGGCACGGCGGGGACTGGGCGTCTTGGCGCTCGCCTCGGTAGCCGCCACCGTGTGGCTGGGACTGTGGGGCACGCCACCCGGGCTCAACATGGGCCAGCGTGTCCGCCTGCTCTACATCCACCCGCCCGTGGCCTGGGTGGCCTATCTGGCCTTCGGGGTTTCCGCCGTGGCGAGCGTGCTGTATCTGTGGCGCCGGAGCCGGTCGCTGGTCTGGGATCGCCTGGCGGTCGCCTCGGCGGAGGTGGGCGTGGTGTTCTGCGGTCTGACGCTGCTAACCGGCGCGATCTGGGGAAAGGCTACCTGGGGAGTGTGGTGGACCTGGGATGCCCGCTTGGACTCGACCGCGCTGCTGTTCGTTTGCTACGTCGCCTACCTGGTCCTTCGCCGGTTTCCGGCGCAGCGCGAGCCCCGAGCCCGGCGGTGCGCGATGGTGGCGCTGGTGTCGTTCGTGCTGGTCCCGGTGAGCTACATGTCGGTGTACTGGTTCAAGACCCTGCACCAGCCGGGCACCGTCCTGGATCCCCAGCGCCAGCTCAACGTTCACGGCATCATGGCCTGGACGCTGCTGCTCGGGTTCTGTGCGCTCACGTTGGTCTACGGCTGGATGGTGGCTCACCGCTACCGCGTGGAATTCCTGGAGGAGCGCCTGGAGGACGAGGCCATGGACCTGGCTCTGGCTGCGCTTGGGGAGGTGGCACCTGTCCAGGCCCAGGAGGTGGCTGCCCGGTGAGCTACGTCGACGCTGGCTATAGCGTTGTGCTGGTGACCCTGGCTGCCTATTCTGCCTGGGTGATGCGCCGGCGACGCATCTTGACTCGTGTCTTGCCCGCGAAGCCGGGCGGCTCTGAGGGTCAGTGACACTGGCAGCACCCGGGAGCCTGCGACCCCGTTCCTGGCGCCACCTCGAGCACCCGCGACGGCTATGGATCGTAGCGGTAGTCGTGGCGGCCGTGCTGGGGTTCGTCTTGTACAAGGGCCTGGCTGACTCGATCAACTACTACGACACCGTGAACGTGGCGCTGGCCAATCGGGCCAGCCTCGGCACCGGGACCTTCGACCTGGAAGGCACGGTCGTGCCGGGCACCGTCCGCCAGACTGCGAAGGGTACAGATTTTACGATCTCCAGCGCTGGGGCGTCGATGACCGTGGTCAACGTGGGGAGCGACCCTCAGATGTTCAAGCCCGGCATCCCGGTGGTCGTGGTGGGCCACTTCGCCCGCAGCGTCTTTGCCAGCAACCAGATAATGGTGAAGCACTCGGCCACCTACGCTCCCGCCCCAGCCAAGCAAGCGACCGCCACGGCCAGATGACCAGTGCCATTGGCCAGGCCGCCTTGCTCCTGGGGTTTCTGGCCTGCTTGGTGGGCATGGCCATCGTGGGCACGGGTCTTGTGCGGCACAAGGCCTCATTTCTCAGACAAGGTGGAATCTACGCTGGGTTGATCCTCCTGGCGGCGGTCGTGGCCACGGTGGTCATGGAGCATGCCCTCATCACCCACGACTTCGCGCTGGCATTCGTGGCCGCCAACAACAGCCGCCAGACCCCGCTGTTCTATTCCATAACTGGGATGTGGTCCGCGCTCCAGGGCTCGATCCTTCTATGGGCGCTGATCCTGGCCGGCTACATCGCCGCGATGGCCTGGAGGTTCCGCCGGCGGCCAGAGGACCCGCTGGTGGCGGTGGCGACGATTGTCTGCCTGGCGGTGGCGGCTTTCTTCTTCGCCCTCATGCTCGGGCCAGCCAACCCGTTCAAGGAGGTTGTGGGCACGGTGCCGCCCGACGGGGCGGGGCCCAACGCTTTGTTGCAGGACAACCTGTTGGTGGTGATCCATCCGCCGTTCTTGTACCTGGGCTTCGTCGGCTTTACCATCCCGTTCGCCTTCGCCGTGGGGGCGCTGGTCACTGGCAGGCTGGGGGAGTCCTGGCTGATGGACGTGCGTCGCTGGACCCTGTTCGCCTGGGGCTGCTTGAGCGTGGGGCTCGTCCTCGGGGCGTGGTGGTCCTACAAGGTGCTCGGATGGGGCGGTTTCTGGGCGTGGGACCCGGTGGAGAATGCGGCGTTCCTACCCTGGCTCACCGGGACCGCCTACTTGCACTCGGCCATGGCCCAAGAACGCAGGGGGCTGCTGCGGGTGTGGAACCTCTCGCTCCTCATGGCCACATTTTGTCTGACCATCCTGGCAACGTTCCTCACCCGATCGGGGGTGCTGGAGTCGGTCCACGCGTTCTCGGCATCCGAGCTGGGCCCGGTGCTGATCGGCTTCTTCGGGGTGGTGACCGTGGGGTCGGTCGGGCTGATCGGATGGCGCGGGGACCTATTGCGGGCTCGGTCCAAGGTGGAATCCGCGCTGTCACGCGAGGGTGGGTTCTTGGTCAACAACCTATTGTTTGCCGCCTTTGCCTTTGTGGTCCTGCTGGGGACTGTGTTCCCGCTGTTTGTGGTTGCGCTCAGCGGCAAGTCCATCACCGTCGGGGCGCCGTACTTCGACACGATGTCGATGCCGATAGGCCTCGCGTTGCTGTTCTTCATGGCCGTGGGCCCGGTGCTGTCCTGGCGGCGGTCTTCTTGGGCTGCGGTGCGGGCGCGCCTTTTGATTCCGGCCTTCGCCGGGGTCCTTACGCTCCTGGGCTGCGCGCTGGCTGGCATTCACGGCGTTGTGCCCCTGCTGGCGTTCGGGCTCGGGGCCTTCGCCGGGGCCTCTGCTCTGGCGCAGCTGGGCCGGTCGATCCGCTCGTCTGCCCGGGGGGGTGCCATATGGCGGGGGCTGCTGGGCCGCTCGAATGGGGGGATGGTCGTGCACTTGGGGATCGTGGCCATCGGCGTGGCGCTGGCAGCCAGCATGTCGTTCGGTCAGCGCAGTGAGGTCAGGCTGTATCCCGGACGACCGAAGGTGGCGGACGGTCAAACCCTGACCTACCGCAGTGTGCGGACCCGGGTGACGCCCGCGAAGACCGAGCAGATAGCCACTGTGGAGGTTGCGGGGCGGGGGGTGCTCCGGCCGGGGATCAGCCAGTTCGGCGACAACGTGCAAGCGGTCGGCAGCCCCGCCATCTCGGCTGGCCTGCGCAAGGACGTGTACCTCACTTACGACGGGCCGCCTCAGGGCAAGGCAGGGTCGGTCCTGATCGGGGTGATCGTGCAGCCCATGGTGAGCTGGCTTTGGATCGGGGGCGGGATCCTTGCTCTGGGAGTGCTCCTTGCGGCGTGGCCCCGCGGGCGGCGGGCGGCGGGCACCGCACCGGCGAGTGCGGCCGCCGTGGTCAAGGTGGTGCCTGAGCGGGTGTCCCCGGTCGGGACCGCCCTGGGTCCTGCGCCGAGCCACGCCCTGGGTCCTGCGACGAGCCACGCCCTGGGCCCTGCGACGAGCCACGCCCTGGGTCCTGCGACGAGCCACGCCCTGGGTCCTGCGCCGAGCCACGCCCTGGGCCCTGCGCCGAGCCACGCCCTGGGTCCTGCGCCGTGACCATGAGCCCGATCCGCCTGGCCGCCGCGGGCGTCGCGGTGGCGGCAGTGGCCCTGATAGCAGTGTTTGCGTCCTCTCCGAGTGCGGCCAACGTACAGGCTGAGACCCCCCTGATTGGAAAGGTGGCGCCGACGATCTCAGGTGGCTCGCTCACCGGGGGGGGGCACGTGAGCATGACCAGCCTGCGGGGGCGCTTCGTCCTGGTCAACTTCTTCGCCAGCTGGTGCGGGCCGTGTCAGGCGGAGGCTGGCCAGCTGGATGCCTTTGCCGAGGCCAACAAGTCCGATGTTGTAGTTCTCGGAGTGCCGTACCAGGACCAGCCCTCGGTCGCGGCCCGTTTTGTCACCCAGCACGGCGGGGACTATCCGGTTGTGGCCGACCCGACTGGCATGGACGCGGTCCACTGGGGAGTCCGAAGCCCGCCCACCTCGTTCCTGGTCGCTCCGAACGGCACGGTGGTGACCAAGCTGGTGGGTCAGGTGACTGCCACCGGTCTGGACCGGCTACTGGCCCTGGCTCAGACCAGGGGTTACTGAGTGACCGCGGTTGGCCGGGCTGGTGTCCAGCGGGCCTCCCTTCGCCTGGGTTCCTCCCGCCTGGTATGGGCGATCTTGGTGGTGCTGCTCGGGGTGGGCCTGGCAATCGGGAGCGGCCTCGGCTCGGGCAATGGAAAGCCCACCCGGGCTCAGAGGATCGCCCATCTCGACTCCATCATCGGCTGTCCCAGCTGCACCGACTTGTCAGTTGGGGACTCCAGTGCGGCCACAGCGGTCGCGATCAGGCACTTTGTGGCTGCGCGGGTGGATGCAGGAGCGAGTGACAAAGCGATCGAGACCGGGGTGGAGGCCGGCTACGGCGCCAGCATCCTGCTCGTGCCGCCGAGGTCGGGCCTTGGGAGCTTGGTGTGGATCCTGCCACTCGTGGCGGTGCTGCTCGGGAGCCTGGGCTTGATCTTCGTGCTCAGCCGGAGGCGTAGGGGGCCGAGGGCCGCCTCCAGCGAGGCCGATCGCGCCCTTGTCGAGGATGCGTTGCGCCGATGAGCTCGCTTCGTGAGATGGAGGAGGATCGGGAGCGCTCCCTGGCCGCCCTGATGTCCCTGGATCGGGAGTGGGCCGCGGGTGAGATCGACGAGTTCAGCTACCGCGAGCTGAGGGACGACTACGTCGCCCAGGCAGCCGCTGCAATCCGGGCTCTGGCGGTGGGTACGGTGCCCGAGCCGGTGGGTACGGTGCCCGAGCCGGTGGGTACGGTGCCCGAGCCGGTGGGTACGGTGCCCGAGCCGGTGGGTACGGTG
>JAVKSL010000036.1:0-16378 GCA_039583695.1 Acidimicrobiales bacterium | reverse complement strand
CCCGAGCCGGTGGGTACCCTGCCCGAGCCGGTGGGTACCCTGCCCGAGCCGGTGGGTACGGGTCAGCCAGACTGGGTGAGGCCGGCGTCTTATAGCAACGACCGCCCTTCTCAGATCGGAGCTGACCCAGGGATTGTCGAGCCGGACGCCGCGCTGCAGGAGGCCACTGTGGCGCTCGATCCGTCAGGCTCGGCACGACCCCGGCGGGTTCGGGTGCGCCGGCGTTGGATGCTGGGCGGATCGATCCTGGCCTTTATGGTCGGCATCGGCATTGGAGTGGGGAGCTTTGCCGCGGCTCGCCAGCCAGGTCAGCAGGTCTCTGGTAGCCCGCCCGTCCTCCCCGCGCCGAGCAGCCACCAGCTGAGCACCCAAGTAGCCGCCGAGCTGCTCCAGGCGCGCACGCTGGTGAGCAAGGGCTCCGACGTTGCTGCAGCCAAGATCCTCGCCAAGGTCTTGAACGCCGACCCGAATCAGCCGGTTGCCCTTGCCTACGAAGGCTGGGTGCTCAGGCTGGCGGGGGTATCGGCTCACAACGCTGCCGACATGGCCCAGGGTCGGGCACTGGTTGCCGAGGCTACGGCGCTCGACCCGAGCTACCCGGATGCCCATGTCTTCCTTGGCTACATGTACTTCCAGGACCTTCAAAACACAAACGCGGCAGTGACGCAGTTCAAGATGTTCCTGGACGACCACCCACTGCCGGCGCTGGTGAAGCGGACCGCGGGGGTGATAGCGCAGGCCTATGCCGCAGGCCATCAGGCCGTTCCGGCGCAGGTGGCCGCCGATCTGAAGGTGAAGGGCGGATGAGGCTCGTCGCGCCGGCCCGCAAGCGGTTGCACTTAGGCCCCTTTTCGGTGCACAACTGCAATCGCTTCACTTGGCCAGTCTTGCTCCACAGGGAACGCCATGGCTCGGTAAGCTGGTGCGGTCGCTGGCCGGCGCCAGCACACCCGAAGGGAGGCCATCTTGGGCACCGAGGTGAGCAAGACAGAGGATGAATGGCTGGCACAGCTGGGCAGGGAGCGCTACCGGATCCTGCGCCAGGGGGGGACCGAAGCGCCGGGGAGCGGCGAGTACGTCCGTGTGGCGCCCGACGGTACCTATCGCTGCGGGGCCTGCGGGGCTGAGCTGTTCGACCACTCCTCGCAGTTCGACTCCCACTGCGGCTGGCCCAGCTTTACCCAACCGGCTGCCGCTGGGGCGGTGGCGCTCATCCCTGACCGGTCGCTGGGCATGATGAGAACGGAGGTGAGGTGCTCTCGCTGCGGCTCCCACCTAGGCCACGTGTTCGATGACGGGCCAGGTCCCACGGGGCAGCGCTGGTGCATCAACTCGCTGTCCCTCCGGCTCGACGCTGGAGATGCTGGCCAGCAGGGCTGAACATGGGCACCAGCAGTGTGGCGGGAGTTGAGCTTGTGCAACATGTTGAGGTTGTGGTTGGATGGTGGGCAATATGCCGAACACACTGACCAGCCCCACCTTCCTCGTCTCGCTCGGGGTGATCGTCGCGGCCACTCTGGGCGCCGTCTTCCTCAGCCAGCACCTCTCCCGACGTCACGCCCGCCGCGCCAACGCCCTCACTGGGGACCCCAAGGAGCCCACAGCCAAGGCCTCGGTACCGGGTGTCACCTTCGCCGATCTTGCGGGGATGGACGACCCGATCTCCGAGCTGGGCGAGCTCAGGGCATACCTGGTCAATCCGCAGCGCTTTGAGCGCTTGGGGGCCAGGCTGCCCACGGGGATCCTGCTCTACGGTCCCCCTGGGTGCGGAAAGACCCTCCTGGCGAGGGCGCTTGCTGGAGAGACCGGGGTGCCGTTCTTCTACATATCGGCTGCAGCCTTCGTGGAACGCTACGTTGGGGTTGGCGCCGCGCGGGTCCGGGAGCTGTTTGCCACTGCCCGAGCCCAGCGCCCCTCGATCGTGTTCATCGACGAGCTGGACGCCATTGGTCGGCATCGCCACGGCAACAGCGACGGTGACGGGGGCCGGGAGTTCGACAACACGCTCAACCAGCTGCTCATCGAGCTTGACGGTGAGGATACATCTGCTGGCGTTCTGGTCATCGCCGCCACCAACCGACCTGAGATGATCGATCCGGCCCTGTTGCGTCCGGGTCGCTTTGACCGCCGGGTACTGGTGGACCTTCCCAGCCAGGCCGCACGGGAGCAGATCCTGAGGTTGCACGCTGCCAAGCGGCGGTTCTCGCCGCGGGTGGACTGGGCCAGCGTGGCCAGAGATGTCGCCGGGTCATCGTCGGCGGACCTGGCCAACCTGGTGAACGAGGCCTCCCTGCTGGCTGCCCGATGGCATCGCGAGATGATCGCGCCCGAGGATGTAGACGAGGCCTGCGGGCGCCTGCATGTCGGCACAGGGACCTCGCCGACTCTTGACGACACCGAGCGACGGTTGATCGCTTACCACGAGGCTGGGCATGCCCTTCTCTGCCTGCTGCTCCGGGGAATGAAGATCCCGACCAGGATCTCCATCTTCAGCCGGGGGAACACCACCGAGCGCTCGATGTGGTCGATCATCGAGGGGCGTGCCGTCCTCACCAAGCGCGAGCTCCAGGCCCAGCTGATCTTGCTTCTTGGCGGGCGGGCAGCCGAGATGAACGTGTTCGGAGAGCCCACCACCCGCTCAGAGGACGACCTGGAGCACGCCGGAGCGCTGGCGCGAAAGATGGTGGAGCGCTGGGCCATGACCGACGGCGCCCCGCCCGGCGCTCAGAGCGTGGAAGCCCTGGCCAAGCAGATGGCGGGTGGTCAGGTGCTGCTGCCGCCGACCGATGCGGTTGGACGCCTTCTGGGCCGGGCGGAGCAGGCTGCCCGGGTGATCCTGAACGACCACGCCGAGGAGCTCGAACGAATTGCCGAAGCCCTCATGCAGTACGAGACCCTCTCGGCGATCCAGCTGCAGTCCCTGGGATCCCGGTCACTCCTGAGGCCGGCTTCGAACCGCCCCGTCATCTCGGTAGGGTCGCGTCCAGCTGTGTACGACGACGACGAGGCCGAATCAGAGGGTGCCGCCTCGATCAAGCCCCAACGGCCCTTGGTTCCGCCGCGGCCGATCGTCCCCCTGGTGGCTCATCCAGAGCCGCCGAGCCAAAGCGTGGCTGCCTCGTTCAGCCGGTCAATGGGCGCCTAGGGCGCGCAGCCGGACCGCCACGACCGGAAGGGCATCGAGGAACGCATCGATGTCCGCGTCGGTCGTCGACCAACCCACCGACACCCGCAGGGAGCGCTCGGCGTCGGCACCTATGGCCTCGAGCACAGCCGATGGCGCCAGGGACTCGGATGAACAGGCCGAGCCGGAGTGGGCTGCGATGCCTGCCTGATCGAGGCCCAGCAGGACTGCCTCAGCTTCAACCCCCTCCACTCCCAGGCAAATGATGTGCGGTAGCCTCCTCGTGCGGTCCCCGAAGGTCGTAATGCCCTCCATGCGGGCGGCGGCCTCCAGGATCCGGGAGGTTTGTGCCCAGGCACGACGCTCCTCGATATCCAGGAGGGTGCCTTCTCCAGGGTGACCGAGCCCCAGAAGCGCCGCGGCTACGCCAAAGCCAACGATCGCCGGGGTGTCCTCCATCCCTGCCCGGCGACCTCGTTCCTGCTCGCCGCCAACCAGGAGCGGCTCGAGCCGCAGCCCCGGGGCGACGATCAAGGCGCCCACCCCCCTTGGTCCGCCCAGCTTGTGAGCGCTCAGCGACACCAGGTCGGCGCCGAGGGCACCGAGGTCAAGCGGCACGTGCCCGCAGGCGGCTGCCGCGTCCACATGGGTGGGAACCCCCATTGCCCTTCCGATTGCCACAACCTCGCCAACGGGCTGCAGCGTGGCTATCTCGTGGTTGCCAAGTTGGCAGTGGGCGAGCGCCACCGTCCCGTGGGTCTTGGCTGCCGTCTCCAGGGCATCCTGGTAGGTGTCGGGGTCGACGCGTCCCAGGCCATCCACGCCAACCTCGACGACCGGTGCAAGCCGCCTCGAGGATTCCCGCACGCAGGAGTGCTCGACGGCAGGACACACGATTGCCCCGCCGGGCCGCGCCCTCGCCGCCGTCCACACTGCTGTGTTCACCGACTCGGTGGCCGAGCTGGTGAATATGCACTGACGGGGGCGCATCCCGAACAGCGAGGCCACCGACGCGCGCGCCTCCTCGATGGCCACGCGGGCCATCTGACCCTCGGTGTGGACTCGAGCCGGATCCCCGGTCCGGGGCCCTGCCATCCATTCGAGCATCGCCTCGACGACCTCGGGGCGGGTTGGGGAAGTGGAAGCGTGATCGAGGTAGTGCCGGCCGCTCATCGGGACCGTGTCAACCGGTGCCATCCGGTCCGTGCTGGTGCCGGCCCGTGTCTCAGACCACCGCAGCGCAGGAGTCGTCGCCCCTGGCGCGCGACGACATGGTGACAGGTATGGGAGAGCCATGAAGGCCGGCGAGCATTCCACGGACCATGCCCCGGTCCACCGCGCAGAGGACGGGATGCACCGTCGCTGCCCCCCCAAAGGGACAGCTGTGTGCCACCACGGCCAGCGACGCTCCTCGAGCCTCGGCGTGAGCGGCAAAGCCGTGGGCGGTGAGCGCATCGGCCACGGCATTGAGGGCCGACTGCACCGAGCGTTGGCCCTCGCCAGGACCCAGATGGCTGGCCAGCGTCCTGCCGTAATCTTCCCCAACAGACTCTGCCATGGTCTCCGCGCGTTCGGGGTCGAGCAGCCTGAGCGCTTCGGCAAGGAGCATCACCAACAGGTCATCCCGCCGGGGGGGAAATGCCAACGGGGCATCGGGCGCCGCCGAAGGGGACACCCGGTAGTGCTTGGATGGCCGCCCTGTGGCGCCTGTGCCCGCCTCGCTCGCCCGAGTCACCTCCAAGTAGCCGCCTGCGGCGAGCTTGTCCAGGTGATGGCGGGCAACGTTGGGGTGCACGGCGAAGCGCTCGGCCACCTCGGTCGCCGTCACCCCCTTTGCGCTCCGGGCGTAGAGATAGATGTCTCGCCGGGTCGGATCGCCGAAGGCCGCGGTCACCGCGGCAACCATCGCTCCGAACTCCTCGGAGTCGACTGATCGCTCGGGATCGAGGAAGGCGACCGGCGACGGCGCCTCATCTCCGCTCATGTGGGTACTCTAGCTTGACGCGCAGGGTTGGGCCCGTTCTTGACGGCCCCTATGGCAGGGATGGACCCGATGCCTATGGTCTTGTGCTTCCCGGAGGTGCCATGTCTCCCAGCGAGGCCCAGATGATCGAAGCCCTCAGCGTGGTTGCCGACCCCGAGCTGGGGCGGGGACTCGTCGAGCTGGGGCTGGTTCGGAGCGTGAGGGCACGGCGGGGGAGGGTGGCAGCGACCGTTGCCAGAGCGGCGCCAAGCTACCCACAGACCGAGGAGCTGCGCAAACGAGTCCACGCAGCCCTGAGGGGCCTCCCCGGTGTCAAGGACACCGAGGTGTCGGTGGTGGACCTCACTGAGGAGGAGGGGATGGAGCTGGCGAGACGCCTGCGGGGCGATGACCCCGAAGCGTCACCCCGCGCCCCCAGTCCCCTGGGTCACGAGGAGGGCAGGTCCAATCCGTTCGTGCGTACGGGCTCGCGCACCCGGGTGCTGGGCATCTCCTCAGGCAAGGGCGGGGTGGGCAAATCCTCGGTGACGGTCAACCTGGCAATCGCTCTGGCCGCTCGGCACCGGGACGTGGCAATCCTGGATGCCGACGTGTATGGCTTCTCGGTACCCCCGATGTTGGGCCTGGACCGATCGCCGATGCTGGTAGGAGACCTGGTGATCCCCCCGGTCGGCCACGGCGTGCGCTGTCTGTCGACCGGGATGTTCGTGTCCGACGAGACGCCGGTGATCTGGCGGGGTCCGATGCTCCACAAGGCACTCGAGCAGTTCCTGGTCGACACGTACTGGGCGGACCCGGACTTCTTGCTGATCGACATGCCGCCGGGCACTGGCGACGTGGCGCTGTCTCTGTCTCAGTACCTGCCCCGCTCGGAGATCCTGGTTGTGACCACACCCCAGGTGGCAGCCCAGCGGGTGGCCCAGCGCAGCGCGTATATGGCCAGGAAGCTGAAGCTCCCGGTCAGGGGCGTGATAGAGAACATGTCCTGGTTCAGCGGAGACGACGGCAAACGCTACGAGATCTTTGGCTCAGGAGGAGGCCAGGCGCTCTCCGAGGCGCTGGGTGTCCCGTTGCTGGGCCAGGTCCCCCTGGTCCCGGCCTTGCGTGCAGGTGGCGACGAAGGTGTCCCGGTCACCGTCGGCGAGCCCGACGGAGAGGCCGCCCAGGCGTTCGCTGCGCTGGCCGAACGCATCGACACAATGGGGCCGGTCAGGGTCTATCGGCGTGAGCTGACCATCCGTAGCTGAGCTCGGAGGTTGCACGATTACCCGTTATGCCAAGGATGCCTGCCCTCGCGGCGGCAACCGCCTACTCGCCGGGGTGCCTCTCGAGGAGCTGATCGATCCGGTCTGCGCAAGCTGGGGAGAGGGTCCACCCACCTCGTGCCCGCTCAGTGCCGGTAGCGCCGTCCCTTCCACTCGATGCCGCCTCCCTGCCAGTGGCGACGGGCGGAGTCGGCGGTCATGGCCCCGTAGAGCGAGGCCGCTCCGGGCAAGGTCAGCGCCCAGCCAGGGCGCAGCCCGTAGTAACGGACCATCGGCAGGTAGCTGGCGGCCATGAGCGCCCAGCTGAGCGCCCCTGGCACGATGAGCCAGCCATTTAGGGTGGCCAGACCGGCGAACAGCGCGATCAGCGGGCCGAGGTACAAGACGCCGAGACCCAAGAGCGTGCCCACGAGCGCGACGGCGGAGTAGCGCAGCTGGGTGAACGCGCTGCGAGTCACCATCGCCCAAAGGTCACCCAGTCCCGGGTAGGGGCGGACGCTGCGCACGTCGTCGGCGAGGCCCAGCCAGATGGAGGAGCCCGAGCCCTTGAGGCGCCGGGCGAGAGCCACATCGTCGATCACGGCCCCACGGATCGAGGCGATGCCGCCCGCTGCGGCCAGCGACGACGCCCGAACCAGGATGCATCCCCCGGCGGCCGCCGCCCAACGGCCACCTCGGCCGACCCGTCGGAACGGGTAGAGCTGGGCAAAGAAATACACGAAGGCCGGAACCAGGAGGCGCTCCCAGGCGGTCACAACTCGCAGGCGAGCCATCAGCGAGACCATGTCACGGTCGTCCTGGATAGCCGCGGCCACGAGGCGTCGGAGCGAGTCGGGGGGATGGGCGATATCGGCATCGGTTAGCAGCAGCCACTCCGGCGGCTCCCGCCCCGCAGGCGGCTCCCGCCCCGTCGGCGCCTCTTGCCACTCGGGCGGCTCTTGCCCCCCCGGGGGCTCTTGCCTGGTGGCGTGTGCCACGCCCTGGTGCAGCGCCCATAGCTTGCCCGCCCAACCGTCGGGGCGCTCGGCGCCGGCGACGACGCTCAAAGGGACCCTCCCGGTACCGCCGAGCGCCATGGCGAGCTCAGCGGTCCCGTCGGTGCTGGCGTCGTCGACCAGCACGACCCGGATCTCGCCAGGATAGTCCTGGGCTACCAGGCCAGGAAGGGTCTCGGTGATCATCTCGGCCTCGTTACGGGCCGGAACGATGATCGCCACGCTCTGCCAGTGCTCTGGCTCGGCAGCTGGGCTCAGCCGTACGTCCGTGGCCCAGAACCGCCCGTGGCCCAGAACCAGGTAGGTCCAAGCCACCACCAACGCCCACGGGGCCAGCTCCCACCAATGGATGCCCATGGATGGGCCAGCGTAGGCCGGGCGGGCGGGGCGGCAGGGCGGGAGAGCGCATACTCCTCGGGAAGGGGCATATCAGGGTACTGGAGCGGGCAGGAGCGTGGACCCGCACAGGTGACGATCCACCTCGGCGGCGCAAGAGCGACCCTCGGCGATGGCCCAAACGATCAGGCTCTGTCCCCGCCCGGCGTCGCCGCACACGTAGACCCCAGGCCGGTCCGTGGCGTAGGCGTGCCGGGCCACGGCGCCCCGGGGGCTCAGGCCCACCCCGAGGGCGGTGGGCAGCGCTCGCTCCGGGCCCGAGAAGCCCAGGGCGAGCAGTACCAGTTCACAGGGCAACTCGAAGCCGGTGCCCTCGACCGGATCGAAGCGGGGCCGACCGTCGGAAAAGCTCACCTCCACCTGATGCGCCTGCAACGCCCGGACGGAACCCCCCGGAGAACCGAGGAATCGCTCGGTCTCAACCGCAAAGACCCGCTCTCCACCCTCCTCGTGGGCCGAAGAGGTCCGCAGCATCAGTGGCCAGGTTGGCCACGGGGTGGAGCTGGCCCTCTGTGCAGGGGGACGGGGCATTATCTCGAACTGGTGGACCGAGGCGGCCCCTTGGCGGTGCACGGTGCCCAGGCAGTCGGCCCCCGTGTCTCCGCCCCCGATTATCACCACCCGCTTTCCTGCGGCGGTGATCGGCGACTCGGCCAGGTCGCCCTCCTGCACCCGGTTGGCCCAGGGCAGGTACTCCATTGCCTGGTAGATCCCCGCCAGCTCCCGCCCCGGAATGCTCAGGTCGCGAGCCAAAGTCGCGCCGGTCGCGATGATCACCGCATCGCTTGCCGAGCACAGCTCCTCCGCGTCGAGATCGACACCGACCTCGACGTCGCAAACAAACAAGGTGCCCTCGGCGCGCATCTGGTCCAGGCGCCTGTCCAGCACCGACTTTTCCATCTTGAACTCGGGAATGCCATACCGGAGCAGGCCTCCGATACGGTCCGCTCGCTCGTATACCGTGACCGAATGCCCCGCCCGGGTCAGCTGCTGGGCGGCTGCCAGCCCGGACGGGCCGCTGCCCACGACGGCAACCCGCCGGGTTGTGCGAACCGACGCCCGCACTGGGGTCACCCAGCCCCTCTCCCAGGCGTTGTCGATTATCGAGAGCTCCACCTGCTTGATGGTCACCGGGTCGGCATTGATTCCCAGCACGCAAGCGGCCTCGCAGGGGGCGGGACAGAGCCGCCCGGTGAATTCCGGGAAATTGTTGGTGGCGTGAAGGCGTTCGATGGCGCTCCGCCAGTGGTCCCGGTAGACCAGGTCGTTCCAGTCCGGGATCAGGTTGGCCAGCGGGCAGCCGTCGTTGCAGAAAGGTATCCCGCAATCCATGCAGCGCGCCGCCTGGTTCATCAGGTGGTCTGCCGGAAAGGGCTCGTACACCTCGCGCCAGTCGCGCAGCCGGAGCGCCACCGGGCGGCGGGTAGGCGTCTCCCTACCGTATTCCATGAACCCGGTGAGCTTACCCATGAGCGGCAGCCATTATCGCCTGGTCCACCGGGACACCCTGTTCGGACGCCAGTCGTGCGGCCTCCACGACCCGTTTGTAATCCCTGGGCATGACCTTGACGAAGCGGGTTTGGGAAGAGGCCCAGTCGGCGAGGATCGCCGCCGCCACGGCCGAGCCAGTCTCGTCGATGTGCCGAGCCAGCGTCTCCGCCAGCCAGATTATGTCCTCGGCGTCGAGGCCCTCGAGGTCCACCATCTCGGGGTTGACCATGCGCCCCAAGAGCCCCCGGGGATCCCAGACATACCCGATCCCCCCCGACATTCCTGCCCCGAAATTGCGCCCGGTGGGGCCCAGCACCACTGCCCTCCCACCCGTCATGTACTCGCAGCCATGGTCACCGATGCCCTCCACGACGGCGAGGGCGCCGGAGTTGCGCACGGCAAAGCGCTCCCCGACGACTCCGCGGATGAAGACCTCGCCCGCCGTGGCGCCGTAAAGAATGACGTTTCCACCTATGACCTGCTCCTCGGCCACGAATCCGGGGGGAGCCTGGCGTGACGGCCGCAGGATTATCCGACCACCTGACAGGCCCTTGCCCAGGTAGTCGTTGGCATCACCTTCGAGGCGCAGGGTGATGCCGGCGGGGACGAAGGCCCCGAAGCTCTGGCCCGCGGACCCGGTGAAAGAGATGTCGATGGTTCCCGGCGGCAGGCCGCCCCCCCCGTAACGGCGGGTCACCTCGGCGCCGAGCAGCGTGCCCACCGTGCGGTTGACGTTGTGGATGGCGAAGGCCAGGCGCACCGGCTGCGCGTCCTCGAGCGCCGGCCTGCAGGCCCTGATGAGGGTTCGGTCGAGCACCCGGTCCAAGCCGTGGTCCTGGGGTACGACCTGGTGGCGGGGAGCATCCGCCGGGGCGTCGGGGGCTGCCAGGATGGGGGAGAGGTCAAGGCCGTGCGCCTTCCAGTGCTCTACCGCCTGGGTCGTGTCGAGCAGCTCGGGATGGCCGATCACCTCGTCGAGGTGGCGGTAGCCGAGCGAGGCCAGCAGCTCGCGGACCTCCTCAGCAATGTATTCGAAGAAGGTGACCACGAACTCCGGCTGGCCGGTGAAGCGCTTGCGCAGCTCGGGGTTCTGGGTGGCGATGCCCACCGGGCAGGTGTCGAGGTGACAGACCCGCATCATCACGCAACCGCTCACGACCAGCGGCGCGGTGGCAAAGCCGAACTCCTCCGCGCCGAGCAGCGCGGCGACGACCACGTCTCGCCCGGTCTTGAGCTGGCCGTCCACCTGGACCACGATCCGGTCGCGCAGGCGGTTGAGCATGAGGGTCTGCTGCGTCTCGGCCAGTCCCAGCTCCCAGGGGACTCCGGCGTGCTTGAGCGAGTTGAGTGGCGAGGCGCCCGTGCCGCCGTCGTGGCCGGAGATCAGCACCACGTCGGCGTGTGCCTTGGATACCCCGGCGGCCACGGTGCCAACCCCCACCTCGGCCACCAGCTTCACGTGCACCCGGGCGCGGTCGTTGGCATTCTTCAGGTCGTAGACGAGCTGCGCCAGGTCCTCGATGGAATAGATGTCGTGGTGAGGTGGGGGAGAGATGAGCCCCACCCCGGGGGTGGAGTAGCGTGTCTTGGCGATCCAGGGGTACACCTTGTGGCCGGGGAGCTGGCCGCCCTCGCCGGGCTTGGCGCCCTGAGCCATCTTGATCTGCAGGTCGTCGGCGTTCACCAGGTACTCGCTGGTCACCCCGAAGCGTCCCGAGGCGACCTGCTTGATCGCGCTGCGCCGCAAGTCCCCGTTGGGGTCGGGAGTGAAGCGATCGGCGTCCTCGCCGCCCTCGCCGGTATTGGAGCGAGCACCGAGCCGGTTCATGGCGATGGCCAGGGTCTGGTGGGCCTCGGCCGAGATGGACCCGTACGACATGGCCCCGGTGGAGAAGCGCTTGACGATCTGGCCGACCGGCTCGACCTCGTCGATGGGAACAGGCTCTCGACCCTGCTCCCCGGCGGGTCGGAGCCGGAACAGGCCCCTGAGCGTGGCCAGCCTGGTGCCCTGGGTGTCCACCGCGGTCGTGTACTCCTTGAAGATGGAGTAGCGCTTGGTGCGCGTGGCGTGCTGGAGCTTGTGGACTGTGGTCGGGTTGAACAGGTGGTACTCGCCCTCCCGGCGCCACTGGTACTCGCCTCCGACACCCAGCTCACGATGGGCGAGCTCGCTGGGGCGGGCGGGCCAGGCGATTGCGTGGCGAGCCAGGACTTCGCTGGCCAGCTCTTCCAGCCCGGCACCGCCAATGCGGCTGACGGTGCCTCCGAAGTGGTGGTCCACCAGGTCATGAGAAAGGCCGATGGCTTCGAATACCTGCGCTCCGGTGTATGAGGCCACGGTGGAGATGCCCATCTTGGACATGATCTTGAGCACGCCCTTGCTGGAGGCTTTGATGTAGTTGCGGATCGCCCGCTCCGGGGACTGCTCGGTGATGGTCCCGTCGGCCACGAGGTGGGTGATCGAGTCGAATGCCAGGTAGGGGTTGATGGCCGCGGCGCCGTAGCCGAGCAGCAGGGCGAAGTGGTGAACCTCCCGAGCCTCGCCGGTCTCGACGATGAGGCCCACCCGGGTGCGGGTGCGCTCGACAATCAGGTGGTGGTGGACCGCGCTGACCAGCAGGAGGGCGGGAATAGGGGCCAGGGTGGCGTTGGAGTGCCGGTCGGAGAGGACGACGAAAGTCGCTCCGCCGTCTATCGCCTGGCTGACCCGGGCGCAGACGTCGTCTAGGGCGTTGCCAAGGCGCGTGCCGGCCGGCTCGTCGCCCTGTACGGGGAACAGCCCGTCGATTGCGAAGGTCTTCCAGCCGGGCCGATCACCGTCGTCGTCAATGTATAACAGCTTGGCCAGCTCGGAGTTGGTGAGGATTGGCTGGGGCATGACGATCTGGTGACAGCTGGCTGGCTCGGGGTTGAGCAGGTTGCGCTCTGGGCCGATCGTGGCGCCGAGCGAGGTCACCAGCTCCTCGCGGATGGCATCGAGCGGTGGGTTGGTCACCTGGGCGAACAGCTGGGCAAAGTAGTCGTAGAGGAGTCGCGGCCTCTCCGACAGGACGGCCAGTGGGGTGTCGGTGCCCATAGAGCCAATGGGCTCGGCCCCGGTGCGGGCCATCGGGCCCAGCAGCACCTTGAGGTCCTCGGTGGTGTAGCCGAACAGGCGCTGGAAAGCCACGACCGAGGCGTGCTGGGGCGTGAGGGTGAAGCGGCTCGGGAGCTTGTCGAAATGCACCTGTTGAGCGGCCAGCCACTCCGAGTAGGGGTGCTCGGCTGCGAGGGTGGCCTTGATCTCCTCGTCGGCCACGATGCGACCCTGGGTGGTGTCTACCAGGAACATCCGTCCAGGCTGGAGGCGGCCTCGCTGCACCACGTGCTCGGGCGCCACGTCGATGACCCCGACCTCCGATGCCATGATGACCAGACCGTCGTCGGTTACCCAGTAGCGCGAAGGACGCAGCCCGTTCCGGTCCAGGACGGCCCCGATGACGCTGCCGTCGGTGAAGGCTATGGAAGCCGGACCGTCCCAGGGTTCCATCAGCGCCGAGTGGAACTGGTAGAATGCCCGGCGGGCGGGGTCCATCTCCTTGTGGTTCTCCCATGCCTCGGGAATCATCATCAGCACCGAGTGGGGCAAGCTGCGCCCCCCCATGTGCAACAGCTCCAGCACCTCGTCGAAGGTGGCCGAGTCGCTGGCTCCGGGAGTGACTATCGGGAAGATGCGCTCCAGGTCCCCGGGCAGCAGGTCAGAAGCGAGGAGCGACTCACGGGCTCGCATCCAGTTGCGGTTGCCTTTGAGGGTGTTGATCTCGCCGTTGTGGGCCATGAAGCGGTAAGGATGGGCGAGGGGCCAGCTCGGGAAGGTGTTGGTCGAGAAACGCGAGTGCACCAGGGCCAGAGCGCTGTCCAGTCGCTCGTCGGTTAGATCGGCGAAGAAGTCCCCGAGCTGACCGGCCGTCAGCATACCCTTGTAGACCATTGTCCGGCTGGACAGGGAGGCAAAGTAGGTCCCCGTCTCGTGCTCCACCCGCTTGCGCAGCATGTAGATGCGCCGTTCCAGCCCAAGGGGGTCGGTCTTGGCCTGTTTGGCAGCCCCGCTCCCGCCGGCGATGAACGGCTGCCAGAAAGAGGGCATCGCCGAGCGGGCGATGCTGCCCACCAAGGAGTCGTCCGTGGGGACCTCCCGCCAGCCGAGCACCGCAAGCCCCTCGTCTAGGGCCAAGCCCTCGATGGCGGTCCGCTCCTCTGCGGCCTCGGTGGGCTCGGCGGACAACAAGGCGATGCCGGTGGCATACGCGCCCGGTGGCGGCAGCTGGCAGGGGGCGGTCGCGCGGCAGAAGCTGTCGGGGACCTGGATGAGGATCCCCGCCCCGTCGCCAGTGTTGACCTCGGCGCCCGTCGCTCCTCGGTGCTCCAGGTGACACAAGCTGTCCAGGCCCAGGCGCACCATGCGGTGGCTTCGCCGACCGTGCATGTCCACCACGAACGACACCCCGCAGCTGTCGTGCTCGAAGTCGGGCCGGTACAGCCCGCTGGGTGTTGGGGATTCACTCATGCATCGTCCTTCCGGGAGTTGCTGTCGCTGGGGCATCAACTGAGAGGGACGACGCTGGCCCTCGTGTGGCCGAGCCATTTTAGCAGGGGACGCAGCGGTCAGCTCCCCCCGAGACAGGCCCTAGCCCAGGTGATGCGCTGCACGCCTGCCCGTCCTCCCTCCCCGCAGGTCAGCGTGTCCAGAGAACCTTGGGCGGGCTACATGCCGACTCCTAATCGTTCCCTAATCTTTCGCTAACTTCTCGCTCATCCCCGTGTCCCAAGCTGTAGTGAGACATCGGGAGCAGCCCATCACGCCAGCTCGGCGAGTCAGGACGACTGGAACAATGGCCAGGCGAGTCACCGCTTCACGTGCGCGACTGGCGGGCCGCGGCGGCTTGGTCGTCGCGTGCGCCCTCCTTGCCGCCTCGTGCGGTGGTGCCAGCCCGTCATCTCCCGCAACGGCCACCGGGATCCACAAGATCCGTCATGTGGTGATCATCTTCCAGGAGAACCGATCTTTTGACTCCTACTTCGGGACCTACCCCGGAGCGGACGGGATCCCCGTGGCCAACGGAGTGCCCACCGTCTGCGTCCCCGACCCGGCCACCGGTGCTTGCGTCAAGCCCTACCTCGACCACGCCGACCTCAACGGCGGGGGCCCGCACAATGCAGTCAACAGCACGGCCGACGTCAACGGCGGGAAGATGAACGGCTTCATCGCCCAGGCCCAAAAGGGGAAGAAGGGCTGTGCCGATCCAACCAACCCGGTGTGCACGCATGGCAAGAACAACACTGACGTAATGGGCTACCATGATGGCAGCGACATCCCCAACTACTGGGCCTATGCCCAACACTACGTCCTCCAGGATCACATGTACGAGTCGGTCCACTCCTGGAGCTTCCCGTCGCACCTGTATTTGATCTCGGGATGGGCAGCGAGCTGCACCAACCCCCAGGACCCCTCGACCTGCTCGTCTTCGCTCGATCCGAAGGATCGGACCATGACCAAGCCCACGCCGTTCGGCTGGACCAACCTCACCTACCTGCTGGCCCAGCACCACGTGAGCTGGGGCTGGTACCTCGACCACGGAGCCATCCCCGATAAGACCCCGGTGTCGTCCCTCACCACCAATGCCAAGAAGACCACCAAGTCCAAGAAGAAGGGGGCGTTCGCCAACAACGCCCGCAGCGCAGATGGGAGCGTCCCGGAGATCTGGAACGTCCTGCCCGGCTTCACCGACGTGGGAACCCAGACCGGGGCAATCCAGGACCAGGCCGCGTTCTTCGCGCAAGCCAGGGCGGGTACCCTTCCCGCGGTGTCGTGGGTGTTGCCCAACGCATACGACAGCGAGCACCCGCCGGCCCTGGTGTCGGTCGGCCAGTCATACGTGACCAATATCGTCAACTCGGTCATGGCCAGCCCCGACTGGGACTCCACCGCAATCTTTCTGACCTGGGACGACTGGGGCGGCTTCTACGACCAGGTGGTGCCGCCCACCGTCGACGCCCTCGGCTATGGGATCCGGGTCCCTGGCCTGGTGATCAGCCCGTACGCCAAGACCGGTTACGTCGATCACCAGACGCTCAGCTTTGACGCGTACCTCAAGTTCATCGAGGATGACTTCTTGGGCGGTGCACGTCTCGACCCCAGGACCGACGGCCGACCCGACCCCCGCCCCACCGTGCGAGAAGACACCCCAATCCTGGGCAACCTGGTCCACGACTTCGACTTCAACCAAGCGCCCCGGGCACCTATGATCCTGCCCACCGACCCGGCCACCACCCTCGTCTGTCCGAGCGGGGTGCACCCAGGTGTCGCCGGGCGCTGCCCGGGTGCCCCGGTGGCAGGCTCGGGATGAATCCGGTCTCAGCACCGCACCGGGCCAGCCGGGAGCCTCAGCCGTCCCAGCAGTCCGTGTTGTCACCCGGTCCGCCCGATGAGCTGACCTCGACGCTCCCTCCGACGCGAGCGTCGTGGCCGGCGGCGGGGGCCATGAGGGCTTCCAGGATCGCCCGGACGTTGCTCCGGGTGTAGGCGCCGTGACGGGTGCATGCGAACCATGGCTGCTCCGGGACCAGGTGGGAGACCGGGAACAGCTCCACGACGCGTCCGGCGGCGAGAGCGTCGATGCACACGAAGCTGGGCAGCAGGCTCACACCCAGGCCCAGCTCGACGGCGCGGAGCACGGCTCGCAGGTCGGGAGCCACCACCTGGAGCCGGGCGGCGAAGGGGCGCCCGAGGGCTGCCTGCCAGAAGCGCCGGGTAAGCGGGAGCTCACCGCTGTAGGAGGCCCACGGCCGGTCCACCAGCCACGATCCCAGCGTGTCCAGGGAGCGCAGCGGCATTTCCGGCGCCAGTCCAGGAGCCGCCACCAGCACGAAGCGCCTCGAGGCGACTTGGGTGCCAATCGCGCTGCGCCGGGGAGGGGTCGAGGCGGTCACCACGACGTCCACCTCGCCGCGGTCGAGCAGTCCGAACAGCTCGGGATCGCTCCCGAAGACTGCCGACACGGATACCCCGAGCCCGACCAGGCGAGGAAGCAGCTCGGCGGCGAAGTGCTCCGGGCTGGACCCGAAGCGCACTGGTGCCTCGGGC
>JAVKSL010000035.1:0-27908 GCA_039583695.1 Acidimicrobiales bacterium | reverse complement strand
GACCACCTTATAGCCCCCTACCAGGCAGAACCACAGCCCAGACCCCGCCGCTTACCCACACTCATACCGGAAGACCCTCATTTTGCACCCTGCGCCATTCCTGCGACACGACAGCCCCTTGGTCCTCGAAAAGCAACGCGGTGATCACAGCTTCGGAGGATCGAAGTTGCCCTCCGACGGTGAGAATCCGGCCCGGAGGCACCGCCTCGGGTGGGAACGCTAACAACAGCAATTTCGCCTGCTGCTCAGGAACCCTGAAGGCGACGATAAGGGGTCGACCTCCCGCCGCCTGGCGGGCGGTGTTGTTGACTCCGCTGGCAAGCCCGGCTCGCTCGGCTGACACTGCCCTGATCGCAGCGGTCACCACCGCGGCGGTGAGGAAGCCCATCCCGATCCCCAGGCCGACCAGCAAGGGCAGGAACCGCAAGTAGCTGCTCCCGGAACCGAGGCCAATGAGGGCAGCTGACCCTGCGGCTCCCAGCAACAGCCCGGCGCCCATGGGGAGCCGGGGTCCCAGCAGCATGGCGGAGCGGGCCGGATGCCGTATCAGCTCGGCCGGCGCTCCAAGGTCGGCATCTCCACCCCAGCGCAGTACTTCTTTGGGATCCATCACCTCCCAGGGTACGGTCCGATAGCTTCGGTGTGGACGAAACGTGTCCGCTGGTGGATCGTTGATTGCGACACTTCAGCGTTGCTGCCTTTGGTGGCTGTGCGATGCTGTGGGAGTGTTGAACACGTCCGCAGAACCAGGCTCGGCGGCTACGGCCGGAGTGGCTGAGGGGGTAGGTGGCCACCGGGTGCGGAGGCGGCCGGTGGCTGGCTCGATCCGGGCCCCTCTGGCACGCGACCTCGTCGGCTTCGAGCAGACGAGGTGGAGGGTGGCTCTGCCGATCCTGCCGAGCCCGACTGTCACGGTCATGATCCAGCTCGCCGAGCGCTTCCCCGGAACGCCAGTGGCGTTCGTCGCCGGCCCAGCGACCTCAGCGGCGATGGTCTTCCCGGTCGGGCCAGCTGTCCGCGTGGACGTGAAGCTGAAGCCCATCGGCGCGGCGCGCCTTTTCGGGCCGGTCCTCGATGAGCTGGCCGACCGCCGGGTCGAACTCGACGCCCTCCTACCGGCCCGCAGCGCCACTCGCTTCGTCGACCAACTCGTGGATGCAGGCTGGGATCATAGGCTCGCCCTCGTAGAAGGGCTCCTGGCGGACCAGGTCGCCGCCGCGCCGGCGATCGAGGAACGGGTGGCGTGGGCCTGGCAACAGCTGTGGCAGAGCTGTGGTGCGGTGCCGATCGGCCACCTCGTGGCCGAGGTCGGCTGGAGCCACCGACACTTCATCCGCCAGTTCCGTCGCCACACCGGCCTGACCCCCAAGGCTGCCGGGCAACTGATCCGCCTCTCCACCACCCTGGCTGCCCTCCAGGCAGGGGAGGGATCGCTGGCAGGCCTTGCGGTGCGCGCCGGCTACTATGACCAGGCCCACATGGCGAGAGAGCTGCGTAGGGCGGTCGATGCGACGCCCGGCCAGATCATCCGCTGCTCTGATCCTGCACCTCCTGCCAGCGTCGCTCGATCTCCTGGTCGGCAACCACCTCGATGACGGTGGCGATCCACCACAGGTTGCCCCAGCCGTCCACCACCCCAGCTTCACGATTGCCGTAGAACCGGTCGGCCGGCTCCCTCACGGCGGTGGCGTCCGCGGCGAGCGCACGCTCGTAGACGGCGTCCACGTCGGCGACGAAGACGTAGTGGGCGCAAGGTCGAGCAGGGAAATCTTCGGTGGAGTCGCTGACCATCACCACCGAGTCACCGATGCGGACCTCGCCATGCCCGATCTTCCCACCGCCCCGGACGAGCCGCTCGGTCTCCACCCCATCAAACACCTTGACAAGGAAGGCCATAAGCGCCTCAGCGCCATCCACGAAGATGAACGGGTTCACGTTGTGGTAGCCCTCGGCAGATAGGTCAACTTGCATCCGACGCTCCTCCTTTTGGGTCTTCTCGGTTCACTGTATGACCCGTTGAGCGGGCCCTCTTGTACGAACCTGACCCGTACCAGAAAGAGCGGGGCCCGCGCCCTCAGCGGTCGAGGAGCTTCGTTCGCGCGCCTGTCAGGCGAGCGCCGCTCATCTTGGCACCGACGGAGCCAAGATGAGCAAGAGCCGGCAACGCCATCGCCCGGGCCACCGGCGAGGACGAAACCGCCCGGCTCATCCGGGACGCCAGTACCGATGGCGAGCGCGACGTCACCTACAGACCCAAGCGCCGCCCCGAGGTCTTCCACGTGGTGCTCTTCGCCGCACTGTGCCTGGAACGCCAGCCAGAGGAGGTCGCAAGCGAGGCCGGCGGCGGAGCAGCCGGCCTCAAGGCACTCGTCACCGACGTGCTCAACGAACGTCCTAAGGCGATGAAGGTGGGCGTCAATCGCCGATCGGGGTCTCCGCAGGTGGATCGTCAAGAGGGGATGGACTAGCGGGCCTCTCGTAACCGACGCGTATCGGGCGTTTGCCGGGTGTTTTGCAGGCCAGTCGCGCTAGCATGGGGTCATGACCACCGTCGCTCAGACCTCGTTGTCCGAGGAGGTCGTTCGCGTCTCCCGTCTCGGCAACCTGACCGCCACGCACCTGGCTGAGGCAACGGGCGCCGATCCGAGCAGCTCACGTCGCTGGCTGAACGGGACACGGGTCCCGTCGGGTGAGCACGCGACCCGCGCCCTGCAGCTGGCGGCGCTGGTCGAACGGCTGGCGCAGGTGATGGAGCCCGCCTACATCCCGGTTTGGCTCCTCAAGCCGATCGCCCGCCTGGACGACCGGCGCCCCGTTGATGCCATCCGCAACGGGGACTACCGCGCCGTGTCGCGGCTCATCGCCTCGCTCGAGGACATGCCCGTCTCGTAGGTTGTCCTCGCTCGATGTCGACGACGAGACCGTCGACGCCGTGTTCGTCCGCCATATCCCCCACGGCGCGGACCCCCTCTACCAGCCACCCCATCCAGCCGACGGCCGCTGGCAGCGCGGCAGCGCCATCGGGGCCTGGTACTTCGCCGACGAGCCCGACACTGCATGGGCGGAGTGGTTCCGAGCACTGGCCGGAACGGGCCTGCCGCCCGCCCGGGCGCTACCCCGCGACCTGTGGCCATGGCGCGTTCAACTTGATCGCGTTGCCCTGCTCGACAGTGACGAAAGGCTTGGACGCGCCGGCCTGCCGGCCCCGCTCCCGACCGCCAGCCAGTGGCCGGCCTGCCAGGTCGTCGGCGAGAACCTTCACCAGGCCGGCTACCAGGGGATCCTGGTCGCCTCCGCCGCTCGCCCGGTTCATCGCAACCTTGTCGTCTTCCGGGCGAGCCGCGAGATGGCTGGCTGCATCCCCCAACCGCCGCCGACCATTATCACCGACGTCCCACCCGTACCCCGGGGCATGCGGACCTGACTGAACGAGTCGCAGTCAGGGATCCATGCCGGACAGGGCCGCGGTCAGTGCTGCGCCCAGGCTCGGCGAGTCCGGCGCTGAGCGATGGGTGGGAGTGATCTGAGAGAGCGCAACTGCGCTGGCGTTCTTCGTCGCGGCACGGGGGTGGGACTGGGCGACCCCCGGGTTGGCTGGGTAGGGGTCACCGAGCAGGCCCGAGCTGCTCTCCCCCGCGGTCGACGAACTCAACGCTATCGTGTGCGCCAACGTTGTCGAAGCGGCGCGTGGTCCCCCGGGGATGACAACTGCTAGCAAGGCCGTCAGAGCGACCGCCGAACAGCAGCGGTCGCCCGAGCCATCACCGGCAGCTCGCGCCGATACCGAAGGCGCCACTTGCGGGTGACTGGCCGACGAGGCACATGTCCTGCCTCAAACTCCCCCCGTACGTGCAGAGTACCCGTCTCACCTGAGGCGGCCGATCGAACACCCACCGGTTACGGCACCAACCCTCGCACACTGACAAGCCCAAGACTCGGCGACCCTCGAACCGCGGCCATGAGCCGCGCGTTATGTCAGGTCGTCTTCCGGGGACATATGCAGTGGGTTTTTCGGGATGGGAACAGGTGTGCGATTTCGACTCCATCCGGTCAGTAGCATCGTCGCTGTGGTGGGCTCGTGCGGTTACTTGGCGTGGTCCACCGGTCATTGCTACGAGCCTGTCAAACTGGCTGGCTGAGGTAGCCGACGAGGAGGATCACCTGATCTTGAACACCTGGGCTGACATGGGCCTTGGTTCTCGCTGGCACTGGGCTCGCCAGGTCCTGGAGCGCTCGCCCAAGAGCCCTGTGGCCAAAGAGTTTTCATAGATGGGCGTTGTTCTCATGGATGGGCGCTGTTCTGGTGGTTCTACGATCCATGACTATGGCCCAGTTACGGCGGCACTGATCTGGTGGCCATTGGAGCCCCTTCACTAAGTGTGGCTCAGTATTCCCAGCTCAGGGGCGTAGAGGCCCCGTTCGGTCCAAAGATCTCTCATAGATGGGCGCTGTTCTCATAGATGGGCGCTGTTCTGGTGGGCATCTAGGTGTTCTGATAGCAGTACCAGACAAGAGTCCTGTTCGGGCGCCGGTGTTTCACAATAGTGCCATGTCCTTGCACGTGGGAGGGGTGACCCTCGCTAAACGGGTGCGCCATAGCAGCCCGGGCGCCGACTGCAACCAGACAGCGGTGCTGATCGTCGGCGAGTGGCAATACGTCGGCCGCGGCAACTCCCCCGGTGAGGCTGTCCTGGCTCGCACCATCGCGCAAGACCTGGCGCTCAACCGCCGGGTAGCCAAATAGGCCACTCGCCAGCACGCGGATGAGACGCACCACGAACCGCCCGATTTTCAGACGAGCGAGGAGGGCAGAGATGTCGAAGGGCCAGCCTGAGCCGGCGCCCAAGCGCGAGCCGGAGCCGCTCGCGGTCGGGGTCGACGAGGCGGCGAGGCTCCTGTCGGTCAGTCGCGATGCGGTCTACGGTGCCATCCGCCGTGGCCAGCTGCGCTCGGTCCAGCTGGGAACGCGCCAGCTGGTCCCAGTGATCGAGCTTCACCGGTTCTTGGGCTTAGACCAGCCAGACGGGCCGACATCCACAGAGGTGCTGGCCCAGTTGGCGGAGCTGTTGTTGGCAGCGACCGCAGCACCATCCAGGGCAGCGCCGGTGGGCAGCCGCGGCGGCCGGGTCCTGCCGCTGATGCGCGCATAAAGGCGCCAGGCAGGCGAGCGCTCGAATCGGCTACCCAGCCTGCGGAAGGTCCGTCGAGGGTTTGGGCGGCCCATCCAGCAGGGAACCGAGAAACGCCGCTTGATCCCGGTCCCGGGCAGGCACCCAGTGGGCATAGGTGCTGAGCAGCATCTTCGGGTCGTGACCCAGCCGACCGGCGACCGAGACCGGGTCGTAGCCCGCGGCCAGCAGCTGCGTAGCGACGTAGTGGCGCAGGTCATGGAGGCGCACCGTGTCCCCCAGCCCGGCCTCCCGGCGCAGGCGGGTGAATCGATGGGTGGCCAGGCGTGGGTCCCACGGCCGGCGCCCGGCGGGGTCGGTGGAGAAAACAAAGGCACCAGCCCCGAGAGCAACGCCGCATGCCGCAGCCGCGCTGGCCTGGCGCTGCCGCCCGGCTCGCAGTACCTCAACCGTGGCCGGGTCGATGGCGATCTGGCGTACGCCGGCGGCCGACTTGGGCCACTCCCGGACCGGGACGCCTTCTCCGGGGACGATCTCGACCGTTCGTCGGATCGTCACAGTTGCGCCGTCCAGATCCACTGCATCCCAGCGCAGGGCGCACAGCTCTCCCCGCCGGCGGCCCGTGGCCGCGGCCAGTCGCAAGAACATCGCCCACTCAGGGTCCTTGGCCTCTGCAACCTCCAACAGCTTGCGACAGGCTTGCACCTCCGGAGGGCTGATCACGCTCTTGGGCTCGGCTGGCGCCCGCGCCGCGGCCGCGGGGTTTGCGCCAATCCAGCCCCAGCGCAGCGCCTGACCCAGAGCCAGCGAGAGCGGCACGTGGACCTTGCGCACGGTGGAAGCCGACAGCGGGCGGCCACCACGACCACCACCGGCCAGCAGCTCCGCGTACAGGCGATCCAGGTCATGGGTCTGGAGCTTGGACAGCCGAACCTCGCCTATCCGGCCCAGGGCATAGCGCCGCAGGGAGTCGGCGAAGGTGGCCGCGGTGTTGGCCGCCAAGCCTGGCGTTGCCACCTCCAGCCACTCCCGGCATGCGTCGGCCACAGTGCGGGCGTCAGTCCCCCGTCCGTGGCCCCCCTGCCCCACCTCCACGGCGAAGCGAGCCAGTGCGGCCCGGGCCTCGGTGAGGTTGCGGGCGGCGACGGTCCTGGTCGCCTGGCGGCGCTTGCCCGACACGGGGTCTCGGCCTGCGTCCACCCGCAAGAACCAGCGCCCTTTGCCCCGCTCCACCACGCTGCCCGGCATCAGTCCTCCCCGGATTGGTGATCAACCTGTGATCAACAGGATATCAGTCAGGTGTCTCACGCCGCCGCCGACATACATAATCCCTGGTCAGAGCTGGTGTCGGAGGGGGGACTTGAACCCCCACGCCCTTGCGGGCACCAGCCCCTCAAGCTGGCGCGTCTGCCTATTCCGCCACTCCGACGGGAGGGCTACGCCTACAGCTTAGCCGCGACTCATTGCAGCCGGAGGGCAAGGGTCAAAGTTGTGAAGGTGAAGATGACCGCCAGGAGTACCGTCATGCGGTCCAGGTTGCGCTCCGCCACCGTGGAGCCTGCTGCCGCCGAGCCCACGCTGCCGCCGAACATGTCGGACAGCCCGCCGCCCTTCCCGCTGTGCAACAGGATCAGCAGGATCAGGCCCAGCGAGACGATCACGTGGATGACCACGATGGCAATGGTGAGCATCGGCCAGCCAACCTAGCGGCCGAGCGCAGCTCGCACGACCGCAGCGAACACGTCTGGGTCCAGGCTCGCCCCACCAACCAAAAGGCCATCCACGTCGGGCTGGGCGCACAGCTCGGCTGCGTTGGCTATCGCCACCGAGCCCCCGTACTGGATGCGCACCGACCCGGCCGCGTCCTCCCCCGCCAGGTCGCCGACGGCCGAGCGGATGGTCGCGCAGGTCTCCTGGGCGTCTACAGCCGTGGCGGTGCGGCCGGTGCCAATGGCCCAGATCGGCTCGTAGGCGATCACCAGCCCGCCAATGGTCCCCGGCGACAGACCGATCAGGTCCGAGGACACCTGGTGCCTCACCTTCTCGGCCGTGAACCCGGCCTCTCGCTCCTCCAGTGTCTCACCCATGCACACGATCGGGCACATGCCGTTGCGCAGGATCGCATGCACCCGGCGACTCACCATCTCGTCCGTCTCCCCAAAAAGCTGGCGGCGCTCGGAGTGCCCGGCGATCACATAGACCACATTCAGCTTGGCCAGCATGGCAGGGCTCACCTCACCGGTGTAGGCGCCCTTGTCCTCCCAGTAACAGTGCTGAGCTCCCAGCGCGATCTCCACGTCGTCCGAGCCCAAAACCGTCTGGACCGAACGCAGATCGGTGAACGGCGGGTGCACCGACACCTCAGCCGCCTCCAGGTCGTCGGCGGTCAGCCGGTAGGCGAGCTTCTGGACCGCCTGGATGGCCTCCAGGTGGTTCAGGTGCATCTTCCAGTTGCCACTCACCAACCGACGAGCCCGCCCGGAGGTCCGGCCGGCCGCCGAGCCCGCAGGAGCCGTTGCGGGCCCCGAGCCCGCAACGCCAGCAGCGCCCGCCGCGGACCCCGAAGCAGCCCCAGCCCTGCCCCTGCGCTCAGACACCTACACGCTTCCCGGCTGCTGTCCGCAAAGCGGCCAGCCCAGGCAGGTCCCCTTTCTCCAACAGCTCCAGCGACGCCCCGCCCCCCGTCGAAAGGTGGTCCACCTCGCCATCCAGGCCCAGGCAGCACAAAGCCGCCGCGCTGTCCCCCCCACCCACCACGGTGAAGCCCGCACAAGACGCCACCGCCCGAGCCACGGTCGCGGTCCCGGCTGCAAAGCGGGGATCCTCACAGACCCCCATCGGCCCGTTCCAGCACACCGTCCCGGCCCCGGCCAGCTCCTCGGCGAACTCCGCGGCACTCTCGGGTCCGATATCCAGGCCCTTCCAGCCAGACGGCACATCCCTGCCCACCACCCGGACCTCCCCGGTAGTGCCCCCGATCGAGCCCCCCGGCCCGAGGGCCACTATGTCGGTGGGCAGCATCACCCGCTTGCCGGAGTCCACCAAGGCCCGGCACGCGTCCAGATGATCCGGCTCCACCAGCGAGTCTCCGATCTCGTGACCCAGGGCAGCCAGGAACGTGAAGCACATGCCACCTCCGACCATCAACACCTCGGCGCGCTCCACAAGTGCACCCATCACGCCCAGCTTGCCCGACGCCTTGGCACCCCCGATGATCACCGCAAACGGGCGGACCGGGTCCTCCCGTACCCCGCTCAGGACCTCCACCTCCCTGGCCAGCACCCGGCCGGCCGCGCTGGGAAGGCGCTCCGGCGGGCCCACCACCGACGCGTGCGCCCGATGTGCCGCCCCGAAAGCGTCGTTCACGTACATGTCCTGGCCCGCCACCAGGCGATCCACGGTCGAGGCGGCGTTGGCCTCCTCGCCCGGGTCGAAGCGCAGGTTCTCCATCACCCTCACGCTGGCCGAGCGCTCAGGGCCCAGCTCGGCCTCGAGGAGCGACGTCAGCCGGGCAGCCACCGGCGCCATCGAGTAACGCTTTTCGAAGCCGCCCTTTGGCCTGCCCAGATGGCTGCAGACAGTCACCCTCGCCCCAGCTCGGACGAGCCAGGCAATCGTGGGCACGGCGGCCCGGATACGAAAATCGTCATTTACCTGAGAATCAGGCCCCAAGGGCACGTTGAGGTCCGCCCGGACCAGGACGGCCTTGCCCGACACATCGCCCAGGTCCTCGAGGACGGGCAGCTGCATCAGGCCCCTCCCACCAGGAGCACCAGGTCGACCAGGCGAGACGAGTAGCCCCACTCGTTGTCGTACCAGCCGAAGACCTTGGCGAGGGTGGTGCCGTTGCCCAGGTCCATTGCCAGGGTGAGGGGGGAGTCGAAGGTGCAGGAGGCCGGCGAGCCCACGATGTCGGAGCTGACCAGGGGCGCCGTGCTGTAGTCCAGGACCTTGGACAGCGGCCCCTCTGCGGCTGCGGCCTCGTAGGCGGCGTTCACCGCGGCCACGTCCACCGTCGCGTCCAGCACGGCGGTCAGGTCGGTGATCGATCCGTCCTGGACGGGCACGCGCAGCGCCGAGCCGTCGAGACGCCCCTTCATCTGCGGGAGGACCAGGCTGGTGGCCCTTGCCGCGCCGGTGGCCGACGGGACGATGTTCACCGCCGCAGCCCGACCCCGGCGCAGGTCGGAGTGGGTGAGATCCAGCAGGTTCTGGTCGTTGGTGTAGGCGTGCACAGTGGTCATCAGGCCCTGGCGCACGCCAAATGCGTCGTCGAGCACCTTGACCATGGGTACGAAGCAGTTGGTGGTGCAGCTGGCGTTGGACACCACCGTATGCAGCGCGGGGTCGAAGGTGTCGTCGTTGACGCCCATCACGAAGGTGGCATCGACGCCCTTGGCCGGCGCCGAGATCACCACCCGGCGGGCCCCGGCCTCGATGTGGGCCTCGGCCTTCGCTCGCTCGGTGAAGCGCCCGGTGCTCTCTACCACCACGTCCACTCCCAGCTCAGCCCACGGGAGCGCCTTGGGATCGCGCTCTGACAGGACCGCCATCGTGTGACCCCCGACGGTGATCCCATCGGGGCCGACGCTCACCGGCACGCCAAGGCGCCCGTGCGTGGAGTCGTAGGCCAGAAGGTGCGCGTTCACCTCCGGAGAGGTCAGGTCGTTAACCGCCACCACTGTCAGGTCTGCACCCGTGCGCATTGCCGCTCTTACGAAATTTCTTCCTATCCTGCCGAAACCGTTGATGCCCACTCTCAACGTCATGTGCCAATCCCCCTCGTCGGTGGTGCCCAAGCCTGGGCCGGGCTCTTGTGGTTGTCAGTCATTGGTGCTCCCCCATCCGAGCAGATCGGCGAGTGCCACCGCCAGTTTGGCCGGATCGTGTGCCAAGCCCGGGGCCCGGGCCAACGATAGGTCCACGAAAGGGCGCAGAGGCTGGCCAAGGTGCAAGCTAGTAGTGTCGCACAAGACCACGTCGGGGTCCACCCCGTGGGCGATGAGCGCTGCCAGGTGCTCGGCCACGTCGTAGGTGGCGGTCTCGGGGCACTGGGGGCGCAGGTTGCACACGTAGACGACCTGTGCCTTGGCCTCCCGGACCGCTGCTGCCAGCGCCGGTACTGCGAGCGCTGCCAGGATGCTGGTAAACAGCGAGCCCGGTCCGAGCACCACCTGGTCGGCCCGGTCAATGGCGTCCAGAGCCGCTCGGGGCGCCCTCGGGTCCGCCGGGACCAGCGATACCCTGGCGATGCCGGAGGACTGGGCCACGGCGAGCTGGCCCCGCACGTCCCCGCCTGCGGTCACCGCTTTGAGCACCACGGGCTCGACGGTCGCTGGCAGCACCCTGCCCCGTGCGCCCACCAGGCGGCCCACCTGGTCGAGTGCTTCCAGGAAGTCACCCGTGACCGCCGCCAGACCGGCGATGAGCAGGTTCCCCAGGGCGTGCCCTTCGAGCTCGCCCGCCTCGAAACGGTGCTCTAGGGCCTTGGTCCAGCACGAGCCCGGATCGGCGAGCGCCACGATGCAGCGGCGAATGTCCCCTGGTGGCAGGATGTCGAAGGCCTCCCGCAGCCGGCCGCTGGAGCCACCGTCGTCGGCCACCGAGACGATCGCGGTCACCTCGCCGGCGTAGCGCCGGGCAGCGGCGAGCGTGGCTGCGAGCCCGTGACCCCCACCGAGGGCCACCACCCGGGGACCGGTGCTCAACGTTCGATGTCCCGGTGGTGCACGATCGGGCTGAACCCTTGTCCAGAGATCAGGGTTGCCAGCTCTTCGGCCACCACCACCGAGCGGTGCCGCCCCCCAGTGCAGCCCACTGCGACCGTGAGATACGACTTGCCCTCCCGCACGTAAGCCGGCAGGACCAGGCCGAACAAGCCCTCCAAGCGCTCCAGCAGCTCTTTGGTATCCGGGTGGCCGAGCACCATGTGGCGGACGGAGTCGTCGAGACCAGTCAGCGGTCGCAGCTCGTCGACCCAGTGGGGATTGGGCAAGAATCGACAGTCCAGCACCAGGTCGGCGTCAAGTGGGATCCCGTGCTTGAAGCCGAAGGAGACCACCGTCAGCTGCATCCCCGACCCCGCGCGCGTCGAGTCGAAAAGCTCGACAAGACGGTCCCGGAGCTGGTGCACGTTGAGCTCGGTTGTGTCGAGCACCACATCGGCGCATTCTTTGAGCGGGTCCAGAAGTCGGCGCTCCGCCGCGATCGAGGCGACCACACCCTCGGTGGTGTCGAGTGGGTGGCGACGCCTGGTCCCCTCGAAACGCCGCACCAGCACGTCGTCCTCGGCCTCCAGGAACAGAACCCTCACCCCGGCGCCGCTGGCCCTCAGCGAGTCCAGCGCGGGGGTCACCTCGTCCAGGTACTCCCCCCCTCCCCTGCCCACCACCAGGGCCACCCTCTCGGTCTCCGAGCCCGGACCACCTGCCAGCTCAGCCACCTTGGTGATGAGAGCAGGAGGCATGTTGTCGATGATGAACCAGCCCAGGTCGTCGAAGATGGCCGCCGCCGCCGAGCGTCCAGCGCCGGAGAGCCCGGCAATGATGAGAAACTCGCTCACCACACTGATGGTAGACATTGGGGATGACAACCCAGTTGGAGCTGGCGCCCACCGAGGCGCTGAGACTGATCGAGGCAGGCGCGGTGCTGCTCGACGTGCGCGAGGACCACGAGTGGGCTGCGGGGCATGCGCCTGACGCCACCCACATGGCTATGGGTGTGTTGGCTGCCGAGCACTCCAGCCTTCCTATGGATAGGACCATCGTTTGCGTCTGCCTCGCTGGTGGGCGCTCGGCGCTGGCAGCCGACTTTTTACGCCAGGCCGGCTTCGACACCCGCAACCTGAGCGGGGGGATGAATGCGTGGGCTGCGGCGGGCCTCCCGGTTGTGGACTCTTCCGGTGGGCACGGGACGATCAGCTGACCGCTCAGAACGGGACCGCCGGCGCCGCCTGGGCGCCTGGGCCCGAGTCAGCGCCGGGTCGCCTCTATTGCGCCGCGCACCGCCGCCACCACCTCGGTCGACGAGGCACCCGGCGTGAGCACTGCGGCCACGCCCAGCTGAGTGAGGGCCGCCAGGTCGTGGGCCGGGATTATGCCCCCGAGCACCACTGGGATAGAGGCCCCGGCGAGGGCCAGCTCGTCCATCACCTTGGGGACGATGCTCATGTGCGCCCCGGACAGCATCGACAGCCCGATCGCGTCCACGTCCTCTTGGACCGCTGCCGCCACCGTGCCGGCGGGCGTCTGAAACAGGCCGGTGTAGATGACCTCGTAGCCAGCGTCGCGTAGCATCCGGGCCACCACCTTGACCCCCCGGTCGTGGCCGTCCAAGCCGATCTTGGCCACGAGCACGCGGTCGGGCACGTCAGATCCGGGGGTTCTCGACGTAGCGCCCGAACACGTCGGCCAGTGCGCCCATCACCTCGCCAATGCTGGCGTAGGTGCGCACTGCCCCCAGTAACAAGGGCATCAGATTCACTGTGGGATCGGCGGCGGCGGCGCGAAGCGAGTCCAGGGCCAAGACCACGGCCCCCTCGTCCCGGCGCGCCCGGACGGTCGAGAGGCGCTTCACCTGGCGCGCCTCGTCGTCGGGGCCCACCGATTCGCACTCGATAGGCGCCTCGTCGTTACCCTCGGTATATGCATTGACCCCCACCACGATCCTGCGGGCCGAGCTGAGCTGGCGCTCCAGGCGGTACGCCGAGTCCGCCAGCTCTCCCTGGAACCAGCCCTCCTCGATCCCGGCCAGGACCCCCTCCAGCATCGAGCCATCGCCCAGGCGCTCAATGTGGGCGAACACCTCCGAGGCGCGCCGCTCCAGCTCGTCGGTTAGCGACTCCACCAGCCAGCAACCCCCGAGCGGGTCAGCCACATTGGCCACCCCGGTCTCGTGCGCCAGGACCTGCTGGGTCCGTAGGGCTATCCGGGCAGCCCGTGCGGAGGGCAGCGCCATCGCCTCGTCCATGGCATTGGTGTGCAGGCTCTGCGCCCCCCCGAGCACCCCGGCCAAAGCCTCGATGGCCGTGCGCACGATGTTCAGCTCGGGCTGCTGAGCCGTCAGAGAGACACCCGCGGTCTGGCAGTGGAAGCGCAGAGCCAGTGATGCCACCTCCCGTGCCCCGTAGCGATCGTGCATCCAGCGGGCCCAGAGCCGCCGCGCCGCCCGGTACTTGGCCACCTCCTCGAACAGGTCGATGTGGGCATTGAAGAAGAACGACATCCGGTGCACCACCTCCTCCACCTCCATGCCCCGCGCCAGGCCCGCCTCCACATAGGCAAAACCGTTGGCCAGGGTGAACGCCAGCTCCTGCGCTGCGGTCGCTCCGGCCTCGCGGATGTGGTAGCCGGAGATCGACACCGGGTGCCACCGGGGCATCTCGGCCGCGCACCACGCGATCGTGTCGGCCACCAGGCGCATGCTGGGGCGGGGCGGGAAGACATACTCTTTCTGGGCCTGGTACTCCTTCAGGATGTCATTTTGCAGGGTTCCCCCCAGACGGGCCCGGGGCACCCCGGAGGCCTCGGCGGCGGCAGCGTACATTGCCAGCATCACCGCTGCCGGGGAGTTGATGGTCATGGAGACCGTCACCGCCGAGAGGTCGATCCCGTCGAAGATGTCCTCCACGTCCGCGAGGGTGTCCACCGCCACCCCGCAACGGCCCACCTCGCCCACGGACCGCGGGTCGTCGGAGTCCAGGCCCAGCAGGGTAGGCATGTCGAAAGCGGTGGACAGGCCATCCGCCCCCGACGCCAGCAGCTCCTTGAAGCGCCAGTTGGTCTCGATGGCCGTGCCAAAGCCGGCGAACATCCGCATGGTCCAGAACTTGCTCCGGTACATCGACGCATAGGGGCCCCTGGTGTAGGGATACACCCCCGGCGCCTCGGCCTCCGCTGTCCCCGGCGCACCCGGCGCACCCTCCAGGCCATAGACCGGCTCAAGCGGGATCCCCGACATGGTGGCAAAGTCGGCGTCGCGCAGCTCGGAAGACCCGTACGCCTCCTGCCACTCCTCCCTGACGCTCACATCCCCACATTACTCGGATGTCCTACTATCGCGGCGGGTCCTCCTCGAAGTCCCCTGCGTGCACCCTGACCTTTCGCAAGATCGCCGTCAGCGCTTCCAGATCGTCCCCCGACAGTCCCTCCATCGCAAAGCCGGTCGCCACCACCGCCTCAGTCGCCCGCTCGACCAGCACCCGTCCCGAATCGGTGATCTCGGCGAGGGTGGTCCGTCTGTCGCTCGGATGCCGGGCCCGGCGCACCAGACCCTGTCGCTCCAGACGGTCGATGAGGTTGGTCACGCTGGTGGGGTGCACCTGCAGCCGCTCGCCCATCTTGCCCAGAGGCAGCGACCCCCGGCGGCTGAAGTGCAGCAGGACCAGGGCCTCGTAGCGGGCAAAGGTGAGGCCGAGGTCGGCCAGGGCCTTGTCCACCGCACTGAGCACGATTTGTTGAACCCGCATGATCGAGGTGGCCGCAGCCATGGCGTCCGCGCCCTCCCAGCGCTGCACCCACTGGCGCCGAGCCTCCGCGATTGGGTCGAACGAGAGCGGGCCGTTGGGCATCGACACGACCGTAGCGCCCCGCGGGACCCGCCGCTGGTCCGCAACTGGTCCCTAGTGGGCACTGAGGCCACGGACCACTGGGAAAGATTCCTTGGATTCGGTGAGGCGCGCAGGTCTCGAATGCGCCAGACTATGGGGATGGGATTCGATCTAGCCGGCCTGCTGGCCACCCGCCGGGGCGAGGGGTATGCGCTCCACGCCCACTACCTCAACCCTCAGCTGCCCCGTACGCTGCACGCCATCGGCTTCGACACCGTCTACGAGCGGGCCCAGGGGGCCTGGCTGTACGACGGTGCCGGCCAGCGCTACCTGGACCTGCTGGCTGGGTTCGGCGTGTTCGGGGTGGGTCACGACCACCCAGTCGTCCGCCGGGCGCTCCACGATGCGCTCGACGCCGAGCTTGCCGACCTGGTGCAGTTCGACTGCGCCCTGCTGCCTGGGCTGTTGGCCGAGGCACTTCTGGCCCGGACACCGGGAATGGAGCGGGTGTACTTCTCCAACAGCGGGACCGAGGCGGTGGAAGCGGCGCTCAAGCTGGCCCGCTGCGCGACGGGTCGGAGCAGGGTCCTCTATTGCACCCACGCCTTTCACGGGCTCACCGTGGGCTCGCTGTCGCTGAACGGCTCTGAGGAGTTCAGGCGGGGCTTCGGCCCCTTGCTCCCCGACACGGCGATCGCCTTCGGGGACCTCGATGCGCTGGAGCGCGAGCTGCGCCGGGGCGACGTCGCGGCGTTGTGCGTGGAGCCGATCCAGGGAAAGGGCGTCCACGTCCCCCCGGCTGGGTGGCTGGCGGCGGCGGCGGCGGCCCTGAACGAGCAAGGAGCCCTGCTGATCTGTGACGAGGTGCAGACCGGGATGGGACGCACGGGTCGATTTTGGGCCTACGAGCACGAGGGGGTGACGCCAGACATAGTCTGCGTGGCCAAAGCCCTGTCCGGGGGCTACGTGCCGGTGGGCGCAACCCTGGCCCGGGGGTGGATCTTCGACCGGACGTGGTCGAGCATGGACCGGGTGATGGTGCACGACTCGACGTTCGGGGCCAACGCGCTGGCTATGGCCGCCGGGCTGGCGACGCTGGCGGTCATCGACGACGAGGGCTTGGTCGCCAACGCGGCCCGGCTGGGCGGCGCGGTGATGGAAGGCTTGCGCCCGATGCTGGAGCGCTACGAGCTGCTGTCCGAGGTGCGGGGTCGCGGCCTGATGGTCGGCATGGAGTTCGCCAAGCCCCGTTCGCTAAAGCTGCGCACCGGGTGGAACATGCTCTCGGCCGCCCGCCGGGGCCTGTTCGCCCAGATGGTGGTGGTCCCGCTGTACGCCCGCCACCACATCTTGACCCAGGTCGCCGGGGATCACATGGACGTGATCAAGCTGCTCCCGCCACTGATGATCGGCGATGCCGAGGTGGCCGTGTTTCTCGAGGCCTTCGCCGCGGTCATGGACGACGCGCACCGGGGTACGGGGCTCATGTGGGACTTTGGGCGCACGCTGGTCAGACAGGCCCTCAACGGTTGAGCTGGCGGGTGCTCCAACGCTCGACCAGCGCGGCCTCCTGGACCAGGTGCTGGGTGAGCCCAGAGATGATCGCCCGCTCGACCAGGGCCGCCGCCACCGGCCAGATCACCTTCACATCGCCGTTGAGCACCTGATGGGTGAGGGCGGGTTCGGCAGGGTCGGCGACGAAGCGATACGTCCCATGGCAACGCAGCTTGTCCGGGTAGTGCTCGGCGAGCATGTCGAAGTCGATACGGTGCTCCTTACGATGAAACGTGGAGTGGTCGATCCAGCTCAGCTTGGCCGGCTCGAGAAAGAGCCTGACCGTCGCCGAAAGGTGCCCGACGAACTTGTAGCGGATCACGAGGTCCACCACATCGGGGTCCCTTTGGCCCTGGCTCAGGATCTCCGGCGGGTCGAGGGCGTCCATGTCGCCGAGCGCGGCGTAGAAGCCCGGATCGACAAACGCCGACTCGACTGCCTCCCTGGGCGCGTGAATGGCCTGGTTGATCGTGAAGCGCACCCCCTGAGCCTATGGGACTCGAATTGAGACCCGCGCTCGTGCACCGCCGAGCCCACTCACAGCCGGCGTGCAGGCGAGTTGGCTGGCTTGCCACATCTGAGGGAAGCTGTAGCACGACCCGATGAGCGCTGGCCCGATAAGACGCGTGCAAAGGCACGCCCCGGCCTCCAGATCGGCCACCACCCGGTCGGCCACCACCCGGTCGGCCACCACCCGGTCGGCCACCACCCGGTCGGCCACCAC
Source organism: Acidimicrobiales bacterium (assembly GCA_039583695.1). GTDB lineage: Bacteria > Actinomycetota > Acidimicrobiia > Acidimicrobiales > JAJPHD01 > JAVKSL01. The sequence continues at coordinate 10,954 of JAVKSL010000035.1, read as the reverse complement.
CCGGTCGGCCGCTACCACCCTGGCTCTTGCCTACCTGGCCGGTAGCCTGCCATTTTCCAACCTGGCCGCGCTATCCCTGGCCGGGGTCGACCTTCGCCGGGTCGGAACCGGCACCGTCTCGGGAAGCGGGCTATATCAAGTAAGCGGGCTTGGCCCGCTTGTCCTGGCAGGCTCGCTGGACCTGGCCAAAGGTGCAATCGGTGCCAAGCTGGCCGGCACTGCCCGACCGGGTTTGCGCGCCATGGCTGGCGGCATGGCCGTAGCGGGGCACAACTGGTCGCCGTGGCTCCGAGGTGCTGGTGGCCGCGGATTGGCGCCGGCGCTCGGAGCCAGCCTCACCTTCGCCCCAGAGGCAGTCGCTGTCCTCGGCCTTGGCCTGAGTGGGGGCCGGCTGCTCAGACAGACCGGTGCGGGCTGCTTTTGGGCAATGCTCGCTCTGTTTCCTGTCCTGGCGGTGACCAAGGGTCGTACCGGCTTGAGCGACGCGGCGGTGCTGGTAGCGCCAATGCTGGTCAAGCGCCTCCTGGGCAACTACCTCCCCGGGCACCCAAGTCTCGCGGTTTGCCTGAACCGGCTGGTGATGGACCGAGACGGGCCTTGACTGTCGCCGTGATAACGGACAGCGCCGCGGCGCTACCCCGCTCCGTGGCTCGCGACCTGGGGATCCACCTGGTCCCGATGCGGCTGACCATCGGTGAGCATGAGTACGGCGAGGACCGGATCTCCCTGGACGAGGTCATTCGCCGCTTCGACGAGGGGATCCACACCGCAGGTCCTTCGCCGGGCGAGCTGGCCAAGGTCATGGAATCAGTGAGCTCGGCAGGAGACGAGGTGCTCGTGCTCACGGTCTCCGAACGGATGAGCAGCACTTACAAGTCCGCGTGCCTGGCCGCCGAGCAATCCGCTGGCGTGGTCGTGCTGGACTCTTACAGTGCTGCCGGCGGTCAGAGCCTGGTGGTGATGGCCGCCGCTCGAGCCGCGGGGGACGGCCAGCGCCTCGAGGATGTGACTGCTGTGGCTTGCTTGGCGCGCGAGGAGGTTCGCCTGGTGGCCTCCGTGGAGACCCTCGATTACCTGGTGAGGAGCGGGCGAATCCCTGACCTGGCCGGGCGCGCTGGACGCCATCTCGGCGTCAGGCCCGTGTTCGAGCTGCGCCCGGACGGCATAAAGCCCCTCCGGCCGGCGCTCAGCCGCGACGGGGCCCTCGATGCCCTGCTCAGTCACTGGCGCCGCTCCCGACCTGGGCTGGGTGCTCGTCTCCATGTGGCCATCTCCCATGCGCTCGACCCTGAGGCAGCCGGCTACCTGGCCAGGGTGATATGTGCGGAGGCGAAACCGGTGACCTGCCTGGTGGAGTCCTTCAGCCCGGTCATGGTGGCCCACACCGGGCCGGGGGTGATCGGCCTTGCCTGGCAATGGGAGGCCCTGGCAGGGGACCGAGCGGGGGTCAGCCGGACGAGCCTGGTCACATAGACGCCGCATAGTGGCGCTCATGGGACCAAGCTCGCTCACCGGGGCGCCTGAGCGGGATCGCCTTGGCGCCCATAAGTCGCTGATCGCCCTGTGCGTCGGCGGAAATCTCTTGGAGGCTGCGTTGCTCGGCGTCCTGGGCCCAACCTCGGCGATAGCCCTGGCCCCACAAGCCACCACGGTGGTCCCCTTCGGTGTGTTCCATGATCTTCGTTGGCTGCTTGTGTATTCCAGGTCGTGGCTTGGCGTCGCTGGCGAGGGGTTCGCCCTCCTGGTCGGGCGCAGTGTGATCACAGCCCTCAGCGTCAGGGAGGCCTGGCCTCCGGGGGCGCCGCGGCCCAGATTGGGGCCGTGCCTGATCCGGTCTGGACTGTTCAGCCTGGCAGCAGCCATGTTGCTGGCGCCGTTCGCAGCTTTGCTGTTTGGCCTGGCCGTCGCGCCCGTCTCGTGGTTCTGGTTCGCCGCCGTCCCGGGGGCGCTCATTGTCGCCATGCTGTTCCATCATGGGGCGATTGCGCCAGGGTGGGCGCGTCATAGCCTGTCCGTCCGGGCGATTTGCTGGATCTTGGCCGCCTTTGGTGTCGCCTCGGCATCGGGTGCGATCATCTCGTTCGTCCCGAAGGTCTGGGCAGTTGCAGTAGCTGGGGTGGCGGGCTTGGTGAACGCTCAGACATGGCTGGGGCTGGTCGGCTCGGTGGTCGACATTGCCACCGACCGGAGGTTCCGCCCGGTAGCGCCAGTGGGTCTGGTCGGCTTCGTGGCCGTCGTCGTGGGCGGCACAACCCTTGGTTTTGCGGTCGTGACTCCGGCGAGGACGGTTTTACCGACAACGGTTGCGGCGGGGAAGGTGGGAACAACGGTTGCGGCGGGGAAGGTGGGTGCGGTTGCAAACGGGATAGCTGTCCTCGTTGTCGCCGGATACGGCACCAGCTGGAACGGGAGGAGCACCCCCGGCCTCCCCGGTCCCTTCCTCGAGCGCCGCTTCTCCTACCGGGGACTGGGGCCCGCTGGGACGCCGCTCCCCTACTCGAGTGTCGACACGGACCAGCCCCTGATCGACCTGGAGCACCTCATGGCGCTGCAAGTGCAGTCCCTGCACGCGGCCACGCACGAGTCGGTGGCCATTGTCGCCGAGAGCGAAGGATCGCTCGTTGCCAAGGCCTACCTGGCCGCTTCCGGGCACACACCGGTCCGCTACCTCGTGATGACCAGCCCGCTGATCCAGCCGGGACGGGTCTCCTACCCGCGGGCAGGCACTGCTGGTTGGGGATTGGCTGGCGGGCAGAGCCTGAGGATCATCGCCGATGCGATCAAGCCGGTGTCGCCCATCCCGCTATCGCCGGGCAGCCCGTTCCTTGGATCCATCGTCGCTGGGTCGGCCGACCTGATCTCCCTGCTGTCTTGCCCACTTCCGGGCGTGACCCAAGGGGCGATCCTGCCTCTTGCCGACGCGGTCGCCTCCCCGAGCGGGCGTCAGCTGGGCATCCCGACGATGGTGTTAACTGCCTTCCACGGCGGGATGCTGACCAACCCCGCGGCGGACGCCGCGATCATCGCCGTGCTGAGCGGTCGCGCGCTTCCCAGCGCCCCCGCCAGCTCTCTTGCGGACCGCATCGTTCGGGCCGCTGCATCGGCATGGCAGGTGCCGTCTCTTGCTCTGCCCATCCAGCCGGCCTCCTGCGCTGAGATCAAGGCGCAACTTTCGGCTCAGCTACGAATAAGTAGCGAGATGGTGACATCGGGGCTGTCCCGGCGTCATATTATAGACAAGGAACTCGGGCAAAGGACGCAATTAGGACATGGGAACGGCTAATGGTCAAGAGACGCTGACGCAACAAGGCTCGCCGGCGGGCACCCTGGCCAGCGCTGACCACCAGGCGATCCACCACTTGACCCCAGCAACGGCTTGCGGACGCGACGCGCGGAGCTTCGTGCGGGAGCGCCTGCACTCATGGGGTTGGCCGGAGATAGCCACGAGGAGGATGACCCGTTCGGAGGGTGCCGGGGCGGAGGTCGCCGACTCAGAATTGGTGCAGATCACCCAGGATCTGCAGGACATCCTCCTGCTCACCAGTGAGCTGGCTATCAACGCCGCCGAGCACGCCCATTCGCCTATGGATGTGAAGGTCGAGTACTGGCCTGGCAGGCTGGTGCGCGTCGAGGTGCATGACGAGGGTGAGGGCAAGCCCGAGGCTCGCTGGCCTGCCGAGTTCGAGGAGACCGGACGGGGCCTGGCCCTGGTCGAGTTGTTATCCGAGTCATGGGGCGTTATCCAGTGCGACGCCGGCAAGACCGTCTGGTTCGAGTTTCGCCTGCACTGAGAGCGGTCCTTTGAGCCTTAGCGCTGCCCGGAACAAGTAGGGATCAGCACCGACTCAATCCGCGGAGCACGACGGCACTTTGACGACCTGCTGCCACCAGCCGTCTCCCGCCCTCAGCCAACCTGCTTCGGCCAGGTGGTCCAGCGCCGCGGCCACCTCGCCCAGGGGTAACCCGGTCCGAGCCAGGATCACCTCCGTAGGGGTTGGTTCTGAGTCAAGGGACGCCCAGATCATCCCTTCGAGGCTGTCGGGGGGGGCGGGGGGGGCGGGAATGCACGAATGGACCTGCTGGACCCGATGTGACGTGGACCTGCTCAGGCCCAGCGCCACCAGGACGTCATCGACGTCCCTGGCTGGTGGGCAACCGTCGGCGATCAGAGCATTGGTGCCCACCGAGGCAGGACTGCGAACCGACCCCGGAACTGCCAACACCGTGACGCCTCGGCGCATTGCCGCCTCGACAGTGAGCAGCGCCCCGCCAGCGCGGTGCGACTCGACCACGACCACCACATCCGAGAGCGCGGCGATCAGGCGGTTGCGCCAGGGAAACCGCCATGCCTCGGCAGCCGCACCCAAGGGCGCCTCCGAGACGAGGCCCCCACGGGTCCCGACCTGCTGCCACAGGCGGGCATGCCGTCGTGGGTAGATCACGTCGAGTCCACTGCCGGCAATCCCCAAAGGGGGCGCTCCCCCCCTGGCTAGGGCACCCCGGTGGGCGGCGCCGTCGATCCCCAGGGCCAAACCGGACACAACCGATACCCCGGCCTCGGAAAGCCCTGAGCCAAGCTCGGCCGCCACCTCCTCCCCATAGTGGCTACACGCGCGGGTCCCTACAAGCGCAACGGTTGGGCGCTCCAGCGCGCTGAGACTGCCCAGCCAGAACAACACTGGCGGGGCCTCAGGGTCCTCGTCGAGGACAGCCGGATAGTTATCACCCCCGTGCGCACACACCTGGATCCCAGCTGCCTGGTAAGCCGTCCAGACGTCGCCGGGATCGGTCCGCTCGGCGTGGACTCGCCATGCGCGGGCAAGAGCAGCAGGAGTCCAGCTGGGCTCGGGCTGGCTGGCGAATACTGGGATGAGCTCAGGGGGAGGACCAGGCTCGCCTGGTTTGCTCGAGTCGGCGTGGCCAACGCCTGGGTCCAGCAGGCCCCAATGCAGCTTCCCAGCCCGGATGCTTTCCCATGTTTTGACTGGGTCCCGGTCCGCCAAGAGTCGGCGCAGGCGCGACGGGGTGAGGTGAGGCAATCCAGCGAGCGCCGCCACGTAGGCGTGCCCGGGCAGCACGGCGCTCATGCCGCCAAGCTGGGCAAGAGGCTCGAGAGTCCAACCCTCAGCTCCAGTGCCGCGGCCACGTGCTCGGTCTCGACCAACTCGCCCGCTTCGCCCAGGTCGGCAAGTGTCCGAGCAACCCTGCGCACCCGGTGCAGTCCCCTGGCCGAGAGTGCTCCGGACCTCAACCGTCGCTCGATCAAGCGCGACGCTGCGGCTGACAGCGGTGCCAGCTCGTCGAGGCGCCGCGCAGGAAGCTCGGCGTTGCAAGCCATGCCCCGCGCCGTCGCCAGCTCGCGTGCCCGTTCGACCCGGGCAGCGATCGTGACTGTCGACTCCTGTGTGCTCTCTCGCAACAGCTCGGCAACCACCGGGCGTCCAACTGGCACGCGCAGATCGAATCGATCCAGCAAGGGCCCGGAGAGGCGCCGGGCATACCGGGCGCGAGCCTGTTCGGAGCAACGACATTCCCACTGCGTCATGCCCTCCCCGCACGGGCAGGGGTTCATCGCTCCGACCAGCAGGAACCTGGCCGGAAAGGTTACCGTTGCCCGCGCCCGGCACACCCTCACCACTCCCTCCTCCAGAGGCTGGCGGAGGGTATCGAGCACCGAGGCCGGAAACTCGCCCATCTCGTCGAGAAACAAGACCCCTGAGTGCGCCAGGCTTATCTCACCAGGTCGCATCCACGACGCCCCGCCCCCGATCAGCGACACCGCGGAAGCCCCGTGGTGGGGAGCCCGGAATGGCGGCCTGACCATCAACCCGTTACCGGGCCAGCTCAGGCCGGCCGCCGAGTGCACCCGCATGGCCTCGAGCGCCTGCTCCCGCCGTAGGGGAGGCAGGATGCCTGGTAGCCGGCGGGCCAGCATGGTCTTGCCAGACCCGGGCGGTCCGATCAGCAACAGGTGGTGGCCCCCTGCCGCGGCGACCTCCACCGCCCACCGACCCAAGCGCTGACCCTTCACGTCGGCCAGGTCCAAAACCGGCTCAAGCTGCGCTTCCACCGGAACACACTCCGCCGGAGCCGGCCACGGTTCGCTGCCCCGAAGAGCGCCGACCAGCGCAGTGAGGGTCCCTACCGGCCTTATTTGGTGACGGCCCACGAGGCCAGCCTGGGCCGCCGACGCGTCAGGGACCACCAGCACGGGCGCTTGAATGGCTTCGGCCATGGGGACAGTTCCCACAACCGGGCGAATGGAGCCGTCCAAGCCCAGCTCGCCGACAAACGCGAGATCGGCAAGCCTTGCCGAGGGTATCTGGCCGTCCGCGGCAAGCAGGGCGACCGCGATCGGCAGGTCCAGACCGGCGCCACTCTTGCGCACTCCCGATGGCGCCAGGTTGACAGTGACGCGCTTGTTGGGCCAGTACAAACCACTGGACACTATGGCTGCCCGAACCCGGTCTCTCGACTCCCGGCACGCGGCATCCGGCAGCCCGACGATGCTGAAGCACGGCATGCCGGAGACCACCTGGACCTCCACTGAGACAGGCCGGCCATCGACGCCGAGCAGGGTGGCTGAGGGAACAGTTGCGATCATCTTTGCACTCCAACGATGGAAGAAACCAACGGGAGGGCGCTATCTCGACCCGGTGCCCGCCCTGCGAGGCACCGGCAACACAGGATACGCCGGGGGTGTATCAGGTGGTCGGGCCTGGCGGCGAGTGTGCGTTTTCTCCAATCGCGCGCCCACCACGACCAGGACCGAGCGGTCGCCGCCGGGCAGGAACGGAGAGGCCACGCCACCCTGGGGGTGAGTAGCGTCGGGGAACATGATCCGCATCTCCCAGCCACACAAGCCTTGAACGGCCCTTGGGCTGAGCCTGGGTTCCACCCACTCGACCCGATCAGCGGCTACGCAGCCGAGGTCCGCCGCATCCAGCCCTACCGCGCAACCAAGCGCTACATCTGCCCGGGTTGCAACCAGGACATCGAGGTTGGGGTGGGCCACGTGGCGGTCATCCCGAAAGAGGCGCCCGACTTGCGCCGTCACTGGCACAGCGCGTGCTGGGAACGCCGCACCACCCGCCGTCCCGGACGCAGCGGCGGCGACATGGGCCAGGGCCGCGGCGGCAAACGCGGTCCCCCGACCGCCCGCTGACTGCATCTACCGGGCACGTTCCGAGAACGGTTATCGTCGCTATAGAAGCAACCCTTCCCAGTTCGGGATGGCCGGCCCCACGAGCCCCACGAGCCCCACGGGCGGGCTTACGAGCTTGTCGCGAGGCGATATCCCTCATTCGGCACCGCCTCGAGGGCAGCGCCTGCGGTGCCCAGCTTGGCCCGCAACCGGGAGAGCGTCACCTCCATGACGTGAGAGTCGTGAGCCTGCTCGCCCCACACCGCCCTGAGCAGCCCCGCGCGTGGAACCACCTCGCCGGGGAAGCGCGCCAGCACCCACAAGACGTCGCTCTCGCGCCCGCCAAGAGATACCACCTCCCCCTCCACGATCGCTACACGGCCCTGCAGGACGACCTTCTGGCCGGCCATCACCAGGATCGGACGACGCCGAGCCAACTCGTCGGTCATCTCTCGGATCAGTAACCCGAGGCGCCCGACGGCCGGGGCCACTGGGTTGTCGATCCCCACCGACCTGGCCGTCTCGGCACACGCAGGCCCGACACAAGCTGCCACAACCCGATGGTCGAACGCGCTCCGCACGGACTCAGCCAACCCATGACGGCTCGCTATCGCCAGCAGGTTGCGCACCGCCGGAGCCGAGGTGAAAGTCACAGCGTGCACCCGGCAAGCCGCGGCCGCGCCGGCCAAGCGCAGCGCGGGGCCTTCCTCGATTGGATCCGTCCAGCGGTAGGTCGCCACCTCCGACACCTTCGCTCCCAGCTTGGCAATGTCGCCGGTCACCTCCGACGAGGGTTCGCCGTACAGCTGCACGACCACAGTGTGCCCGTCCACACCGGCCCTGGCCAGTGTGTCCACCAGCTCGCTCAAGCGATCCGAGGGCGCCCGGCTCCAGACCTTGAGACCCAGGCTCTCCACCGCGGAGGCCGACTTGGGCCCACGTGCCAGGACCCGGGCGCAAGACAGCGAGTCGCGAAGATCGACGTCCAGGCTCCAGGAGCGCGCCGCTTCGAACCAGGTCCGCATGCCAATTCCGGTAGTGGCCAGCAACCACTGCGGTGGCGAGTGGATGACCGCCTCAGTGACAGCCCGGAGCGCCTGGTCGTCGGCGACCACTGCTGTGCTGATCGTCGGCCCGTGAAGGACCTTCGCCCCCCGGCGGCGCAGAAGGTTGGCCTGCTCGCCCCGGCGACGGTCCGCGGTGATGCCAATCGTGTAGCCCTGCAGCGGCGCGATCTGCACACCACAGGTTCACACCGCGGTGTTACGAGGAAGTTGCGCCCAAGTACCGCTGGCGTGAACACAAGTGGGCACGGGTGGTGAGCGCCACCGGCGCGCGATTCCTCAAGAGGTCAGGCGGGCCAGGAGGTCCTCACAGACGGACTCGGTCATCTCGCTCAGGAGGGCCAGGCGGCCAGGTACGGTCGGAGCCTCGAGAAGGCGCTGGTGATCGAGCAGGGCGAGAGGGCTCATGGCGCACAGCTCCCAACACTTGGCCTCGGGCTCCTCAGCAAGCTCGACCGTGGAAGGCACCGTGGGGCCGTCGTCCAGCTCAGCGGCGTAGGCGAGGGCCCGGCGGACCTGTCGCTCGATGCGGGCCATCTCGTCTCGATCGGCATTGGTTGGCGGGTCCTCCTCGATATCTTTCACCAGGGCCAGCGGGTAGGGAGCATCGGGGAGCCAGTGCTCGATGCGGATCCGCCTCGAGCCGACCGCCAGGAGGACCCAGCGCCCGTCTGGAGCTGGGTCCTCCTGAACGATCCGGGCCACGGTGCCGACTCCAAATCGAGCGTCTCCGCCACCAACCTCGTGCCCACGTTCGATCAGCACCACCCCGAACTGACGGTCGCCCTCGAGACAGTCAGCCACCAGGGATCGGTAGCGGGGCTCGAAGATGTGAAGTGGCAGGCCAAGACCGGGGAACAGCACCGTGTCGAGGGGAAACATGGGCATCGCGACTAAGGTCATCGAGCGATAGGGTACCGCTTCTCCGGACGCCCGCGCCCTGCTAGTCTTAGCGGATGCCCCGCGTCCTCGTAGCAGTCCTCGTCGGCCTCGCCGTCAGCCAGGTGGGGCTGTTCATGACCACCGTGTACCTCCACCGGACCCTGGCCCATCGGGCGATCACCCTGAAGCCCTGGCTGTCGGTGGTCATCCGGTTTCTGATGTGGGTCTCTCTCGGGATCAAGCCCAGAGAGTGGGTTGCAGTGCATCGCAAACACCACGCCTACACCGACGTCGAGGGCGACCCCCACTCCCCCATCCTCGAGGGTTTCGCTATGGTGCAGTTCGCCAACGTGGCACTGTACAAGCGAGCGGCCGCTGACGAGGCGACCGTTGCCCGCTATGCCCGGGACCTGCCCCCGGACCGGCTCGACAAGGCATTCTTCGACCATGCACTGCCGGGGCTGGCCATTGGCGTGGCGTCTTTGTACTTCATCCTGGGTTGGCAGATGGCCCTGGTAGCTGCGGCCGTTCACGTGGTGACCTACCTTCTGGCGAGTGGCGCCATCAACGCCATCGGCCACGCCTACGGGAAGCGACCGTACGAGAACCTGGCCACCAACAACCAGTGGCTGGCTCTGCTCGTCGCCGGAGAGGGCTTGCACAACAATCACCACGCCGCTCCCACGTCTGCGAAGTTCGCCCTGGACAAGGGCCAGGTGGACCCGGGTTGGTGGGTGGTACGGGCCTTCTCGAAGGCAGGTTGGGCGACGATCCGCCACAACGAGGTCAAGCTCAAGGTGCCCCGGCCGCCACGGCGCAGCGCCGTGCCCGTCTGAGAGATCTGCACCGGAGCCGGGCGGAGGTTCCGGGCCGGCACCGATGCGGATAGCCTCGCGTAGTGCCCTTCGCTTCGGCTCTGTCTGAGCACCCGATAGCCACCACGGCGGTGGGCGAGGTAGTGGGCCACGTGTTCGACCACCTTGGCCACGCCCCGGACGTCGCCGTCCTGTTCGTCACGCCACCGCACGCCGGCACCTTGGACAAGATCGCCGACGCGGTGAATGGCCTGCTCCGGCCCCGAGCCATGATCGGTTGCGTGGCCGAGTCGGTGGTGGGGACGGGACGCGAGGTCGAGCATCGTCCGGCTATGAGCCTGTGGGCCGGCAACGTCGGACCCGTGCTGCCACTGGAGCTGGAGGCGGTCGGCAACACTGGCCCGATCATGGGTTGGCCGGACGACCTGAGCTTCGATCCTTCTGCCCTCTTGCTGGTCGGGGATCCGTTCAGCTTCCCGCTGGCCTTGTTCTTTGAGTGGCTGGGCACGACCTATCCGGGCCTGCCGGTCATCGGAGGTATGGCCTCTGGCGCCCGCACCCCGGGGGAGGTCCGGCTGATCATCGAGGGCCGGGTCCGCACCAATGGGGCCGTCGGGATCCTGCTCGGGCCTCGGGCACATGTGAGCACGGTCGTCTCCCAGGGATGCCGACCAATCGGGTTCCCCTGGATGGTGACCCAGGCAGATGGCAACGTCGTCTACCAGCTGGCTGGGAAGCCGCCGCTGGAGCGGCTCGAAGCGCTGGCCCAGGGACAGCTCACCCAAGCCGACGTGGCCCTAGTGAACAGAGGTGGCCTGGTTGTGGGAAGGGTCATCGATGAGCACCGGACGAGCTTTGGGAGGGGCGACTTTCGGATTGTAGGGATCATGGGGGCCGATCGGCGAACGGGCGCCATCGCCCTGGGCGAAGCGGTCGAGACCGGCAGCACAGTCCAGTTCCACCTCCGGGACGCCGAGGCTGCCGACGACGATCTCCGTCACCTCCTTACCTCGGCCGCAGCCGGGGGGGCCGGGGGGGCCGGGGGGGCC
>JAVKSL010000034.1:0-29554 GCA_039583695.1 Acidimicrobiales bacterium | reverse complement strand
GCCGTCCCCGCCGCCGTCCCCGCCGTCGTCCCCGCCGCCGTCCCCGCCGCCCCCGACCTCCGGCGCCCGGGCGGACAGGGCCATTGCCTCCACCAGGACCAGGTCAGCCGCGGCGACTGCGGTGGCCAGGCCCGCCAGGGGTACCTCCAGGACATCGCCTCCCGCAGAGCGCAGGCGCCGGATCAGGCCATCAGCCTCCCCAAACGGGTCCACCAGCATCACCGCCAGGTCACCGCGCCGCATGACCGCCGAACCGGCCAGCTCCGGCCAACCCAGCACGACCACCGCGGCCGACTCGCCCAGCTCCGCAGCCAGCAGCCGGGAGGTCTGGTCGTGCTCCAGCTCGTCGACGACCTTCCAGGCCTCCACGGCGGCCTCGGGGGCAGTCAGGACCCGCGACGCCAGCCACCACATCGGGCCCACATGGGGATGGCGCTCAACCAGACGGCGGCAGGCGGTCACCAGGGCCGCCGGGTCCTCAGCCAGACCTGCCAGCGCAGCAGCCGCTTCGGTCACCAGCGATGAGGGGGGCGCCCCACCGGCCCTGGCCACGTAGCGCAGTCGCTCGATGGGGTGCATCCGCCGAGCTTACCGTCGGAAGGCCATGGTGGTGAGTGGGCCCGAGTCGTGGGCCGCAACGGGCTCAAGCTCTTAAAGGATCCCGCCCCGCGTCATAGCCAGGACGTCCAGAGCCCGATCCACCTGGGCCTCGGTGAGCAGGCCCCGCTCCAGCACCACGTCGCGCAGGCTCCGGCCCTCGGCGGCCGCCGCCTTGACCACCTCCGCCGCGGCCTCATAGCCGATAAGGGGGTTGAGGGCGGTGGCGATGGCCGGCGACGACAGCGCAAAAGCGCGGCAGCGGTCCACGTCCGCCTCGATCCCAGCCACGCAGCGCTCGGCCAGGGCGGTGGCCGCGCCAGCGAGCAGGCGGATCGACTCCAACAGGTTGCGCGCGATGACCGGGGCCATCACGTTCAGCTCCAGCGTGCCGGCCGCGCCCCCGAACGCCACTGTGGCGTCGTTGCCGATCACCTGGGCCACCACCTGGCAGACCGCCTCGGGGACCACCGGGTTGACCTTTCCCGGCATGATCGAGCTGCCCGGCTGCAGCTCCGGCAGGCGGATCTCAGCCAGACCACAGTGAGGCCCGCTGCCCATCAGACGCAGGTCGTTGGCAACCTTGTACATGGAGATCGCGCATGTGCGCAGCACGCCCGATGTATCCACAAGGGCATCGCGGCCCCCCGCCGACGCAAAGTGATCCCTGGACTCGGTGAGGGCGAGGCCTAGCTCTCTCGCCAGCTCGGAGATCACGGCGGGCGCGAAGCTCGGCAAGGCATTCAGGCCCGTGCCGACCGCAGTGCCCCCTAGGGGGAGCTCGCCGAGGTGGTCGAGCACGGCGGCCAAGCGCTCGGCGCACGTGCGCAACTGTGCCGCGTACCCCCCGAGTTCCTGGCCGAGGGTCACCGGGGTGGCATCCATCAAGTGGGTGCGGCCGGCCTTTACCACCTCGGCGAACGCCGCCGAACGCTCGTCCAGCGCCCCGGCCAGGTGCTCGAGAGCGGGCATCAGGCGTTTGGCGATCCCTTGGGCAGCGGCGATGTGGATTGCAGAAGGAAAGACGTCATTGGAGGACTGTGAGGCGTTCGGCTCGTCGTTGGGGCGGATGGGCCTTCCCAGACGCTCTCCGGCCAGGTTGGCCAGGACCTCGTTCATGTTCATGTTAGAGCTGGTACCTGAGCCGGTCTGGAAGACGTCCACCGGGAAGTGCTCGAGGTGGAGGCCCCCGACGATCTCCGCCGCGGCGCTTGCCAGCGCCTCGCCCACATCGGGGGGGATCACACCGAGCGCTACGTTGACCCGGGCGGCCGCACCCTTGATGGCCGCTAAAGACCCGATCAGCTCCGGGTCGAGGCGCACGCCGGATATCGACAGGTTCTGAACTGCGCGCTGGGTCTGGGCGCCCCAGCGCGCAGCCGCCGGAACCCTCACCTCGCCCATCGAGTCGTGCTCGACCCGCTCCGTGCTCACAGCGCTCACAGCCTAAGACGGTAGTCCCGGACCGGGGAGTGAACGCAAAGGTGACAAATTATTGGATTTTTCGCGTTCGGACCTTGCACGGGAGAGGTTCGGTAGTTTAGCTTGGAGCGCTAGTGATCTCCTGGACCGGCCTCGGCAGGGCGCGAGCGGTCGCAAAGCGAGCCCGGGTGGGCCTGGCAGCGGCGCTGGTGGCCACAGCGCTTGCATTCCCACTGGCAGCGCCTTCCACACCTGCGGGGGCGACAAGCCTCGCGTCGGCCCAGGCACAGGCGGCCCAGCTGGCGAGCGAGATCAGTGCCGAGCAGAGCCGGGTCAACGACTTGTCGCAGGCCTACGATGCCGCCCAGGTCAAGGTGAACGACCTCAACAGCCAAGTTGCAGCTGCTCGGGCGTCGCTCGCCCAGATGGCCGCGAGAGTCTCTTCGATCTCGGCCACTTTGCGGGCAGAGGCGGTCAGCTCCTGGGTCAACCAGGGCAGCGGGACCTCCTCGATCGCCATGCTGATCCAGGGCAACGCCTCCACCTTCGCGGTCCGCCAGGCGTTCATCGACACCGTGGCGGGCAACGAGCAGGACACTATTGACAGCTTGGATATCGCCCAGAGGGCCGAGCACGCCAAGCAGGTGTCCCTGGACTCCGCGGAGACCGCCGCGTCCGCAGCACTTGCCTCGGTGGCGAGCGACCGCCGGGCGGCCGAGAATGAGACTGCTGCGTATCAGGCCACGCTGGTCCAGGTGCACGGCCAGATTGCGACAATCCTGGCGCAGATCCAAGCCCAGAAGCAGGCCGCAGCACAGGCCGCAGCACAGGCCGCTGCCCAGCAGCTTGCTGCGCAGCAGGCAGCTCAGGCAGCTCAGGCAGCTCAGGTGGTGGCATCCCCCAGCGGTGGGGGCTTGGGCCAAATCAGCACAGCTCCGCCGCCCAGCGGCAGTGGGGCCGCGGAAGCTGTGGCCGTTGCGGAGCAGCAGATCGGCACTCCCTACGTGTGGGGAGGGGCGGCACCTGGTGGATTCGACTGCTCCGGACTCGTCATGTACGCCTGGGCCGCAGCAGGGGTGAGCCTGCCTCACTACACGGTGTCTCAGTACGACGACACCACCGAGATCCCCCTGGCCGACGCCCAACCCGGAGATATCATCTTCTACGACGTGCCCGGGGTGCAGGAGCCGGGCCATGAGGCCCTATACATCGGCAACGGCCAGGTCGTCGCGGCGAACGAGACGGGCACGCTGGTCCAGAACCAGTCGATTTACTACGACGGCACGATCATGGGGGTGGGGCGCGTGAATTGAGCCCCTGCGGTCGCTGAGGCCAGGCGCCACGCTGGTCACCAGCAAGGCGCCAACCGGGGAGCTCGAGCCCTAGCCGGAGCGCTAACCGCACGCATCAACTTCCGCGCCACCAACTCAAAGGGGGGCCAATGAGCCACTTCGAATACGCACGACCCACGAAAAAGATCAACAGGGCGGGACTGGCCAGCCTGGTGGCCGCTGGCTTGGTCGCCACTGGAGGTCTGGCCGCGCTGGCCGAGACAGTGTCCGCAAGCTCTCCACTTGCCATCGGCAGGATCGCGGGACCCAATCGTTACGCCACGGCGCTGGATATAGCCAAGGCCACATTTGGGGGCGGGTCCGGAGCGACGCCCAAGCTTCCAACGGTGATCCTGGCCACTGGGACAAACTTTCCCGACGCCCTGACCGCCAGCTATCTCGCCGGACAGATGCGGACTGCAATCTTTCTCACCGATCCAAGCTCGCTGTCTGGGGCCACTCGGGCCGGCCTGGTGAGCTTTGACACCAAGACAGTGGACCTGATCGGTGGACCTGCGGCAGTCAGCAACTCGGTGCTCAGCACCCTCACAGGCATGGGCATCAGCGTCACGAGGATATTCAACCAGGACGGCTGCACCACCACTTGCAGCCGATTCGACACGATGGAGTCAGTGGACACCATGCCTGGCATGACACCTGGCACCTCGACGGGGCTCAACTCCCAAGATGGCCTCACGCCAGCGCCCGCGCAGCGCACTGCGATCCTGGCAACAGGTGACAACTTCCCCGACGCGCTGGCGGCCGGGCCGCTCGCGGTCGCCGACCATTTCCCGATCATCCTGACCGCAGGCCACGCCACCACCCTGTCCCCTCAAGCCGCCGCAGTGATCAAAGCCGATCAAATCACCCATCTGATCGTCGTGGGGGGGCCTGCGGCCATCAACCCGGCGCAGTACATCCACCTGCGGGGCATCACCGTCGACACGTCCGCGACAAGGGGCGCCAACCGCTCCCAGACCTCGGAGCTGCTGGCCCTGGATGCCGTGGCCCACTACGGCCTGTCCAACTCGATCCTCAACATCGCCAACGGCTACGATCCGGGCTCCACCAGCACCAACGCCCATCCGGACGCTGCTGGGGCATCGGACTCGGTCGCCCTGGCCGTCAGCGAGCCAGCCAGCTCCCCGAGCCTGATGGGCTTCACCCCTGACGCCCTCGCAGGTGCGGTCCTAGGTGGGACTGGAGCGCCTCTTGCCCCGACGCTGATCACCGACAGCCCCACCAGTCCGGGCTACGTGGTGAGCTTTGTCAAGGCCGAGGCGGCAACCCTGGTGCAGGGCGACGTCTTCGGCGGAACGGCCGCAGTGAGCCCGTCTGCGATAGCCCAAGTCCTGGCTGCGGTCCCCGGTGCGAGAACCGGAAGCACAGCCCCGGGCGAGAACGCCCCTGCGGCTGGCTCGGGGTCTGCGGCTGGATCGGGGTCTGCGGCTGTCGTGCCATCCGGTGAGCCCGGCACGCCCGCAGCGACTGCCGTGCAAACAGCGCTGGCGCAGCGCGGAGCGCCATATGTCTACGGCGGGGCCAGCCCGGCGGGGTTCGACTGCTCCGGCCTGGTCATGTATGCCTGGGCTGCCGCGGGCGTCAGCCTCCCGCACAACTCGGTGGCCCAATACGACGCCACCACTCGGATCCCCCTTGCGGACATCGTCCCTGGGGACATCGTCTTCTACGATGTTCCAGGCGGGCCCAATCCGGGCCATGATGCCCTGTACATCGGGGGGGGCCAGGTGGTGGTGGCCAACACCACTGGGACCGTGGTGCAGGTGCTGCCCCTCGACGGCGACGGCACGCCGATGGGCTACGGCCGTGTTGGTTAGATGGCCCGGTTTGGCTGGATCAAGTTGAATGCCCTGGTTGACGCCAAAGCTGTTGCACTTAGCCACCTTTTCGGTGCTCAACTGCAATCGCTTCGCGCGACGCCCTGGCTGACGCCACGGCGACCATGTGGGCGGTAACAATCGTGAACCAGGAGCTTCACTGGCACGAACACCCCGATCCGCGTCCCGGGACAGGCGAGCTGCTGGTCGCCGTGCGCGCAGCGGGGGTGAACAATGCCGACCTGATGCAGCTCGCGGGCAACTACCCCGCTCCTCCTGGGAGTCCGGAAGACATCCCGGGTCTCGAAGTGGCCGGAGAGGTGGTAGGGATGGGTCCCGGAGCTGGGAGGTTCGCTCTCGGGGACCGGGTGATGGCAGTGGTTGGTGGAGGCGGTCAGGCGCAGCTGGCTGTGGTCCACGAGCGGCTGGCCATGCGGGTACCGGATGAGGTCGACTGGGACGCTGCGGGGGGGTTCCCGGAAGCCTTCACCACGGCGCACGATGCTCTTTTCTCCCAGTGCGGCCTCAGGATGGCCGAACGCCTGCTGGTCAACGGGGCGGCAGGTGGGGTGGGAACCGCGGCCGTGCAGCTCGGGGTGGCCTGCGGGGCGTCGGTGACGGCGACCGTCCGCCGAGCCAGCCAGCGCGAGGCCGTAGCTGGCCTCGGCGCCGAGGTGTGGGTAACGAGCGCGGGTGCCGGGAGCGCTCCGCCCGGGCCCTTCGACGTGATCCTGGAGCTGGTCGGCGCCCCGAACATGGCGTCCAACCTGGCTTCACTGGCCAACCTCGGGCGCATCGCGGTCGTGGGGACCGGGGCGGGGGCAAAGGCAGAGCTCAACCTTGGCCGCCTCATGTCCAGGCGGGGCCGCATCCACGGCTCCACCCTGCGCTCACGCTCGCTGGAGGACAAGGCGGCCACAGCGAGGGCCGTTGAATCCCAGGTGCTCCCCCTGCTGGCGGACGGGAGGGTAAGGGTCCCGGTGGCCGAGAGGTGGCCGATGTCGGAGGCCGGGGTTGGCTTCCAGCACTTTGCCGCTGGTGGGAAGGTGGGCAAGATCGTGCTCCTCAACGGCAGCTGAAGCGCAGTCGGGTGCTGGACGCTTTACGCTCAGGTGCGTGAAGCCCGTTCCCATCGTCTTTCACATCGGGCCCCTGGCGATCCATACCTATGGGATCGGCTTGGCCATCACATTCATCTTCGGCCTGCTCTATACCAACCGCCGCCTCCGAGCGAGGGGGTTGCCCACCGCTTGGATGGACCGGGCATTCCTGTGGATCGTGGCGGCGGCCATAGTGGGTGCCCGCGTCGTGCACGTGATCGCCAACTTTGGCCAGTACTACGAGGCCCACCCAGGCCAGATCGTGGCGATCTGGAACGGGGGGCTCTCCTCGTACGGAGGCTTGTTGTTCGCCGTGCCCACAGGGCTTTGGCTGGCCATGCGCCACTGCCGCGAGATCTACGGCCTGGCCGGGATGGACTTCATCGCTCCGGTGCTGATGGCCTGCTGGTCGATGGGGCGCATCCTCGGGCCGAACTTCGAGATAAGCGGTGGCGGACTGCCCACCCACGCCTGGTACGGCCTTGCCTACGCCGGGCAGGTCGGCCCACGCATTCCGGTGCCCATCTTCCAATGCCTGCAAAGCTTCGGGATCTTTGTCGTCCTCGTTCTCTTGGAGCGATGGGTGGAGTCCAAGGTCGGACCGCCCATGGGAGCCAGCGCTGCCAGCGGGGGGCCGAGGCTCACTGGGCTGGTGTTCTTTGCCATGGTCGGGATCTGGGATGTGGCCCGGTTCTTCGGGGAGTACGCCTGGTTGGACGCGAACCCACCGTGGGATGCCGTCGAGGTCACGGGTGTCGTGCTGGCGGTCGTCGGGTTCATTGGCATGGCCGTGGTGTACCTGCGCTGGCGCCGGGGAGGCCGACCAGCACCGGGTCCTGCCAGCCTGGTGGGCTCCTCAGAGCAGGCTTCCCTGGCTTCGGGATAGGACCCCAGCTCGTACCTGTCGTGATGGTGAGCAAGAAACGCGCGCCATCACGACAGGTACGGCTCTAACCGCCAGCTAGTTGGCAGAGGGATCCTCTGGGTAGCTGGCCAGGATCGCCACCTCGGGGGACTGGCGGCGCAAGACCGACTTCCACAGGCTCCCCGGATCAGTGGAGAAAGCATCGCCATCCCCTGCCTCGGCCACCATCCAGCCCCCCAGACCCAGCTCGGCAGGCAACTGACCGGGTCCCCACCCTGCATAACCCGCAAACACCCGGATCACCTCCACCGAAAGTGCAGCCGCCGCAGGATCGCCGTTGAGATCGAGCGTCCCGATTCGAGCACCAACCGAGCGCCATCCCTGGGGCGTCTCGTAGGCAAAGCCCAACAGCCCGCCGCCCCCCGGACGGTCGGGCCGCAGCCGGGCAAGGCAGATGGCCGCGGCAGAGGCCACCGGGCCACCCACGAACACCACCCGCGGCGCCCCCGCCAGGGAGGACCACTGAGCAAGGGGCTCGTCCAGGTCCAGCTGGCTGGGCCGGTTGAGGACCAGACCCAGGCTCCCGCCCAGATCGTGATGCAATACCAGGACCACCGTGCGAGCGAAGTTGGGGTCGACCATGCGAGGCGCCGCGATCAGCAGCTTGCCCGCTAGCTCGATCTCCGGGTCGGCACCGCCCCGCCCAGGGCCAATCGGACCGGGCATCCCCCAGCCCGTCGGGTCGTCGCCAAGTGGCCCCCACGCGCCTGGCCCGAAACCCTCCCACGTCCCTCCGCCCGAAGGCGGCTCTGGCTCACTCATGGCTCACCCGCGATCACCAGAGCCGGCCTGGACGCTCACTCCCACTCGATGGTCCCCGGCGGCTTGGAGGTGATGTCCAGTGCCACCCGGTTGACACCCGGCACCTCGTTGACGATGCGCGAAGCCAGCCGCTCGCACAGCTCGTACGGCAGGCGCGCCCAGTCGGCGGTCATGGCGTCGTCGCTGGTGACGGCCCGGATCACTACCGGGTAGGCGTAGGTGCGCTCGTCACCCATCACCCCAACAGTCCGCACAACCGGCAGGACGGCAAAAGCCTGCCAGAGCTCGCGGTCCAGCACCGCCCGGCGGACCTCCTCGGCGACGATCGCATCGGCCGCGCGCACGATCGCCACCCGCTCCCGGGTCACCTCGCCCACCACCCGCACAGCCAGGCCCGGTCCGGGAAACGGCTGGCGCCACACGATCTCGTCCATCAGGCCCAGCTCCTTGCCCACGGCCCGCACCTCGTCCTTGAACAGAGCCCGCAGCGGCTCGACCAGGCCCAGGTTCATTTCCGCCGGCAAGCCCCCGACATTGTGATGCGACTTGATCGTCGCTGCGTCGGCCGTGCCAGACTCGACAACGTCAGGATAAAGGGTGCCCTGCACCAGCCAACGGGCGTCACGATATCGCTCAGCCACCGACTCGAAGACCCGGATGAACGCCTCCCCGATCGCCATGCGCTTGACCTCGGGGTCCGACACCCCAGCCAGGGCGCCAAAGAATCGGTCCGCCGCCTTCACGTGTACCAGATCCATCCCCAGCTGCCCCCCGAAGGTAGCCTCCACCTGCTCGGCCTCCCCCTCCCGCATGAGCCCGGTGTCGACGAACACACAAGTCAGCTGGGACCCGACAGCCCGCTGAGCCAGGGCCGCGGCAACAGCCGAGTCCACCCCGCCCGACAGGGCGCACAGCACTCGGTCCACACCCACCTGGGCCCTCATCGCATCCACTGCCGCCGAGATGATCGAGGCGGGAGTCCAGGATCCTGAGCACCCACAGATGTCGTGGACGAAGCGCTCGAGGAGCGCCTGGCCTCCAGAGGTGTGGGCCACCTCAGGATGAAACTGCACTCCATAGATGCGCCTGGCAGGATTCTCCATCGCCGCCACCGGGGCGTCGGCAGAGGTGCCGGTGACCACGAACCCGGGCGGCGCAGAGGTGATGGCGTCCGTGTGGCTCATCCACACGTCGGCGATGTCGCCCAGCAGGCCTGGCCCCGCCCCCAGCAGGCCTGGCCCCGCCTCCACGACGCTGAGCTTGGTCCGGCCGAACTCCCCCCTCCCGGTGCGCGAGACCGTCCCACCCAGATCCCTGGCAATCAACTGCGCCCCGTAGCAGATCCCCAGCACCGGCAGGCCCAGGGACAGGATCTCCGGATCGAGGCTCGGCGCTCCGGCAACGTGGACCGACTTGGGTCCCCCGGACAGGATCACCCCGCGCGCCCCCCGGGCCGCCACCTCCCGAGCCGAGATGGTGTGCGGCACTATCTCGGAGTACACGTGAGCCTCCCGCACCCGGCGCGCGATCAGCTGGGCGTACTGGGCCCCGAAGTCGACAACCAGCACGACGCTCATCCCCACCGAGGATAGAGCATCCACCGGGTCAGGCCAGGCGGATCACAGATCGGGAGTGGGCACGGCGGGCACGGCGCGTCCGGGCATATTCCTCAGGAGGCCTAAGCTCCCATCCCCACCCGCTGGGCTCGCTGGGCCGCCTTGCCCTCGCTCTGCAGCGCCGGGGCGACCATCACCTCGGCCTTTTGGAACTCCTTCACCGTGGCGTAGCCACAAGTGGCCATCGAGGTCCGCAGCGCCCCGAACAGGTTCATACGCCCGTCGTTCTCGTGGGCCGGCCCGATGAGCACCTCGGCCAGGCTGCCGCGGGTCTCGGTGCGAATGCGGGCGCCGCGGGGCAGGGTCGGATGGAACGTGGCCATTCCCCAGTGATACCCGCGCCCCGGTGCCTCCGCCGCGGCGGCGAGGGGCGAGCCGATCATGACCGCGTCAGCCCCGCACGCGATGGCCTTGCAGATGTCGCCACCCCGGCTCATCCCGCCATCCGCGATGACGTGGCAGTACACGCCGGTCTCGTCCAGGTGGCGAATCCGGGCGCCTGCCGCGTCGGCGATCGCCGTGGCCTGGGGGACGCCCACGCCGAGGACTCCCCGGCTGGTGCACGCGTTGCCAGGCCCCACGCCAACCAGCACGCCTGCCGCACCGGTGCGCATGAGGTGAAGGGCTGCCTGGTAGGAAGCGCAGCCGCCCACGACGACCGGCAGGTCCAGCTCCCGGATGAAGCGCTTGAGGTTGAGCGGCTCGACCGTGCGCGACACGTGCTCCGCGGACACCACCGTCCCCTGGATCACCAGCAGGTCCAGCTCGGCGGCCAGGATCGCGCCGAGCAGCTCCCTGGTCCGCTGCGGCGTCACCGCGGCCGCCGAGACCACCCCCGCCTCCCGGATCTGTGCGATGCGCTCGGTGACCAGCTCGGGACGGACCGGCTCGGCATACAGCTGCTGCATACGGGCAGTGACCTTGTCCCCCTCTAAGGCGGCTATCTCGGCCAGCACCGCCTCGGGGTCCTCGTAGCGGGTCCACAGCCCCTCCAGGTTGAGCACCCCCACCCCGCCGAGGCGCCCGACCTCGATGGCCGTCGCCGGGCTCACCACCCCGTCCATGGCCGCGGCCATGAGCGGCAACTCGAAGCGAAAGGCATCGATCTCCCACGAGATGTCCACGTCCTCGGGATCCCTGGTGCGCCTGCTGGGCACGATCGCTATGTCGTCGAACCCGTAGGCCCGGCGCCCTGACTTGCCAATCCCGATCTCCACCTCAGCCATGATGTGAGGATAGACGTTCTCGAGAAATATGCCCTGTGGTCCCGCAGCGTCGTGCCCGCTCGCCCCGGCGGATCATGCCATGTTCCTAGACTGTTGGGGTGAGCAATGCCAACGAAGGGGGTGCTCGGACGAAGGTGGACCTGGTGAGGATCGCCATGATCTGCCTGGGCAACATCTGCCGCTCACCGATGGCGGCAGCGGTGGCCACGAAGATGGTGGCCCAAGGTGGGCTTGCGGACCAGGTCCTCGTCGAGTCCTTCGGGACTGCCGGATACCACGCTGGCGAGCCGATGAACCCGGGAGCCAGAGCCGCCCTCAAACGCCACGGTTGGCCAAGCGACGGTCATCTGGCCCGGCGCATCACCCCGGCCGATGCGCGCGCCGCCGACCTTTTGCTGGTCGCCGATCACTCCAATTTGGCCGACGTCCGCCGCCTGACCGGCGAACGCGACCGGGCCAAGATCCGGCTCCTGCGCTCGTTCGACCCGCGTTCCTTACCGGCCGACCTGGAGGTTCCCGACCCCTGGGGCGGGAGCCCGGCCGATTTCGACCATGCCCTCGACCTCATCGAAGCAGCCTGTGTTGGACTCGTCGAGCACCTGGCTTCCGAGCTTCTCTAGCGCGCTCGGCCCCCCGGACCACCTAGCCGGGATCGGCAGGGGCATCTGGCGGGTCAGAACCGGCGGGCGGGCGCTGGTGGTCAAGGTCGGACCGAGCGCAAGCGACGAGGCTGACGGCCTGCGCCAGCTCGCGGCGGTCGATCGTGGCCCTCCCGTGCCGGAGGTCGTCCTGGTCCAAGACGACCTGCTCGTGGAGTCCTGGGTGGAGCACGGCCCTCGCTCGCAGGAGGCCGAGGAGGGTCTCGGCCGGAGCCTGGCATGCCTACATGACGCGCCGTGGCCCACCTGGGGCGGGGGGTCAGGTTGGATCGGGACCTGTCACCTCGACCCTGCCGATGCTCCCAGCGCGGCCGCCTTCTACGGGGCCCGCCTTTGGGCTCTGGCTGAGCGATGCGGCCTTGGCGCTGCGATCGGCCCGGTGAGGGGTCGCCTCGAGAAGCTGATCCCGCCATCAGCCCCCTCCCTGGTTCACGGGGACCTGTGGTGGGGGAACGTGGTCTGGGGAGATGACGGCCGGGCCTGGCTCATCGACCCGTCGGTCCACGGCGGCCACCCTGAGGAGGACCTGGCGATGCTGGGGCTGTTCGGCCCGGTCCCGCTGCGCCTCCTGGGCGCCTACACCGAGTGCCGATCCCTGGCCGACGGATGGCGCCAGCGGATCGAGTTGTTCCAGCTGTACCCGCTGCTGGTCCATGCCGTCCTATTCGGCGGCAGCTACCGGGCGCAAGCCGAGGCCATCGCCCAGCACTTCGGCTAGGGCCGCCGGCTTCTCGGCACCGGGCTCGTCCAGGGTCCTGCGCAGGCGGATCTCCGGCAACAACAATGTCAGGCCGAAGGCAACCGCGCTGATCGGCACCGCTATCAAGAATAGAGTTTGGATGGTCGAGGCGTACGCGGCCACCACCCCGCTGTGGACCTTGGGCGCCAGATGCACCAGCTGTGCTGGATTGATGCTGGCAGAGAGTCCCTTGGGGATAGTGAGGCCCCTGAGATGGCTGGCCAAACGGCCAGCCAGCAGGTTAGCGAATATCGCCCCGAACACTGCCGATCCGAACGAGCCCCCTATCGAGCGGAAGAATGTCGCCCCGGCAGTCGCCGTCCCCAGGTCGCGCCGGCTCACCGCGTTCTGAACCGCGATGACCAGGACCTGCATGACCCCCCCGAGCCCGGCGCCGAAGATCACCAGGTACGAATCCACCACGACCACCGGCGTCGCCGGCCCCACCAGGGACATCAGGTACAGGCCCAGCGTCATCACCGCCGAGCCGACCACGGGAAACACCTTGTAGCGACCCCACCGGCTGATGAGAAACCCCGACCCGATCGAGGTGACCAGCAGCCCGAGCATCAGCGGCAGCAGCCGTAAGCCCGAGACGGTGGGGCTGACTCCTTGGGCAACCTGGAAGAACAACGGTAGAAAGGTAAGGGCGCCGAACAGGGCAAAGCCGACCACGAAACCGATGATGCTCGCCGCCGAGAACACCCGGTTGCGGAACAAGCCAAGGGGGAGCACCGGCTCCACCGCCCGGCGCTCGACAACCGCCCAGACACCGAGCAACGCTATCCCGGCCACCGCGAGGGTGATCATGGGTGCCGACCCCCACGCGTAGGTGGTGCCACCAAGGCTGGCGAACAGGACCAGGCTGGTGATCGCCAGGGTGAGGGTCACTGTGCCGGCGTAGTCCACAACGTGGTGAAGACGTTTGAGGGCACCGGGCAGGGCGATGCCGGTGGCCACGAGGGCAATCGCGCCGATCGGTAGGTTGACGTAGAAGATCCACCGCCAGCTGGCGTCCTGGGTCAAAAGACCTCCGATCAGCGGGCCGACCACGGTTGTCACCGCGAACACCGCCCCAAACAATCCCTGGTACTTGCCCCGCTCCCGCGGCGCCACGACATCGCCGACTATCGACTGGGCGCCGACCATCAGGCCACCGCCACCCAGGCCCTGCAGCGCCCGGAACGCGATCAGCTGGCCTATGGACTGGCTGAGCCCCGAGAGCGCCGAGCCAACCAGGAAGATCACGATCGACGCCTGGAAGAACACCTTGCGTCCGTACATGTCCCCGAGCTTTCCCCACAGCGGGGTGGACACCGTGGAGGCCAGCAGGTAGGCGGTGATCAGCCACGCAAGGTGCGACGCGCCGCCAAGGTCCCCGACGATGGTTGGCAGGGCCGTGGAGACGACGGTCTGGTCGAGGGCGGCAAGGAGCATCCCCAGCAGCAACGAGGCGATGATGATCAGCACCCGGCGGCGGGTGAAGCCAGCTATGGGTGCTGCGTCGACGATCGCGGAGGTGTGTGGCCTCGGAGTGCTGTCAGGCACCTCAGTTGGCTTTCCTTTGGGCGGGCTCGGAGAGCCCGGTTGCGAGTACGGCAAGATTGGCGACAACCAGGTCGGTGAGGTTGGCCCCGCTGCGCTCGCCCCAAGCCATGATGGCCACCCGGCAAGCAGCCAGCGTGGCGGCCACGACCAACGCTGGGTGAGCGTCGCCAAGGTCAGGGCTGGCGCGCCCGGCGTCGGGCTGCCGGCCCGCCTGTCGCTCTGCAAGGACCTCGACGAGCAGGCGCTCGATCTCACCCCACCGGGCCACCTGTCTGGCCAGCAACTGTGGCTCCGCGCGCATCACCGCGAGCCGGTCGATGTAATCACCTGGCTCGGCTTCGATCCCACCGAGTGTCTCGATGAGCACCGCGCTCAGGGCACTGAATGGATCTTCCTCGGCGGGTCGAGCCCGCAGGGCTTCGAGCAGCTCGGAGACCATATCGGGGTCCCAGCCCGCCACCGCGTCCTCCTTGGAGGCGAAGTAGTTGAAAAACGTCCTGGTCGAGACCTGCGCAGCTTCCGCGATGTCGTCCACGGTGACCGCATTCAAGCCGTGCTCGGCAATCAGGCGGGTCGCGGCAGACTTCAGGGCTTGGCGGGTGGCCGCCTTCTTGCGATAGCGCAGCGACGCCTGATGAGATGTGCCTGCCCTACCTACGAAGCCCACATCTTGCAGTATATGCACTCTTGCAGTGAACGCACGTCGGGCTCCGGCTATTCCAAACTGGAGCTCGGTTACCGCAGTCCCGGCCTCAACCTGAGACTCCAGCCCCTGCCAGGGCCTCGGCCCGGCTGGCGTAGTCCCGCCAACGCACCACGACGCCATCACAGAGGGTGAAGACGTGGTACATATGGCCCGCCGTCACCCAGTCACCGGGCGTGCCGTTGAACCCGGCTCCGCTCAAGCCAACGACCACGTGCCTGCCTGCCTCGACGGCCTCCACTCCTTCTATTACGAAAGGCGCTCTGGCAAACCGGTGCCGAACCAACTCCATCGCCTGGCGCCTGCCTTCGCAGCGCCACTCTGGTCGGATCCCCTCCCATACCACGTCGGGCGCAAGCAGCTGGCCGATCAGCGCCGGGTCCTGCTGGCGCAGCGCGTCGACCAGCCCGCCGAGCACGATGTCCAGATTGGCGCCCACGGTGCAATGATAGGCTGGAAGCTATCGCGGTTTCGCACCGAAAAGCGCACTAAGTGCAATCGCTCCGGCGACAGCGAGCCTCGGCGACGCGGCCGAAGGAGATGCCGGGCGGGACCCGGCTTAGGATCTGGTTTGGCCGGGCTCTTCTTCCCTTCCGAGGTCACCGGCCACTGGCGCAGCGAGCTGTGTCGTTGTGATGGCCGTTCGCAACGACTCCTGGTGGCGTACGACGGCCTGCCGTCGTACGCCAGCGGCACCGTTAACAGCTGGTCACGGCCACCCAGGCCGGACCGCCCGGATAGGTGAACCACTCAATCGACGCGCGGCACATCTCGGTTGACGCACCGGGGACGACGGGTGCCCGGTAGCGACCGTCAATGACCGCGGCCGGCGCGACGAAGTGCTGGTGGAGATCGTCGACCCATTCGATCATCCTGCGCTCCTGAGTTGACGAGACCGCCGCGTAGTCGAAGAAGGAGAGGTGCTGGACCGCTTCGCAGAGGCCAACGCCACCGGCGTGCGGGCAAACCCGGACACCGAACTTGGCCGCCAGCAGCAGGTTGGCGATGTTCTCGTTAACCCCCGCCACCCGGCAGGCGTCGATCTGCATGACATCGATCGCCTCGGCCTGCAAGAGCTGCTTGAAGATCACGCGGTTGGCAACGTGCTCGCCCGTCGCAACCGGCACCGGAGCGACGGCTCGACGGATTGTGGCGGTGCCGAGGATGTCGTCGGGGCTTGTCGGCTCCTCTATCCAGGCGATGTCGAACCGCCTGAGCGCCTGTATCCATTCAATCGCCTGTTCGACGTCCCAAACCTGGTTCGCGTCGATCGCAATCGCGATGTGCGGACCGACGGCGTCACGGGCGAGTCCGAGTCGGCGGATGTCGTCTTCGAGGTCCCCACCGACTTTCAACTTCACCTGGGTGAAACCGTCGGCTACCGCCTCGTGGAGCAAGGTGACGAGCCGCCCGTCTGAGTAGCCGAGCCAGCCCGGTGTGGTCGTGTATGCGCCATAGCCGCGTTCCGCGAGCTCGGCGATGCGCTCCGCCTTACCCGGTCCGGCAGCCTCGAGGATCGCTCGGGCGTCGCCCCGCGTGAGAGCGTCACTCAGGTAGCGGAAATCGACGAGGTCGAGGAGCTGTTCGGTGTGCATCCCCGACAGCAACCGCCACAGCGGAAGGCCGGCTCGCTTGGATGCGAGGTCCCAGCAAGCGTTCACCACCGCGCCGATTGCCATGTGCACGACACCCTTTTCCGGACCGAGCCAGCGCAACTGGCTCTCCGCGACGAGGCGCTTCCACAACGCTCCGAGATTATCGAGTGTTCCATCGAGGTCGGCGCCGGCGACGAGTGGTTCGAGCGCCCGGATCGCCGCTAGTTGGATGTCGTTGCCCAGCCCTGTCGTGAAAACGAATGCATGGCCGCTGACGTTGGCGTCATCGGTGCGGATGGCGACGTATGCGACCGAGTAGTCGGGCATCTTGTTCATGGCGTCGGAGCCGTAGAGGTCGACCGAGGTCGGGAAGCGGATGTCGAAGGTGTCGAATCCGGTGATCGTCGCCACCCCGCCCCCTAGGCCCGACCGACGGTGCTCGCCTGGCGAGGTCGCCCGGTGGCCCCGAGGGGCCTCTCGTCGCCGAAGTTCTGCCAATGTCCCCTCGACAACGGCGGAAGCCTCAATCCGCCTCGGCCGCACCGGCGGTAGCCTTCGTGGTTGTAGTGGTCCTCGGCTGCCTCATAGGTCATCTTCATGTGTCCGTTCCTCCCTGTTTTTGGAGTTCGGCCATGGCGTGGGCGTGTCTCGCGGTCGCCCGGTAGAGGTCGAGATAGAGGTCGTACATCTCGTCGTAGAGTGCTCTCCGCGAAGCCACCGGCCTGACGGTGCCCTGAATGGTCGCCCATGACCGCTCCTGCGGCGTCGCTCCGATCGCCTGCGCGGCGAGCAGCGCGTCCCCGTAAGAGGCGCCGATCCCCTGCACGGGCAGATCCTGAGCCAGGCCGGTGACATCCGAGACGATCTGGGGCCAGAGCCCCCCCCTGACCCCCCCACCCACCGCGATGAGCCGGGTCCGGTCACCGGCAGCGGCGGCCATCACATCCAGGTTGTGGCGGACGCCGAAGGCAGTGGCCTCGAGGAGCGACCGGTAAAGGGCACCTCGGCCGTGCCGGAGCGTGAGGCCTACAATCACGCCCCGGGCGTCGGGATCGAAGAGCGGGGTTCGTTCTCCGGCGAAGTAGGGAAGCGTCACGAGCCCGTCGGACCCGGGTGGCACTGAAGCTGCCTCCGCATCCAGTTCGGGGAAGCTGACCGATCCGACGAGATCGCGGAACCAAACCGTCAACGCTCCCGAGGTCGCCATCCCGGCCGCCAGTGTCCGGCTCCCGGGTCTCAGCCCGACGGTGCCCCAGAGGGCCGGGCTCGGACGCAGGGTCCCGATCGCCCGGACAAAGAACATGGTGGTCCCGTACATCACCATGGTGTCTCCCGGGATTCTCACGCCGACGCTTTCCGCCTCGGCCCACGCGTCGATAGTGCCGGCCAGCACCGGTATGCCCGGGGCGAGGCCGAGGTCGCGGGCCACCTCTGGACGGAGTGTCCCAACAATCTCGCCGGCCCACGCCAGGCGAGGGAACTCCACCGCGGGTGCAATCTCGGCAACCCGTTCCCCGATCCACGACTCGGTGGTGAGATCGTAGAGCGGGTCGCACTGGCTGGCCGAGTGATGGTCGAGCACGTACTCACCGGTGAGGCGCAGCACCGCATAGGAGCTTGCCATGGCGAACCGTCGTGTCCGGGCCCAGACTTCGGGCTCGTGCCGTCGGAGCCACAACAGCTTGGGCCCGACTGCCTGGCTGGTGAGCGGCGACCCACCACGCCGGAGGATGTTCTCTTTCCCATAGCGCGCGGAGAGCTCATCAACCTCGGCACCGGCCCGGGAGTCGATCCCATAGAGGATCGCCGGGCGGAGCGGGCGATCCGCCTCGTCGAGAGGAAGAAGGCAGGGACCCACTCCGCTGACGCAGATCGCCCGGATGGATCGGCCGGAGCCAGCCAATTCAGCCGCCGTGGCCATCACGTCCGCCCACCAGATGGTGTCTGCGTCGTGCTCCGCCCAACCCGGTTGCGGAAGGGAGAGACAGTGGTCCCGCTCGGCCCGGGCGACCACCTCGCCGTCGCCGTCAGCCAGCACGGCCTTTGTCGTCGAGGTGCCGATGTCGATACCAAGCACCAAGTCCATCACGGCCGCTTCACCCTCGGCCGCCGCTCGAGTATCGCAGGCTCGGTATGGCGTTTGGCGTGGAACTCGCTCTCACTTTGAGCGACGGTGCGAGGATGACCTGACGAGGGCTACCGCGATAACCATCGAGCCTGCTGAGCAGCAACCGGGCGGTCTCCGAGCCGATGTCGTAGATGGGCTGGGCCACCGTTGTTAGTGGCGGGTGGAGGAGTGGGGCCCACGGCATGTCGTCGAAGCCGACCATCCCGATCTCTTCGGGGACCGAGACGCCTGCCTCCCGGAGCGCTCGTAGCGCCCCGACGGTCATCAAATTGTTGGCGACGAAGACGGCGTCAGGACGCGTTCGCAACGCCAAGAGCGATTGCATCTGCTGGTACCCGCCGGCCTCGCGGAAATCACCGGTCCGAAGCAGTCTCGGGTCGGCCTGGCGGCCGTACCGTTCCAAGCCGCGGTGGTATCCGGCCAGGCGGTCGATGCCGGTGGTAGTGAGCTGCGGTCCTCCGATCAGACCGATCCGCTCGTAACCGCGTTCGATCAAGTGGACGACCGCCTGCTCGGCCCCCGCGCGGTTGTCTACCTCGACGCGGTCCAGCTCATAGTTGTCCAACCTCCGGTCGACGGTGACGACGGGGATTCCTCGCTCCAGCACCGAGTCCATCGTGCTCCCCCCATGCTGCGCCGGGGCGAGCACGATGCCCGAGACATGCTCGGCGATGGCAAATTGGAGGTACGAGGCTTCCTTGACCTCGTCCTCATCCGCGTTGCACAGGACGATCGAATACCCGCTGGCGTACGCTGCATCCTCGATGCCCCGCACCATCTCGGTGAAGAAGGGGTTCCGGATGTCGGAGATGACGACCGCCCACACTTTGCTCTGACGGGTCCGCAGGCTCCGCGCCAGCCTGCTCGGGTGGTAGTCGAGCTCAGAGATGGCCTTGTGCACCCGTGCCGCCAACTCCGGGTCGACCTTGGGGTTCTTGTTGACGACACGGGACACTGTTGCGGTGGAGACCCCTGCCGCATCGGCCACGTCGATGATCGTTGCCATCTACGGTCGCTCTTCGGGCGGGGGGTGCTCAGCATGGAACGAGGGCCCCCTTGACAGAACGATCGACCCGGGGTACAGTGTTAAGAAATCCATTACTTGAGTCTCCTTCTTGGGAATGGGAATACTGTAGCAAGCCCAGGTCTAAGGCCATAGATGTGAGCTAATCGTTTACGGAGGGGGGGGAATGCCCAGCATCGGGATCTTGACCTTCAGCGATGGCCGGGAGTACGTGCATAGCAGTGTGGCCGACTTCGTGCAGGGCATCGAAGACCGCCTGGTGTCGGTGCTGCAAGAGTCGGGGCACACCGTCCAACGGGCGGAGGGACCGGTGACCTCCAACGAAGGGGCAGCCCGTGAAGGCCGGCGGATGGCGGCCCTCCGGCCGGACATCACGGTCTTCAACTATCCGGTCTGGGCGTTTCCGAACTTCTCGATGCTGGCCGCCCGCGCCACGGTTGGGCCGCTTCTGCTCTTTTCGACCATCGACCCCAAGTATCCGGGCATGGTGGCGATGCTGGCGGCCGGGGGGAGCTTGGACCAGATTGGCCGGCAGCACGAGAGGTTGTGGGGGGACGTGGGAGACCCGCCGGTCGCCGGTCGCCTCCAGACCGCGGCCCGTGCCGCGCAGGCCGTCCGCGGACTCGAAGGTGCCACGTTCGGCCGGATCGGAGGTCGGTCGATGGGCATGTACACGGCGGTGGGCCGAACGGACGAGTGGATGCGCCGATTCGGCATCGACGTCGAAGAGATCGACCAGTGGGAAATCGTCCGGCGTTCCGCGCTGGTCGAGCCGAGCCGTGCTCGCGCAGGCCGCGAATGGTTCGAGAAGCATGCAGCGGGTGTGCACTACGACGGCGACCGGCTGACCCCCGAACTACTGGAACGGCAGGTCCGTTCGTACCACGCCGTGCGCGACATCATCGAGGAGTGGCATCTGGACTTCTCGGGAATCAAGGGCCAACCCGAGCTCACCAGCCACTTTGCGACGACTGACGTGGCCGAGGCGTTCCTCAATGATCCCTACGACTGGGAGGGGCCCAAAGAGCCACATGTCTGCGCGACGGAGTGCGACATGGACGGCGCGCTCACCATGCAGGTGATGAAGGCGATCACCGGTGGTCCTGTGCTGTTCGCTGACGTCCGCCACTACTTCTCCGACCGGGGCATCTGGGACCTGGTAAACAGCGGTCAGCACGCCACGTGGTTCGCGGCACGGAGCGAGGATCCGGCGGAGAACCTGGCCCACGTCCACCTCTACCCAGAGGAGTTCTACTTCCCGGCGGGGGGTGCATCGGTTCACCACCTTGCCGCGCCGGGAGACATGACCCTGGCCCGCCTGAGCCGTCAGGACGGCCGCTACCGCCTCCAACTGACCAAAGGAGCTTTCGTCCAATACGACGAGACCACCAATGAGGAATTGATGCACCAGAGCACCTATGTCTGGCCCCACGCCTTCACCCGGCTCGACGCTCCCGTCCACGCCTTTTTGGCCCGCTTCGGGGCCAACCACATCCATGCCGTGCCGGGGGACGTGGTGGCAGAGCTGGAGGCCGCCTGTCGCTTCATGGATATAGACATCGATCGCTTGGATCGCTGATGCTGCCCATGTCGACCCATACCCCTGCCGGCGCAACTACCCAAAAGGGTGGGTTCGGACCCGTTGGCGGGGACGTCCTCAACGCCGCAAATCGGACCGGACAGGGAAGGGAGCATCCGTGGCAGTGAAGGGAAGGGTCGGTGCCATGGTATCGCTGGGTCAGCGGCGAGCCACGGGTTCCGCGCCTCGTCCCACCGAAGAGCCGAGGGTCGAGTGGCTCGCCTGGGAAACACGGCGAGCCAAGCTCCGGGACGTCGCCAACTCCTCACTCGTCGCCGGGGCCCTCATCGCGATGGTCCTAGTCTTCAGCTTCGCAAGCCCTTACTTCTTCACCACATCCAATATCCTGCGGATTCTCCAACAGGTCACCGTCGTGGCCATCCTGACCGTGGGCCAGGCGTTCGTGATCATCACGGCAGGGATCGACCTCTCCCAGGGATCGGTCCTTGCCCTCAGCGCCATCTCCATGGCGCTCGTCTATCAAGCAGGGTGGCCGTTCTGGCTGGCGGTGGTGCTGGGGCTTGTGGTGGGTGCCGTGGTTGGGGTGTTCAACGGGACCCTGATCACGATGTTCAAGATGCCGCCTTTCATCGCTACCCTCGCTACCCTCGCCATAGGGAGCGGGGTCGCCCTGCTCGCTTCGGGCGGCCAGCCGGTCTTCGGGCTGCCATCGGGTTTCACCACTTTCGGTAGCGCCGGCATCAGCTTTCTGCCTTACATCGTGATCGTGCTGATCGTGCTCGCCATCGCCGCCCAGGCGGTGCTGGCCACCTCCCGGTACGGCCGGTATACCTACGCCATCGGGAGCAACATCCATGCTGCCCGGGTCGCGGGAATAAAGGTAAAGAGACAGATCCTGTCGGTGTACGTCTTCTCCGGCATCTGCTCCGCTGTGGGCGGGATCATCCTTGCCGCCTACGTGGCCGGGGCATTGCCGAACGCCGGGAACAACTACGAGCTGTTCTCCATCGCTGCGGTCGTCATCGGCGGCGGGAGCCTATTCGGTGGAGTCGGCACCGTCTGGGGGAGCATGGTCGGAGCTCTGCTGATCACCACGCTCAACAACGGGACCGATCTGCTCGGAGTATCCACCTATTTCCAGAGCGTGTTGCTCGGTGTGGTGGTCCTGCTGGCCGTGTACGTCGATAACTTCCGGCGACGACCGGGCAGCTCCGTGCGAACAGAGCCAGTGCAGGTGCAAGAGACCACAGCTGCATGACCACCCATCCGAGATACCGTGATCATCGCGACAATAAGGAGGACACCATGACTGGACGGACGACCTGGAGGACCCGGCAACAGCGCCGACCGGCGCAGACCGGCAGGCGAAAGGGCTTGGCAATCAGCGCCAGTCTCGTCAGCCTGATGCTGGTGGCCGCGGCATGCGGCTCATCGCCGACGACCTCGGCCAAGGCGGCCAGCACGCACTACAACTTCGAGCTGATCACCAAGTCCAACGCCTCGCCGTACTGGCTGGCCGTGAAAGACGGCGCCGACGCGGCCGCGAAAAAGCTTGGGGTGAGCGTGGGCTTCGAGGCACCGGTCTCCGGCACGGATCTCGCCACCCAGATCAGCATGGTCAACCAGGCAGTGACCACCCACGTCGATGGCATCATCTTGGCCGCCCAGACACCCACCGGCCTGCTCACCCCCGTCAAGCAGGCGATCGCCGCCAAAATACCTGTGGTCACGGTTGACTCCGGGGTGACTCCCAACGTGGCCGACAGCTTCCTCGCCACCACCAACGTCGGATCGGCTGCGGCGCTGGCCAAGTACACCGCGAAGCTGGCCGGGGGCAAGGGGCAGTACGCCATCATCGACTTCAACGAGATCTCGAGCACCGGCATCGCCCGGCCCAAGGGATTCCGACAGGGCATGGCGTCGTTCCCGGGTTTCAGCTTCGTGGGTCAGCAGATCGCCAATAACTCGATCCCGACCGGCCGCGCCGAGGCGGCAGCGCTGATCCAGTCGCACCCCGGGCTCAACCTGATCTTCGGAGCAAACGACCGTGCCGCGATCGGAGCCGCCGAAGCGGTGCAGGCGGCCAACAAGGTCGGCAAGATCGTCGTGGCCGGCTTTGACGCCGACTTGGGGGAGGTGAACCTCATCAAGCAGGGCGTCATCTCTGCATCCATCCTCCAGTCGCCCTATCAGATGGGATATCAGGCGGTTCAAGAGTTGATCCAGATCAAGCAGGGCAAGTCGGTGCCCAAGCGGGTCGACACGCCGTACACCCTGGCGACCAAGTCCACCATCTCGACCCCTGCGGTGATATCGGCCATCAAGCAGTACATCCCGACCTACACGGGGTAGGCGCACATGGCAGCCATCCGACCTCCCGAGGACGCTACCAAAGGTGAGGAATCACTGAACAGCTCGGGCGTGCTCGGCGGTCGGACTGGCGGGGCCTCCGGCACGCCGGTGTTCGAGGTACGCAATATCGTCAAACGGTTCGGAGGGGTGCGGGCCTTGACGGGCGTGTCGCTCAGCATCCACAGTGGGGAAGTCGTGGCTGTGGTGGGAGACAACGGTGCCGGCAAGTCGACGCTGATGAAGATCATCGGTGGGGTCATCCGCCCCAACAGCGGGGAACTTTTCGTTGATGGCAAGCAGGCCGACTTCAAGGAACCCATCGACGCTCGGGCGCAAGGGATCGAGGTGGTGTACCAAGAGCTGGCGCTCGCTGACGATCTTGACGTGGCGGCCAACCTGTTCCTCGGCCGAGAGCTTGTCCGGCGACGGGGGCCGTTCCGAGTGATGGACAAACGGGCCATGCAGTCCCAGGCCAAGGAGATCATTGCCGGCTTCGGTGTCAACATACCCACGGTCAGGGCCCACGTCCGGGCGCTCTCTGGAGGCCAACGCCAGGCGGTGGCCATCGGTAGGGCCGTCGGATGGGGTCACCGCATGATCGTCATGGATGAACCCACTGCGGCGCTCGGCGTGACCGAGACCTCCCGTATCGAGGGAGTGATCAAGGGTCTTCGAGATAGCGGGTTGGCGGTCCTGTTGGTCAGCCACAACCTCGATCAGGTGTTCCGCATCAGTGACCGGATCGTCGTGCTGCGCCGGGGCGAGAAGGTCGGCACGCGGAGCACGGTGTCGACCGATCCCGACGAGATCGTGAGCCTGATAACCGGGAGCAGGCACGACAGTCCCGAGACGAGGGCCCCGTGAGCGGCTCGATCACCATCACCGGGTCCCGTCGCAACATGCGGTAACCGAGGTGGCGGGCGAGGTTGGTGGCGATGCGGTCCCGGCGAGCGACCAGCCGGGGAGACGTCGCACTCGGTGAGCCATTTGGCGATGTCCTCCGCGTCGATCCCATCGTACGCTTGCCTTGGTGATGGGGGACGAGCAGGTGGTCGTGACTCACGCTGGACCGGTATGGCGGCCATGACGGTTTCGCTCGGCTCCAGGTCGAACCCGAGGTCGGTGGGGAAGGCCAGCGATGTGGCGTTTGCCGGGCTGATGATGCACTCAACGTGCGGGCACCGTGTCGTGCCGCGTGGGCGAAGAAGCTGTCGTGGATGCATCTCCCACTGCGGCCTGGCGGAGCGCCGGGTCGACCCCGACGAAATGGATGTAGGCCACTTCAGGGCGGCTCTGGGAAATGACCTCACGGGCACCGGGTGCGACGACCGGCGTCGCTCGCCATCCCGCTATGGGACCGACGCGAGCGATCACCCGCGTGGCCGCAAGGCGTTCGGCCTGTAAGACGGCATGCTAGTCGACGCGACGCTACGAGAACGGTCGAGCGGCGCTGCCGAGGGCGGTGTCGACCTTACGGTGGATGAGCGCAGATCAGGCGGTCCGCGTCCGCTCACCGCCGGGTCCTACGGCCGTTGGTGATGGGGTGGTAGGACCCAGATTCTGGGATCGACCTGTCGATTTCTGGACTCGCCGTTCGTCTTACTGCCACCGACTTCGAACGAGGAGGAGAAGTCCATGAAGTACATCATGGTGATCTATCAGGGCGACGCGCAGCAGCGACAGGCTGCGCTTCCTGAGGAGGAGCAGAAGCAGGTTTACGCCGACTACCAAACGATCAACCAGATGCCGGGCGTCACCGCCGTGCCGTCGATGGGCCTGCCCGAGAACGCGACGACGGTGCGCGTCGAGGGCGGCAAGACCTTGACGACCGACGGGCCGTTCGCCGGTATGAAGGAGGCCGTGGGCGGCTTGTTCATCCTGGAGGCCGACGACCTCGATGCGGCGATCGAAGTGGCCGCCCGCGTCCCAGCTGCACGCTACGGTGGCGCCGTCGAGATCCGACCCTCCGAGGTGTATTGGTAGCGACCCTCGACCAGGTCTTCCGCGAGGAGTGGGGCCGCGTCCTGGCCACCCTGATCGGCCTCCTCGGCGACTTCGACCTCGCCGAGGAGGCCGCCCAGGAGGCGTTCGCCATAGCCGCCGATCGCTGGCGGCACGGCGGGATTCCCAGCGACCCGCGCGCCTGGCTGATGCGGACGGCTCGGAATCGGGCCACCGACCGCATTCGCCGGGACCGGGTTCTCACCTCGAAGCTCGGCCTGCTCGCCGCAGCCGTGCCTGATGAGGCGCCAATGACCACGACGACGTTTCCCGACGAGCGCCTCGAGCTCATCTTCACCTGCTGTCACCCGGCGCTCGGCCTCGAGGCGCAGGTTGCGCTCACCCTTCGCACCCTGGGCGGGCTGACCACCACCGAGATCGCCCGGGCGTTCTTGGTGCCGGAGCCAACGATGGCGCAGCGGCTGGTGCGGGCCAAGCGCAAGATCAAAGCGGCGGGGATCCCCTTCCGCGTACCTCCGAAGCACCTGCTCCGCGAGCGTCTCGACGCCGTGCTCGCCGTCGTGTACCTGATCTTCAACGAGGGCTACGGGGGCCGCGACGAACTGGCCGCCGAAGCGATCTGGTTGGGACGGGCCCTCGCCGACCTGCTTCCCGACGACCCCGAGGTTCACGGGCTGCTGGCGATGATGCTGTTGCACGACTCCCGCCGCGAGACGCGCTTTCAGGACGGCGAGCTGGTGCTGCTGGGCGACCAGGACCGGTCGAGGTGGAGCACCGAGCAGATCGCCGCCGGGCGCGCCGAGCTCGAGCGCGCGCTCATCCTGGGCGGCCGCGGCGCCTACGTGCTGCAGGCTGCGATCGCTTCGTTGCACTCCGAGACGCCGTGCGACTGGGAGCAGATCGCCGCGCTGTACAAAGAGCTCTTCCGCCTGACTGCCTCGCCCGTCGTCGAGCTGAACCGTGCCATTGCCGTCGCCGAGACCGAGGGCCCGTCCGCCGGGCTGGCGATCGTGGACCGACTCGGCCTCGACGACTTTCGCTACCTCCACTCGACCCGAGCCGAGCTCCTGCGACGCCTCGGGAGGACTGACGAGGCGCGCGACGCCTATCAGCGCGCGAGGGACCTCAGCGACGACGGCGCGGGACGCCGCTTCCTCGAGCGGCGCCTGACGGAGCTGGCAACGAATGCAGGGAACGCGTAGTCGCCAATCGAAAATCGTTGATCGGACATACCAACGATGGTATAGTTCGCTCGTGTGTAGCCGGTGATCTAGCTTTCCGAGGCCGGGGAGGAGCGCGAGTCGCTGCCGGCTGTGGAGCGCAACGCCTTGTACAACGCAGTGGCGCTGGAGGCCATCGGGCCGGCTCTTGGTCATCCCCACACCAGTGCCGTCCAAGGAGCCCTCGGTCTGCGGGAGCTACGCCCACAAGCGGGAAAGGCCCCTGGCGGGCGCTGTACCGCCAGGTCGCGACCGCTTCGTGGTGACCGCCGTCGCCCCCCGAGGCCAAGAGGACCCA
This sequence comes from Acidimicrobiales bacterium, assembly GCA_039583695.1. GTDB lineage: Bacteria > Actinomycetota > Acidimicrobiia > Acidimicrobiales > JAJPHD01 > JAVKSL01. Next base: position 2,969 of record JAVKSL010000034.1, on the reverse strand, counting down.
CAAGGCTTTCGGCGGGCGTGCAGCGCCGCCGCGAGGCGTCTCGCTGAGCTGAAGGAATGACGACCATGCCACGACTGTCCGAGCTGACTACCGCCGCCGAACTTCACGAGCAGGACCTGGCCGACCCGGAGTACCGGGTCGGCCACGAGCGGACCCAGTTCGCCAACGAGGTCGCCATCCGGGTGATCCGCTGCCGGGTCGAGCACGGGCTGACCCAGACCGCCTTCGGGCGCCTGTTCGGGATGCGCCAGCCCCACGTGGCCCGGCTGGAGTCCGGCGATCACAAGCTGTCCGTGTCCACCCTGGCCCGGCTCTCCGCGGCGCTCGGCGTGGACTTCACCCTCGCCATCACCCCCGAGGGTGTGCGTCTTCGAGAGCCTGCGTGAAAGCCGGAAAAGCGTTTGGTCTCACTGGCGGATTCCTGACCGGGCGCGCTTTCGATGCGCGGACGAGGGTTTTGGACATCTATCGGCACCTGTTGGATGAGGGGTCCAAGGCGCTGACTGAGCGCTTGGATGAGATGTACGAGGAGGCGCAGAGGACAGCAGGGACGTAGGGGGCGAGCGGTTGATGGTTCGACTTGCTGGAGTAGGTGTGGTGTGGGGCTAGCTGGACTCGAACCAGCAACCTCAGCATTATCAGTGCCAGTCGCCCGGCGTGATCAGCGAGGCCCTGACCAGGCCCTATGTGATCATCAGCCCCGGTCCCGGATCCCTCGTGACCCATATGTGACCCACCGGACCGAGACTCCTCAGTTGCCCTGGCCCTGGCCGTCGACCGTCTGGAGGAGTCGCACGACCGCTGCTTCGAGCTCCGGAAGGTCGTCGCTGACGGTGGCCGCGAGGATGGCGTGGGAGGTATCGAAGTAGCGGTGGGCGAGGCGGTCGCGCATCCCGGCGATCTGTGCCCAGGGAAGGGCCGGTTCGCGGGCGAGCAGCTCCGCAGGGAGGGCTTTGACTGCTTCGCCGATCTCGATGAGGCGGACCCGCACGGCGTCGAAGATCAGCCCGTCATGAAGGTCGCCGCGCTCGAGGTGGGCGCGGATGGCGTCGGCGGCGGCAACGACATCTTCGAGGCGTTGACGGTCCCGGCGGCTCAGAGCTTCACCGCCTCGGCGAAGATCTCGGCGGCCACGCCTGCTTTGAGGTCACTCGCGGGCACCAGATCGACGGGTGCCCCGAGCAGCCCCTCGAGATCCGCCTGGCAGCGCCCGAGGGTCACCAGGCCCACACCTTCGGGTACATCTACGAGCAGGTCGACATCGCTCTCAGTGCCATCCTTGCCGCGGGCGACACTTCCGAAGACCCGGGGGTTGCTCAACCCGTAGCGGGCCAACACCGCCTGCAGCTCGACGCGGTGACGGCGGACCCGCTGACCGAGCACCCCGCTCGTCGGATCCGTTGTCGCAGGCTCGGATAGGCGCATTTCCAGCTCCAACCCGGTGGCGGCAACGAGACGAGCCAGCATCGGGACCGACGGCTGGCGGGCACCGGACTCATAGGCGCTCACCACGCTCTGGGTCACCCCAGCCCGACGGCCCAACTCCACCTGGGATAAGCCGGCACGGAGCCTGGCCTCTCTCAACAATACGGCCGCAGTGTCCACGCCCAGAGCATAGCGAATCGTAGATAGCCGTCGGCAGGAAACCGCCTGTGTGGACGCTTCGTGTAGTGCAGTCGGAGCGCGGCGACGTCCCCCAAAACACTCCGTACACGCCGTTGCGTGCGGCAAAAGTCCTTTTCGAGGCGGACGTTACGGGTATACGATGTGTGGCCGCTCAGCCGCTTCAGAGGATCCGTAGTTCAAGTTCAGCGCGCCGCTTCGCCGAGCAGGTCGGCGAGGGCGAGGTCGGCAAGGAGTCCGCGAACGCCCGAAGGGCGCAGATCGACGACTCGCAGGCCGGGGCTGGCGGGCCGCGACACGAGCGCCTCGCGGCTGGGGCGATGCGAGGCGGCAGCGTCCGTCCACCGCGATGCGGCCGAACGCGCCCAAGCCCGCGTCGGAAAGTAGCCGGGCAAGCCCGGGACGGACGGACGGACGGTAGTGGGCGTAGGTGGCCGGCGGGCCACCTGGACGGCGAGGAGGGTTCCGCAACAACGACCTGTGCGAACGACTCCATCCCCGCCCACCAACGACCGAGGCAGAAGCCCGGCGCCGATCCGCGCGGACCTCCCGTCAGATCGCCAAGCTTCGCGGCCACGGACTGGTCGCCAAGGTGAAAGACTAACAACTCTACCGTGTCACCGCCCACGACCAACGGGTCATGTCCGCCGCCCTCGCGGTGCACGGCCGGTGCTTCCCCGCCGTGTATGCCCAAGCAGCATGAACACCCCGCCGGAGACAAACCAAAAAGACCAACCTCTCCCGAAAACATCGTCGCGCATTTCATAGATCTTGCGGGGCAATGTCATAGAGGGCGACTCGGGCCATGGGCACCTCCCTGGTCGGTCCCGAGGAGACCTCTGTCGGGTGAGGTGTGTCTGACTTTGCCTCGGAAGTCCGGCTGAAAATGAACCAAGTCACTGGCCCGACTCCCCGGTGTTGGTGGTGTGCCGACGATGGTAATCGAGGCGTTCTTGGCGCGCTCGATCGAGGCCCCGTCGGCGGGCCTCGCGGATGGTCTCACCCCGTCCTTCGTGCTCGTCGTTAGGTTAGGAGTCACATATCCGATGCCGGCATGGAGCCTCACCGAGTTGTACTCGGTGCGCACCCGGTCGAGCTCGTGCTCCAAGAGCGCCGGGTCGCTGACGCGCTCGAGGTGCGGCCACTCGCCCTTCACGTGGCCGAAGAGCGTCTCGATCCATGCCTGGTCCGTCGGGGTGTGCGGGCGCCCGTGGTGCTGGGCAACCGCCATGGCGGCCGTGAAGGCCTGCTGCGGCGATGCACCAGCCTAGAGCGGATCTTCACCGCCCGTTTCAACGCGTCTCCGGGCCCGATCCCTGCCTCGGTGTGCAGGCCGTCGGGGTGCA
>JAVKSL010000033.1:0-30216 GCA_039583695.1 Acidimicrobiales bacterium | reverse complement strand
GCGCGTCACAGCCTGATGCCATGATGACACCGGCCCAAACGTGAAGATGAGGGCTCCCGAAACGTGAAGACCTCTCTGGTGCGCCCGGAGGGATTCGAACCCCCAACCTTCTGATCCGTAGTCAGATGCTCTGATCCGTTGAGCTACGAGCGCGCGTGAAGAGCGGAGAGGGAGGGATTTGAACCCTCGGACCCGTTACCAGGTCAACTCATTAGCAGTGAGTCCGATTCGGCCGCTCTCGCACCTCTCCCTGTCACTAGGTTAGTCGGTGGCAGGGCCGGCCGCACACTTGGGGTGCCGAAGGCGTTCTACCTGTTCACAGGCCATCTCTGTTCGGACACATGGGCGCCGACCCGCTGGCGGAAGGTCTTCGATGAGACGGGGGGCACCGGCGGGACCCGAGTAGGCCACGCGCCCGTAGCGATCCCAGTCGATGCGGAGCCCCACGCTCTCAATACGCGGCGTTGCCCGGTCGTCTCGGCTCATGGCGGCAGCTAGCACCTCTGTTGCGCTCGGCCCATCGGGCTCGGCCCCGTCGTGGTGCTCAGGCGCCTCAGCCCGAGTGACCACGTAAATGGGTGGGCGAAGCCCTCTGGTGGCAGCCGCATAGGTCCAAGACGCTCCCTCCGAACCGTCCAGGATCACCACCGAGCGTCCCCCCGTCATGCCTTGGGCGGCGTCGCCGGTGCTGGCGCCCGCCAGGGTCCAAGACCGTGCCAACTCGGTTCGGGTGACCTCGATCGTCTTGCCCCGCTCCAAGGTGATGCGGGCTCCGGCCTTGGTGAGCGCCACGATGGTTCCCACCTCCCCGTTGGCCACCACCAACACGCCGTGTTCCCAGTGGTTTTCCCTCGCCCGCAGCCGGTCTCGGGCCCAGGCCCGCTCTGCGCTGCGGGTTGGAACAGTTGATCCGGGTTGGGCCGGCTCGGGCGGACGGCCTAAACACGGCGGCAACCTCAGCGGCGCTGGCATTGGTGCGAGCCAGCACCACCAGGTCCTCCTCGTCCCTGGTTCCGACCAGCTCGGAGACGCACTCGCCCAGGGCGGAGCGCTCCACCTCGATCAGGCGTCCGTCGGCTGCCACGGACTCCGCCAGGGCTTTGGCAGCCTCCGCATTCCCCAGTGCACCCCGTAGGGCGTCGTGTTCGTGGATCCAGGCCGCACAGCGACGGCTGGTGCCAGCTTCGGTGTAGGTGCCGGCATCGAGGGCCGCTTTGGACAACAGCCTCCAAACACCCCGTCCGTCGATGGGCTGGCCCTGGTGCGCGCTGGCTGGCTGCCCGGTCCGGAGGTCTCCCGGTGAGCGGCCTGGGCCGCGTGGCCGGTGAGCCACTGCCTGACAGCAGGACCGGGGACTTCGCCTCCGCGTTTCGCTCCGCGCTCCGGCCAGAGTTCGCCACCGAGATCATCCACTGCTCGGGCCCAGACCGAGAGGCGAAGACCGCTACCTGACTCCGGGCGTGGCTGTACCGGACCGGACAAGGGACATGCCCACGGTCGCGCCCGGTGCCATGCGGAGGATGGTATCGTCTCTGGCCAACTGTGACGCACGATCAGTTAGCAGGACTTCTAAGCGCGCTGACAGGGATTTCGATCCTGGTCGCCAGCTTCTTCCAGTGGTTCGACGTCACTTATCACGGCGCCCTTCCCCTCAGGCGATGGGTGAAGGTCCTGTTCGTCGTCCTGATAGCCGCTCTGATTGGGTCCTTGGTCGCACTGTTCTGGCCGAGCGCGGGATCATCCGTGGCGCACTCTGCTCATCGGCTCCTTCCAGTGCGTGGGGCCCGGCGCGGTCCGTACGTCGGGCGGCCCGTAGAACCTGTCCTCCGGGTTCAGCGCGACCCGTGGGACTGGGTGCTCTTCTCGCTCTCTGTACTTGCTGCCTTGGCCGCGGCTGTTGCGCTCTCTACGTGGTGGTCCAGGCTTCGACGCGTCCCGGAAGTCGGGTTCAGGTGGGAGACGCCTGACGGCAATCCGTGGATACCCAACCAGACCTTCGCGTTGCAGCCGAGGATCTCGAACTTCCGAGTGATCCTCGACAATGTCGGCGCGGCAGCGGCATCCCTCGTGGTCGTGAACGTCATTGTTCCGCACTTTCTCGAGATCGAATCCAAGAACGACGATGGGTCCCCACGAAACGTCCATGAAGCGTCGGAGGTAGCGGTCGGCTGCCCGCCGGATCACAAGGTTCGGTTCTTCGTGGCGCAGACCGAAACGTTTGTCCCCGGCATTGCAGTCATCTTCAGATTCAGAGTGACGGTGCCAGCGAGCCTTCCGACCGGCACGCCGCGCAACTTCTACTTCGCCGTCTCCGCTGAGTCCGAACGCTTCAGCCGGTCGGGACATCTTCTAATCCCCTCGCTCGGCGTGGTAACGAACCCGGCGTTCTGGCTGAACGAGAAGTGGCCGGGTAAGCGGCATCCGTGGTGGCCTCCTCGGCGGATCAAGACGTCGCCTGGCATGACGGTTAGGGCTGGGCCCGGTCGTCGGATCGACCGTCGCCAGGTAGTCCTTGACGTGCAAGCCCCGACTTTGGCGGGTCAAAGCGGCGGCGGTTGACCACCACAGCCTCGACGACACAGAGACGCAATCATCACCTTCCGGACAATCGCCCGAACCGGGGCTCAGAGCTCAGGCCCTGGCCACAATAGCCCAAAATCTCGAGGCGGAATCGGCTTCGGGGTGTCCTTAAAGTGCCGATCATGGAGGCGCCATAACGCGAGTACCGAACCTGCTGGCTCCTACGGCCCGGAGCCACACATATCGGCACATCGGGAACTCGTTGAGGCTGCCGCCACGTCGTGTCTGGTCGGCGACTTCCCCCTCTGCTTATTGGCTGTAGTGATAGCGCGCCTTGAGGATCTTGAGTTCTGCGTCGTCAGCCCGATAGATGAGACGGTGCTCGTCGTCGATGCGGCGGGACCAGTATCCCGACAGGTCGCCCTTGAGTGGCTCCGGTTTGCCGATGCCGGTGAACGGATCGCGCTGGATGTCTCTGATCAGGCGTGCGATCCTTGTCGCTATCTTCCGGTCGGCGCCGAGCCAGTACAAGAAGTCGTCCCACGCGTCGGGGTCGAAGTGGATGCTTCGCACTAGTCGCCGGCCAGATCCTGGAGCTCCTCCAAGGTCTTCACGACGGTGCCTCGGCCGGCCTTGTCCCGCTCGACGGCTTCCATGAGTCGTCGGGCGTTGGCGGGAGACCGCAACAAGTAGATCGTCTCCTGCCAGGAGTCGAAGTCCTCAGCCGACATGAGTACGGCGTCACCACCTTTGGAGTTGATCCGCACCGGGAGATGGTCGTCATTGACCTGCTGGATAAGAGGGAACAGGCGCGAACGCGCCTCGCTAGCACTGATTGCCACGGTAGCTCTCCTTCCGATGGTACGACGTCACCGTACCAGACCGGAGCGGGAATCCGGTACCACTTTCGGTGTAGGGAGTGTAGAGAGTGCGTCCAGATCGTCAGCGCAGAACGACGCCCCGGTGACCGACGGCGAGCAACACCGAACGGCACCTCGGGCGCTGGGATTTCAGGCTGCGCTGGGTCTCAGGCCCAGGAGTTGAGGATGTCGAGGTCGGTGAACCTCTCGAAGTCCTTGGTGTTGCGGGTGACGACGGTCAGGTGATGCTCCAAGGCCGTCGCGCCGATCAGGGCGTCGCGAAACGGTGCCGGGTCGGGCACGTGCAGCCGGGCGGCTCGGCGGGCGACCGCCTCGTCGACGGGGAGGACCCGCTCGGCGAAGGCCGCGACGACACTCGTGTCGAGCCAGACGCGCAGCAGGACGCCCTTGCGCGGGTCGGAGCGTCCCGCCAGGAGCACCCCGTGCTCCAGTTCGTGGAGGGTGATCGCGGAGATGAACAGCTGCGCAGCGGGTGTCGAGGTCGCCCACGCCGCCACGCCGCGCGGACCTTGCGGAGTTCCGACACCAAGTTGGTGTCGAGGAGGTACATCAGGCGAAGGTCGCCGCCTCGGGCAGCTCCCGGGAGGGCTCGACCACCAACTCGACATCTTCGACGCCTGCCGGCTCCGCGAGCCGGTCCAGCAGGTCCACGCCCAGAAGCTTCTCGTAGGCCACGAAGGTGAGCAGCACATGGGCGGGCTTCCCGCGGTCGGTGATGAAGACCGGCCCATCTGCGGCCGCCTTCTTGGCCCGGCTGGTGTCTTGGTTGAACTCCCTGCTCGACATCTGCGACGCCACCATCACCTCCAATGTAGCCACGTACCTACCTACAGGCTACATGGTGCGGCCGGGCAACCATGACGAACAGAACAACGCGCCAGAACGCAGCCGTGGCAGGCCAGACAGGAGCCCAGATCGGCACATCGGGGTCTTCCCCGCTACCCGCCGAACGAGGCGTTCGTCCCCGAGGGGAGACCCGCTCATCAGGGGGCGGAGTCGCTCCGCATCCATACTCTTCGCAGCGGACGGTGGTCCGCATCTCCTCGGGAAGGCGATCGTACGTCCGCAGCACGGCATCGATGACATCGGCTGCCTCCCAGACGCGGACGCTCGGTGGCGATCGGCCAAGTGGCGCGAACGATCGCTCCGATCTCTTCTCGCGATTTGCAGCCAGCCAGGTCCGGGATCTCCTTCCAACCGCCCCCGGAGACACGGTTGTCGAGGGCCCACTGGTCCCGCTCGCCGTACTTTCCTGACCTGATCACCCAAGCTGCTGCCACCGTCACCTCCGGATCGCTTCCCTGCGCAAGCTAGCGGCCTGACTGAGCAGAACACTCGCTCGAGATTCCGGAGCAGGGGCCGTTAGCTGTATGCACAACGGCACCTACGTGTGCCGAGTTCCGGGTGGCTCGAGACGAGTGACGGTCTTTACCCGGTCGATGCTCCGATCGAATGAGGCCACGACCCCTACGCCGCTGCGCTCGGCGCTGGCGACGAGGTACGCCTCGGCGAAATCGAGGCGGTCGAGTTCATAGACCTCCACGGCTCGCAGGAGGAGGTCGGCGTCGAGGACTTGCACGGGACCGAACGCCAGGATGGCTCGCGCCAGCTCGGCGACTCTGGGCCGGCTCAGCTCGTAGAAGAACTCGAGGACATACAACGTCTCCGCCACGATCAAGTCGGCGAGAAGCAGCTCGTTGGCGTCGCGAAGGAACTGCGTGGCCCGAGCAGCGAGGTCGGGCGGGTCTCCGGTGAGGTGACGGACCAAGACGTTGGTGTCGACGAAGGCCCTCACCGTCGGGCGTGAGCACGGGCCCGGCGGGTATGACCGAGCACCTCGGCCCATGGCACGCCCTTCTTGCCGGCTGGGACGGGCACGCTGCCGGCCAGCTCAAGGAGGTCCGCAGTACGGGCCAGCACGGCACGCTGCCCTTCGAGGCGGAAGACGACAGCGTCCCCGTCGTGGAGGCCGAGGGCCTCCCGCACGGCCTTGGGAATCGTGACCTGACCTTTAGTGCTGATACGCGCGGCGGCTTCCACAGCCCTCCTTACCTCTAGCTGTGGGTAAGGATACCGTTTTCCTTATGGCACGTGACGGCCGCCCGAGCCGCCCGGCACGGAACATCCACGCAGAACGACCACGGACGGGACAACCTCGGGCGCCCCGAACGGCACGTAGGGCGCGTGCAGTCACGGAACAGCTTACTTGGTGACGAGTAGCGTGCTACCAAGTATGCTGGAGGTGTGAGCGAGATCCAGGAGTACGTCGTGTCGTCCTCGGGCCAGATGTCCCTTCCGGCGGCCGCCCGACACCGGTGGCATCTGGACCACGGCGGCCCCGTCGACGTGCTCGACCTCGGCTTCGGTGTCCTGGCGGTACCCAAGGGCGAGGGGAGGCGGCTTTTCAACGATCTCCTCGGTCGGGACGAGCACGCCGAGCGGGTTCGTGCGCTCGGCGACGACCCGGACCTCGCCACCTGGTGACCAAGGCGCTGCTCGACGACCATCTTCTCAGGGACCTGCTCGCCGACGACATCGGAGACGAGCTGGTCCGCATTCTCCACGACCACGAGCCGGCGACCACCAACCTCTACCTCTACCGGCTATCGAAGAGCGTCGTCTCCGCCGGTGGCGGAGCGCTCACCGGTTCGTGGCCACCCGCGCGACGCCGGGCCCTCGGTCGCACGCTCATGGCGCTCCCCGCCAGCGTCGAGGTCGTGCCGCTGCGGGCACTCACGTATCGGATGGCCGAGATCAGCACTACCCATCGGGTCTCGACCCTCGGAGCCGAGGCGGTCGCTGCTGCCGAGCACCTCAACGCCACCCTGTATGTCTGGGACGGCGACGATGGCCCTGCAATCCGCTCGGCCGCAGCCGCGGCCGGCGCCCGCTACGTCACGGTCACTCGTTGACCGCCGCTCTATCGAAGGTAGCCCGCCACACCTAGAACGCGCCCGCCGAACCCCACCGGTGCGGCGGCACGTCCCCGCCCAGATCGGCACCTCGGGCGTGTCCCACGTACCCGGCATTGGGGGACGTGGCGCCAGCGCCAATAGGGGACGCGTTACGTCGGGGCTATGGGTCGCGCAGAGCGTCGAGCACTTCGTAGGCGGACGGGGCGTGGGACATGGTAGCGGCGATCGCCTGCGCCCGCTCTCGGTAGCCAGGCGTGGCGAGGACGGCCTCGATGGCGTCCCGGATGCGGGGCGCGTCCCGCTCGTCGACGACACGGACGCGCGAGCCGCCGTCCACCTCGACGACCAGGCCAGCACCAGCGGCTGCGACGCGGCGGCCGTTCTCGAACTGGTCGGCGAAGACAGGGACCGCCACCAAGGGGACCCCGGTTAGCCCGGTCAAGGGATGACCCCGTCGCGTCGGAGCTGATCAAGGGCGGGGCCGGGGTTGCGTCTCACAGCAGCGCGGAGTTGACGGTCTTCCCACCTGCTGCGGGACTCCAGGACGGCGTCTCGCCATCGAGGTCGGGCGTCGGCCAGATCTTCGGTGATGCTGAACTTGACCACGTCTTCGATGCTCGGCCGGTACCGGCGCCTGCCGACAGGGAAGTGGAAGTCCTGCAAATCCTTGCGCTGACCGGATCTCCGCTCCGACAGATCGGACAGATGCTGGGCGACGCCGTGGACTTGGACATGGGCAGGCGGGTAGCTGTGCGCGGGTTCGCGCTCGTAGTCATAGTGCAGCATCATCTGGTCGCGATCGGGATCGACGTAGAGGGCGAAGCCCGACTTGTACACGGTCAGGTGCTCGCCTTCGGGGTCGGGCCCGAGGACGAAGGCCACCCACAGCCAGGCACTCGGGTCCCGGCGCCCGAGGGTCAAGGGCACGGCCTGGGGGTCCAGGTTCGTCTTGGTCACGCCCCGACCGAGGACCAACGCCCCCGAAGGGCGCCCGATGACCGCGCTGAAGGTCACCCCGTCGGTGATCGTGGCGTTGAGAAGCGTCGTGACCTCTTGGGCGAAGCCCCGGGCCTGGGTGCCGAGATCAGCGGGAGGCAAGGAAGGGCGAGACGACGAACCACGCCCTGCGTGCGCGCTCGGACACGAAGCGGCTCTCGGCCGCCTGCCGGCGAAGCTCCTCGACGCTGACACCTGCAGCGGCGAGGGTGGCAGTGACAGCCTCTTGCATCTCGGCGTCATCGGCCGACTCGATGACCATCGGCGTCACCCTCAGCGGACTCGCAGCCTGTGACTTGGGTCGAGTGCTGGCGCGGTGGCTCAGCTCTTCGGCTGGGTCCCGACCAGGTCGTTGAGGTGGCATTTCTCAGCACACCGACCTGGGACCCGCAGTGGACCGAACAGCATTGCTCCGTTTCCAGCACCCGCCCTTCGAACTGTACGTGCGGTTCTCCCGCATACAGCTCACCGACGGTCTTCTCAGCATGGTTACGCAGCCTCCTCGTAGACCCGAGCCACTGTCACCAGACGCGCAGTCACCGCACCTGGGGTCATCGACAGCACATCGGGGCAGAGACGACTCCTTGGCCGTAGCCCATAGCCGGCCCTGGAACTCTCGCACGTTGACGACGGGCTTACACCCGCCGGGATGGTTGGGCCGAGCGGTCCCGGCCATGTCCTTGCACGAGCTCACTCCATGACAAGCGTGACCGAAGTCGGGGTCCTTCCCTCCCGCCGCGTTTCTCGCAGCGATCATCAGTACTATGGCCCCGTCGGACTCCCGCTTCCCTCCGCTCGACTTCACCATCGGCTTATACGAGCGGTCTTTGCTGACAAGGCTGGGAAGACGGGTCTCTCCTGTTCCGAACCAAACCGTGCGTACGTGCCGCTCCCCTTACCCCGGGAGGACCCAACCAAGGCAACTCCGGAGCGCCGGTAGGTCGGACATGGGCCTTCACCGTGACATGAGCGGCTCGGCTCCCCCGTTGTAAATGTGACGAGGCTGCAGGACTCGCGCCTGATGGCACTACGGCCCGCACGCTTGCTCCTTCCAAAGAGGCTTTTGACACCCCGCTCAGCCCGCCGCCTCTCGACGACGAACCGGGGCCTGCTACCGGGCTCTCCGGCGACTACCCGGACGGGACTCACACCCGCAGGTCTGGTCCAGCTTTCAGGACGCACCATGAACGTCATCGTAGCGTGCGGCTGTGACTGCGACGGGTCAACCACATCGTGCCGGCTCGCTACCGACAACCGATTACCGGCGGATGAAATGAACCGCCCGCTCGACGGCAATTACTCGAGCCGGTGCCTGGTTCGAGTCCTGCCGGAAGACAACAGGCGGAGCCTCTGCCACGCCAGGGGGACGACGCTCCTCAAAGCGCCCTCTGGTTTCATCTCACTTTCACTCCTGCACGACGGTCGGTGACAAAAAATGGCAGCCACTAGACAACGCGTTCGGAGCGACAACTGCGGCCTGAGCAGGCACTTCTCGCAAACTTGCAGGTCGTGGAGAAGCTTCGGTACCCGTCATCAGACCTTTAGCAGTGAGTCCGATTCGGCCGCTCTCGCACCTCTCCCTGGAACAGCCTACACGGCGGTTTTCCGCAGGCCTCTAAGCGGTTCCAAACAGTGCAGCACCACAGTGACCGCTGTGGCCCGCAGGCATCGACTGAGCTGGTATCAGCTGGGCATGCTCACCACGAAACCTGCCGCACATGGGGCCGGCTCTTATGAGCCTGCACCGCCTGACGCGGTGCATGAGCGGGGATCCCATGGCTTGAGCGACGAGGAGGCCGGCGAGGGAGGCTGGAACCCTGCGTTGGCGGCCGCCTGGGAAACTGCGGAGCTGGGGCGCGGGGCGCCGGTCACTGCCGTCGAGGGCGCTGAGGTACCTGGTGCGCTGGACGCGCTGGTGCCTCCTGTAGGGACCGTAGGTGTGTCCACGGCGAACTGCGTCCCTGTCACCACAGTCACCTGTGCTCCGTCAGCGGTGGGTCCTCTCACCAGCGTCACCGCGCCGGACATCGAACGCATGACCTCCTCCGCGGCACCAAGGGTCGACGGGCTGGAGTACTGGACAAGTGTCTCGGACTGAGTCGCGAGGGGCGTGAAGTCACCCACACCGACGCCCTTGAAGCCGAGAGCCTGCAGCGCCGACTGGGTGGTTGCCGCCTGATTGGAGCTGCCGGTCCCGTTGAGCACCGAGACAGTGACCGATGAAGGTGATGGCAACGAGGCTCCTGTCATCGTGTTCGTCGACGAGCCGATCTGGAGGAAGGAGTGGATAGTGCTCTGGTCGGGGACTGCGGCCGGGAACTCCACGTCTCCCTTGGGATATCCCTGGTAAACATAGGACTGGTTGGGTCCCACCGACACCGGCAAGGTGAGCTGTGGAGCAGAGCTCACGCTCACGGAGTGGAAGTCCATCACGAGTCGCATCATCTGCACCGCGGAGAAGCCGCGGTCCACCGTCAGCTGAGGAGCCACCGCAGCCACAAGGCTCTGGTCTGTGACCGGGTTGCCGAGGCCCTGCTTGCGTACCGCAGCGGCGAGAACCCGGAGGAACTCATGGTCCCGGATGATCCGACCGAGGTCGCTCTGGAGCTCGTACGGCCAGTAGGCGTGGTTGTCGGTGGTAACCCCGGGTCCCTTGTACTGGAGGTGACGAGACCGTACGACCTGCAGCGCCTGCACCCCGTTGAGGCTGATGCACCCCGCCGTGGGCACGTTCAGACCCGAGTAGGCATCAAATACTGGCATCGGGAAGTACATCTTCAGACCGCCGAGGGCGTTCACCACCCCGGCGAAAGTGTCGAAATTGAGGACCACGTAGTGCTGGATGGGGATGCCGAAGTCCTCCTCGATGACGTTGACCAGCTGCGATGGCCCCTGGTAAAGGGCTGCGTCGATCTTGTAGCCGCCGCCGGGGCCGGACCGGGCGTTCGGAAGGAAGAGGTCACGCGGGATGGACAGCAGGGAGATCGAGTGCTTGTTGGGATTCAGGTGCAGGATCATGATGACATCTGCGTTCACCCCATTCACCGGTCGGGAAGTGGCGGATCCCTGGCAGAGGCCATAGGCAGGGTTCTGAACCTTGAGCGCGCACCTGGAGGTGGACCCGACCATCAAGATATTTTCCGTGTTGGCGTCGGGACCGCTCGCGGGCGGCGCGGTGAGGTTGTTCACGCTGATGCGGGTGATCTGGCGGTTGAGATACCAGCCATAGCCAGCGACCCCACCGATCACTGCCACCGCCAAGGCGAGAAGGACCGCGATGGCGCGCCTGGTCAAACGCTGGCGTCTCGAGATCCTTTTGCGGTGAGCCGGGTGCCTCTTGGTGTCCAGCATGTCACCCAAGCGGCGCAGGGCCTCCTCGTTCGGACCTGCTCTCGGCGGCAGGCTTTGCCGGGAGATGGCCTCCTGGCGGGGGGCGTTGCTTGTCACGATGGCGCACGATAGCAAGCAGGGATCGCGTCGCGGCGTCAGGGGGTTCCAGGAAACCACCTGTGGGGGGCTTGCCCCGGGCACAACGAGCGTTTGCCCAATGGGGATGACTGGACCGAGCTTGGCGTTAGCGTCAGTGGATGACGATGACATCGACGACGGCCTCACCATGAGCAGGGGACAATCGGGTCGATGGTGGTCCGCGCCGCTCCTCTCCTGACAATGCACACAATGATTGCCCCTGTGCTGGGATAAGAGAGCCAGCCGTGAGCGCCGACAGGGCGTATCGCCTTTCCCCATTGCGTTTCGCTGGCTCTGCCGCGCTGCGCCTACGCCCGGCGTTCGGACGCACGTCCGAAGAGCCCAGCCGTCGGCGCCTCTCCGACCTGGTCCGCCTCATCTGTGCCTCGGTGCTGCTGGCCGTCCTCGTCGCCGAGCAGACCCAGCTCCCCGGCACTACCGAGCTAAACATCTTTCGGCTGTTCAACTCATTGCCGAGCGGGTTCCTGGCCCTGTTCCGAGCGCTGGAGGGGATCGGCACCTTATGGGCCGTGGGTTTGGTCGTTGCTGCAGCCGTGGTCGGTCGAAGGTGGCGACTGGCCCGGGACCTCCTGCTGTCGGGATTGGTGGCGTGGGTGGTTTCCCGGATCCTGGAGTCGGAGGTGGTCAGCCAGATCGGCCTTCGTGCCAGCTTGAGGATCCTCACCCACGCCGGGGTCTTGCCGGGCTCTCCGCTGGTCCACCTCTCCGTGGTGGTTGCCGTGGTCGCCACGGCTGGCCCCTACGTAACTCGCCCGACCCGTCGACTCGGTCGGGTGCTGGTTGTTGCGCTCGTGCTAGGAGGAGCGTACGTGGGGACCACGTATCCAAACGACCTGCTAGCGGCGCTCCTCGTAGCTCTTTTCGTCGGATGGGGCATGGCCGCGGCGACCCATCTGGGCTTCGGATCCCCAAGCGGCCAACCTTCGATCTTGCAGCTCGAAGCCACTCTGGCACACGCCGGTATCGCCACCAGCTCAGTTCGTCTGTCCTCCTACCAGGGTCCCGATGCCACTGTGTTCGATTCAGCCGATCAGGCTGGTCCTCTCGAGGTCAAGGTGATCGGGCGGGACGAGCGCAACGCCCAGCTCCTGGCCAAGACCTGGCGCTTCGTCGCCTACAAGGAGCCGGCCCCACCGCTGCAGATGAGTCGGCTCCAGCAGGTCGAGCACGAAGCCTGCATGACACTTCTCGCCGGTGCGGCTGGAGTCCTCGTACCCAAGGTGGTATTCGTCGGTCAGGCGGGGCCAGGAACGGCGCTCCTGATCCTCCGGCCCCTTGAAGGCTCAAGGCTCAACGAGCTCGAAGCTGGCGCAGTCTCCGATAGGCTCCTGATGGATCTCTGGCGCGAGGTGGCCAAGCTGCACGCAGCCGGGATTGCTCACGGTGCCCTCGACGCCGCCCACGTAGTCATCTCGAACGACACCCCCGGGGTCGTCTCGTTCGCCACCGCAGCAACGTCAGAGACGGCAAGGTCCCGGTATCGACGTGCAAAGGACGTCGCCGAGCTCCTGGCAGCCACGGCCGGAATCGTCGGAGACGAGCGGGCAGTTGCCGCCTGTGCTAACACCCTCGGGAGCGACAACGTCGTGCCTGCGCTCCCCTTCCTCCAGCCAGAGGCACTCCGCCGCCAGACCCGGGCCAGACTGGGACCCCATCACCGGGACGTCCACCAACGGATGGATGCGATCCGCCGGTTGGCCGCAGACAGGGTTGGTGTTGAACCCCCTGCTCTCCAAAAGCTCCAGCGTTTGCGGCCCAGCAGCGCGCTGCTGGCGGCCGGCTCCCTGGTTGCCGTTGCTGTGCTTCTCGCTCAGATCGGCGATCCGGCAAAGGTTTGGGCCGTCACCAGCCACGCCCAGTGGGGGTGGGCCTTAGTGGCCCTTTTGGTCTCATTAGCCACCAACATCTTCTACGCGGTGGCGCTGATGGGAACCTTGCCGCTCCGGCTCCCTCTCTGGCCAACCACCGAGCTCCAAGTCGCCATGTCGTTCTCGAATCTTGTGATCCCCGTCATTGGCGGCATCGGGTTCCAGATCCGGTTCCTGCAGCGTGAAGGGGCAGACCTCCCGGCTGCGGTAGCCGCAGGGGGCCTCCTCAGCACCGTCGGCACGGTGATCACCCAGCTGCCATTGTTCGCTCTGGCCGTCTGGCTCGCGCCCAACCCCCTCCATCTGGGAAGCGTTCCCGTGCATGGACTGCTGAAGGTCGTTTCGCTGGCAATCTTCGGACTGGGAGTCGTAGCCGCGCTTGTCTTCGGAGTCCCACGGATGCGCCGCGCGGTCCTTCCGCCGGTCAAGGGAGCGATCACAACCATCTGGACTGCGATGAGGAGCCTCCGGCAGCTCTCGCTCATTGTCGGGGGCAACTTGATCGTGAGCCTGCTGTACGGTCTTTGCCTTCTCGCCTGCCTGCGTGCATTCGGCGTCACGCTGTCATTCTGGACCGTGCTCGCCATATATATCGGTGTCGGTTCCCTCGCCGCTCTCATACCGATCCCCGGGGGAATCGCCGTCGTGGGAGGCGTCGGCCTTACTGCGGTTCTCATCGGGCTCGGCGTCCCCACCAATGCGGCTGTCGCCGCCACTCTCGCCAACCAGCTGGTCGTCAACTACATCCCGGCGATACCAGGCTGGTTCGCTACACGGCACCTCATCCGACACAACTACATTTAGCTCCAACGGGCCAGGTTGTGTGCCATGGCTCCGATGCTCCACCACGCGGCGTTGGCTGCGAAGCTCGCCCTCCCGGCGCTACGGTCGCGCAGGTGAGCGATGACGTCCGCCTCCTGATCAAACGCCGGTTGGGTGAGGCCGACATCGCGGCCGTGTCGACGCTGCTTCACCTGGCAGCGGTGGCGGACGGACACCGACCGCTGGGTGAGCACCAGTGGCTGGACCTGGTCCACGGAGGGCGCACCGGGTTCGCCGGATTCATCGCCATCCAGCCGGGGCACGGACACCCGGTTGGCTACGCACAGGTGAGCCGCGGCACCGGGATCGAGGACAGCTGGGCTGTGGAGCTGGTCATCGACCCCCATCACCGCCACTCCTCCAGCACCGTGGGAACGGACCTGCTCCGAGCTGCCCTCGCCGACGTCGCCCAAGAGGGGGGAGGCCATGTGCACCTGTGGGTTCCCAAACCCCGTCCAGAGCACGACGACATCGCCGCGGCCAACGGCCTGACCCGCGGCCGGGAGCTCCTGCAGATGCGTCGAGCCCTACCCGTGTCCGAGGTTGAGTCCGGGGACTTCGGCTGCCGGCCTTTCCGGCCTGGAGCCGACGAGGCCGCCTGGCTGGAGGTGAACAACCGGGCATTCGCCCAGCACCCGGAACAGGGTGGCTGGGATCTGGCAACACTGATCCGCAGGGAGCACGAGGCCTGGTTCGACCCTGCCGGGCTGCTTCTCCATGAGGAAGGTGGCCGCTTGGCGGGGTTCTGCTGGACCAAGGTCCACGCGGATCTCACTCCCCCGCTCGGGGAGATCTACGTCCTGGCGGTGGACCCGGACTTCCAGGGTCACGGCCTGGCCCGACCCCTGTTGATCTCAGGCCTGCGCTGGCTCGCCGACGCCGGGTTGAGCACCGCCATGCTCTACGTCGACTCGGCGAATGTACCTGCACTGGCTCTTTATCGCCACCTCGGCTTCAGCGTCGATCACGTCGACCGAGCCTACGTGGGCGACGTGGCGCCCATCTCTGCTGGCGGAACGAGGTAGTTGGACAACCAAATGCCTACCAGCCGCTTAGGCCACCCCGGTGGCCCCAACGGCAGTACCGATCCCGTAAGTGATGCCCGCCGCCACTGCTGCCAGCAGGAGCTGGCGGCACGCCGAGTACCACCACGTCCGGGAGGTGAACAAGGACAGACCCGCGCCAACAGCCAGCGCAGCGACCACCCCGATGACCACCGACGCGATCACGGCGGTGGCCCCCCTGGTGATGAACCACGGGATGAGAGTGAGCACGGCACCGAGCGCAAACGACACGAACGACGAGAGCGCCGCCTGGATTGGCGACCCCAGCTGGGTCGGGTCAAGGCCCAGCTCCTCCCGGGCGTGGGTGTCCAGCGCCGTCTCGGGGTCGCGCATCATCACCGCAGCCAGCTCTTTGGCCATGGCAGGCTCGACACCCCGGCTTTCGTACAGATGTGCCAGCTCACGCATCTCTGCCATCGGGCGCCGGCGGATCTCGGTGCGCTCGACGTCCAGCTCCTTCTCGAACAGCTCGCGCTGGGCGCGCATCGAGACGTACTCGCCTGCCGCCATCGAGCACGCCCCGGCGACCAACCCGGCGAGTCCCGCCAGACGAACGGGACCCGGTCCAGCCGACGCGCCAGCCACGCCCAGGATCAATGACACATTCGACACCAGCCCGTCGCTGATCCCGAACACGCCTGCCCGTGCCGCTCCACCTTTGACGTCGCGATGGTTGTGCTCGGGCATGGGAGGCTCAGGCCTCCTGGGCTGGATCCGCTCCGAGGGAACCGTAACTTTCGCCATAGCGCTATCGTAGCGCTGGCCTGGAGAGGGTCAGCAGACCAAACTACGGAGGATGACGATGCTGGGGGTGACACCGTGAGACTCGCCGTACCCACCGAGACCACCGCAGGCGAGCAGCGGGTGGCGCTGGTTCCCGACGCCCTGGCCAAGCTGACCAAGGCTGGCGTGACGGTGTCCATCCAGGCGGGAGCCGGAGACCGGGCGGGCTTCAGCGACGACGCCTACGTAAAGGCTGGCGCCGAGGTGATACCGGGGCCGTCCGAGCTGCTAGACGGTGCCGACATGGTGGCCAAGGTCCAGGCGCCGAGCCTCGAGGAGGCCGGTGCGCTGAGGGAGGGATCATCCCTGGTGAGCTTCCTGGCCCCGGCGTCGCATCTCGATCTCATCCGGGCACTGACGGTGCGACGAATCACCTCATATTCCTTTGAGCTGGTCCCGCGGATCAGTCGGGCCCAGTCAATGGACGCACTGTCGTCCCAAGCGACAGTGGCCGGCTACAGGGCGGCGCTCCTCGCGGCAAATCGGCTGGCCAAGTTCTTCCCGATGTTCATGACTGCGGCCGGGACCGTTCCGCCCGCAAAGGTCCTGGTGATGGGTGCCGGAGTGGCTGGCCTCCAAGCCATCGCCACCTCCCGGCGCCTCGGAGCGGTGGTGAGCGCCTACGACGTGCGCACCGCGGCACGAGACGAGGTGCGCAGCCTGGGAGCGTCGTTCGTGGAGCTGCCGCTGGAGACGGTCGAGGGGTCGGGTGGTTACGCTGGGGAGCAGACGGCGGAGTTCCTGGCCCGCCAACAGGCGCTTATCGCCACCCATGTGGCCGCCTCCGATGTGGTCATCACCACGGCCGCGATCCCCGGACGCCGGGCACCACTGCTGGTAACCGCCGCGATGGTCGAGGGGATGCGGCCCGGCTCGCTGATCGTGGACCTGGCCGCGGCCACGGGTGGGAACTGCGAGCTGACCAAGGTGGGTGAGGAGGTCGACCACAGCGGGGTGAAGATCCTCGGACCTGCGGACATCGCTGCGACCATGCCTACCCACGCCAGCGCTCTTTACGCCCGCAATGTCGCCAACCTGGTCGTGTTGATGACCAAGGACGGAGAGCTTGCCCCGGACTTCGACGACGCAGTGGTGGCTGGGTGCTGCGTGACCGCCGGAGGCGAGGTCCGCCACGTCCCCACCCGCGAGGCTCTGGAAGCTACAGCGTGATCGATCAACCGGTAACCCTGCTGATGATCTTCGTGTTGTCGGCGTTCGTGGGATTCGAGGTGATCTCCAAGGTTCCGAGCATCCTTCACACGCCGCTCATGTCGGGGAGCAACGCGATCCATGGCGTGATCCTGGTGGGGGCGATGATCATCGCCAACGAGGCGCAAGGACCGCTCGAGGTCACCCTGGCCCTGATCGCGGTGACCCTGGCGACCCTCAACATCGTCGGCGGGGTGACTGTGACCGACCGTATGCTGGAGATGTTCAAGGGTCGGGGACAGGTCGCTCACCCCCGAGCCGCCGAAGCGGCGGGGGGAGCAGGGGTGGCGGCGGCCCCTCCGAGCGCCGAGCCAGCCGCACCGACCGCCGAGCTCACCCCTCCGAGCGCCGAGCTCACCCCTTCTACCGCCGAACCAGCCGCACCGACCGCAGACCCGGACGACCCAAGCCCCGGCACCGGGAGCTGAGCCGCCGTGCTTGTCGCCCTCACCCTCTCACCTGTCGATCAGACCGGGATCTACCTGGCCGCAACGGTCTGCTTCATCCTCGCCCTCAAGGCACTCTCATCTCCCAAGCAGGCCCGACGCGGCAACCTCATCGGTGTCGCCGGCATGGTCATCGCGGTAGCTCTGACCTTCGCCAACCAGAACTACCGTCACGACTGGATCATCGCCACCGGCATGGCCATCGGCGCGGTCGTCGGGATCCCCGCAGCCCGCAAGGTCAAGATGACCGCGATGCCCCAGATGGTGGCCATCTTCAACGGGGTGGGTGGAGGGGCCGCGGCCCTGGTGTCGCTGGTCGAGTTCCTCCACGACGTCCCCGGCGCTCCCGGCGCTCCCGGCCTCGGCTCGGACAAGGTGGTCGAGATCCTGTTCGGCCTGGTCATCGGCTGCGGATCGCTGGCCGGATCCACCCTGGCCTTCGCCAAGCTGCAGGCGCTCATGACCGGGCGGCCGATCACCTATGCGGCCCAACCCATCGCGAACGGCGGGATGGGCCTGGCCGTCGTGGGTCTCGGTTTCTACAGCGTGGTCAACCCCACCCTGCCCGCCGTCGCCGCTATGGCCATCCTGGCCATAGCGCTGGGCGCGGCCATCGTCCTGCCCATCGGCGGGGCCGACACCCCTGTGCTCATCTCGCTGCTCAACTCCTTCACCGGCCTAGCGGTCGCCGCCGACGGGTTCGTGCTCAACAACACGATCCTGATCGTGGCCGGCACCCTGGTCGGTGCCTCAGGCGCCCTGCTCACCAAGATGATGAGCGACGCAATGGGTCGCTCACTGCCCAACATCACCTTCGGCTGCTTCAAGCCAGCGGCGGTCTCGTCTGCCGGCTCCACCGCCATCAGCGAGGCCGACTCCCGCCCCGTGCGCTCCAGCGATGCCGACGACATCGCCACGCTGCTGGCCTACTCGCGCAAGGTCCTCATCGTCCCCGGCTACGGCCTGGCCGTCGCCCAGGCCCAGCACGTCATCGCGGACCTGGTCAAGACGCTGGAGGATCGGGGGGTCGAGGTGGCCTATGCAATCCACCCGGTCGCCGGACGGATGCCGGGGCACATGAACGTCCTGCTGGCCGAGGCCGACGTGCCCTACGAGAGCCTGATCGAGATGGACGACGCCAACCCGCAGTTCGCCTCCACCGACGTGGCCCTGGTCGTGGGAGCCAACGACGTAGTGAACCCGGCGGCGCGCGACGTGCCCGGCAGCCCGATCTATGGAATGCCGATCCTGAACGTGGACCAGGCTGCCAACGTGGTGTTCCTCAAGCGCAGCATGCGACCTGGCTTCGCCGGGATCGAGAACTCCCTGCTCTACGACGCCAAGACCGTCCTGCTGTTCGGCGACGCCAAGGACAGTCTGACCAAGCTGCTGGCAGCGGTCAGGGCGGCGTAAGGCCGCGGCGCCTCAGGTTTGGTTGTCGCCGCCAAAGATCTCCGAGACCGAGCTGTCCTCGAACACGGCCAGGATGGCGTCAGCCATGATTGGCGCCACCGACAGGACCTCCAGCTTGTCGAATCGACGTTCGGAGGCCAGGGGCAGGGTGTCGGTGATCACCACCTTGGTAAGCCTCGAGGAGCTCAGGCGGTCAACGGCGGGGCCCGATAGCACACCGTGGGTGGCCATCGCCCAGACCTCAGAGGCGCCTCGGTCCAACAGCAGGTCAGCCGCGGCGCATACCGTGCCCGCGGTGTCGATCATGTCGTCGATGATGACGCAGGCCCGTCCTGCCACCGAGCCCACCACCTCCAGCGCCTCGACCCGGCCTGCCTGGCCCTTGGGACGGCGCTTGTACACGAAAGCCAGATCGGCGCCCAAGTGCTGGCTGAAACGTTCGGCTACCTTGATCCGCCCGGCATCAGGGGCGACCACCACCAGGTCGCTGGCCTGGTCGGCGCGCAGGTAGTCGACCAGGATCGGCATCGCGGTCAGGTGGTCCACCGGCCCGTCAAAGAATCCCTGGATCTGGCTCGAGTGCAGGTCGATGCTCACGATCCGATCTGCGCCGGCCGCGGCGAGCAGGTCGGCGACCAGCTTGGCGGTTATCGGCTCGCGCCCCGACGCCTTGCGGTCCTGGCGGGAGTAGCCGAAGTACGGGCAGACCGCGGTGATGCGCCGTGCCGAGGCGCGCTTGGCCGCGTCGATCATGATGCACTGCTCCATGATCGAGTCGTTCACCCGGCGTGCGTGCGCCTGGATGATGAACAGGTCGGCACCCCGGACCGACTCGCCGAACTGGCAGTGGTACTCGCTGTCGGGCAACTCTCGCAAGTTGGGATTGCCCAGGGCCACCCCCAAGTGCTCGGCGATGGCGCGCGCCAGGTCGGGATGGGAACGACCTGCGTAGAGCTCAAGTTGTTTTTTGGATGCCAACTCCATTCGGGCGACCGTAGCGCAACCGGGCGCGCATCGCCGCGTCGACGGCGGCCAGCTGGTCGGGGTCGTTGACTCCGGCCACCTCTGTCGGGTCGTGGATCAGGAGCGAGGCGATCCGATGGCCCTGGGTCCGCAGCAGGGCCAGGGTATCGGTGAGGTACAACTCGCCCTGGGCGTTGGCGTCGTCGAGGCAGGCCAGGGCGGGGGCCAGGGCTTCGACCCGGAAGCAGTAGATCGAGGTGTTGACCTCGTCGATGGCTGCTTCGGCGCAGGTGGCATCGGCCTGCTCGACAATGCGTGCGACACAAGCGTTGCCGTCCCGGAGGACCCTCCCGTAGCCGGTGGGGTCCTCGAGCCGGGCAGTGAGGACCGTCGCGGCGGCGTTGGTGTCACGGTGGGTCGCTACAAGCGCGGAGAGGGTCTCGGTCTGGAGGAGGGGCGTGTCGGCGGGGAGAACGAGCAGATCTTGGAGAAATTGAGACTGGCTCACCAGGGCCGTAGTGACCGCGTGCCCGGTGCCGCGCCGGGTGGATTGCTCGGCGAAGTGCACCACGAGGCCGGGCGGGCCTTGGGCGGTAACGGTCTCGACGACCGCAGCTGCGCCGTGTCCCACGACGATGATGACCTGTGGGTGTGTGGAGCCCAGCTCCGCGAGGGCGTCGAGGCCCGCGAGGGCATCGAGCACGTGGCAGATCATGGGACGACCGCAAACCGGATGTAGCGGTTTGGGCAGGCCGGAGCGCATCCGCTTGCCCTCCCCGGCAGCCAGGACAATCGCCGTGAGGCACCGGGAGGCGGCTCCCGGCGTGTGGTTCACTGGCGGTAGTGCTCGACCGTCTCCACGTCCCGAACATGGGCATCGTTCGGGTCGAGCCCGGCGCTTCGCCTCGCCTGGCGTTGGCGCAACAGGTCCCAGCACTGGTCCAGGCTCTCCTCCAGGTCGGCGAGCCTGGCCCTTTCGTCGTCGCTCAAGCCCCTGCCGGCAGACCAAAGCCGGTGCTCGTCTTCGACCAGCTCGTTGATGCGTGCCTTGATCTCGCTGTCCTCCATGGTGACCAGGCTACTGCTACGCCGAGCCGATGGCCCCGGCCCTCTGGGCAACGGGGCGGCACCTCGCTCGGGGACGAGGACTCGAACCTCGATTCGCAGATTCAAAGTCTGCTGTCCTGCCGTTGGACGATCCCCGACCGGACCCCTCGTCGCAACAGGGTAGCCGGTTGCGCCGTGGGAGCCTGGACCCGCTATCGTTGCGGGCGAGATGGGATCACTTATCAAGAAGCGCCGGAAGCGGATGCGCAAGAAGAAGCACAAGAAGATGCTGAAGGCCACCCGCTGGCAGCGCCGCGCCGGTAAGTAGGTAAGTAACGGCTTGATAGCCCGGCCCGTCTGGCGGTCCTGCCGGGGCGCACCCACTACGACATCTTCGGCTCTGTTCAGCTGGCAACAGTGGTCGACGAGTTCTTCGGGTAGAGGATTCCGGACGACTCGGTGCTCTGGTCTCGTTAGTTTGTTGAGATGCCCGACAACAACCAGTCGATCGTGCCCGCCCCCGACGACATCCGCGAAGCCGTCCGGACCCGGTACGCGGCGGCGGCCACAGCCTTTGTCGGGGGCGACAACCAAGCCGGGGTCGCCATCGAAGCGTCGTGCTGTGGTTCGGCGCCGGTGGAGATCACCGGCGGGACCGGACAGGTCGTGTTCGGGGCGGCGCTGTACCGACGCGACGACGCCAACGGCACCAGCGACGATGCGCTCGACGCCTCGCTCGGCTGCGGGGTGCCCACGGCGGTGGCCGATCTGCACCCGGGGGAGATCGTTCTCGACCTCGGCTCGGGGGCCGGTGCAGACGTGCTCATCTCGGCTCGCCGGGTTGGCCCAGGGGGCCGGGTGATCGGGTTGGACATGACAACGGAGATGCTCGAGCTCGCCCGGCGCAACGCGGCGACGGCCGGCGTGACCAACGTCGAGTTCGTGGAGGGCTACCTGGAGGATATCCCATTGCCCGATGCCAGCGTGGACGCCGTGATCTCGAACTGCGTCATCAACCTGGCGGCCGACAAGTCGGTGGTGCTTCGAGAGGTCGCCCGGGTCCTGCGCCCAGGTGGACGCTTTGCCGTGTCCGATGTCATCGCTGATTCAGATATGGACGACGCCACCCGATCCGACATGCAGAGCTGGACCGGCTGCATCGCCGGCGCCCTCACCCAGGCACAGTTCGAGCAGGCCTTGGACGCAGCTGGGTTGGTCGAGGTCACAATTTGCGAGACCCACCGGGTGCACGCCCACGCCGCGGCCGCTACCGTCCAGGCCCGCAAACCCGCTTGAGGACCTGTAGGTATCGTCAAGCACTCGACTGGGTGCGGACCACGACAAGGCGGCCCACCCCGCCCGCCACGGTGAGTCGATCGCGCCCTGCAAGGTTCTCGCCCTCGACGAACCAGGCGGAGCCGCTGCCTGCCAGGATCGGTTGCGTTCCCGTCGCCTCGCCGAGTGCGTCGCGCCAGCGTGCAAGTCGCGGCTCGACAGTCAAGGCCGCCGGCTCGAGGTCGTTAGGGCCGTCTGCGGTCGGGCCACCCAGGTCGTCCCATGCCGAGTAGACCCGGGCCGTGGACACGCCAAAAGGTGGCATGACCAGGGTGAAACTCCTCAGCTGGCCAGGTAGCGGCTCGACTAGCTCGCCTACTCCACGCACCCGGGCTCGCCCGCCACCAACACAGAACGGCACGTCGGCACCCAGCCTGGCGGCCAGGGCCAGGTCCGGGCCGGGCGCCGGGCCGGGACCGCCGGGGTCGAGGGCGCCAGGGTCGAGGGCGCCGGGGTCGAGGGCGCCGGGGTCGAGGGCGGGGCCACCAGCCTGGCCTTGAGCAGCCCAGCGCAGCACGGCAGCGGCGTCGGCGGAGCCCCCACCCAGGCCACCGCCGGCCGGTATGCGCTTGAGCAGCAGGACCGCGGCCCTACGCCCGACGGACCGCAACGCTCGGCGAACCAGGTTGTCCTCCCCCACCGGCACGGCGTCCAGCTCATCCCCCACCACCTCCAAGCTGTCGCCCGGACCGAACCACAGCTCATCGGCCAGGTCCAGGCTCACCATCTCGGCGTCCAACAGGTGGAAGCCATCGGGCCGCACGCCCGTGATCTTGAGCGATACTGTGAGCTTGGCAGGGGCTAGCTGGTGATCTCGCTCGTCGGCCACGCCGCGATCCTTCCCCAAGCTGCTACGTCCAGCTCCTCCGCTCGAGCCGTGGGCTCGACCCCGGCGGCGGCGAAGGCGCTGGCATGGACCACACCGGCAAGGGTACTGCGGAGCATCTTGCGTCTCTGGGCGAATCCCGCCCGTACCACCTCCACCAGGCGTTCATAGGGCACTACGGACACCTCGACCGCTGGCACGGGCCGGCGACGGATCGCCACCAGCACCGAGTCGACCCGGGGCCGGGGCACGAACACGGACCGAGATACCCGCCCGACGACCGACGCCGTGGCCCAGTAGGCAACCTTCACCGATACCGCTCCATAGGCGTCGTCTCCCGCACCTGCGGCCAAGCGGTCCCCCACCTCGGCCTGCACCATGATCAGCATCCGGTCGATTGACGGCACCTCCTCCAGGATGCGCACGACCAGGGGGGTAGCCACGTTGTAGGGCAGGTTGGACACCAGCACCCACGCACCCGGGATCCCGGCGGGCGCCTCCAGAAGCTCTGCCCAGTCCAGGGTCAGCGCATCGCCGTGCACGACCTTCACGCCCGCCGGAGTCACCAGCTCGGTGAGAGGCGAGAGCAGGTAGTTGTCCACCTCCACCGCCACCACCGTCGCCCCGGTCTCGGCCAGGGCCAAGGTCAGCGAGCCAAGGCCCGCTCCGATCTCCACCACCTGGTCCCCCGGGCCCACCTCTGCCAACCGGGCAATGCGCCGGGCTGTGTTCGGGTCGGCCAGAAAGTTCTGCCCCAGCGCCCGGCTCGGTCGCAGGCCGTGGCGCTCCATCAGCCGGCGCAGCTCGGACGACCCGATCAGCGCCGAGCCGGTCACCACTGACCCGCCCGTGCCCGGCGGCCCGCGACCGGACGGCTCGCTGCCGGACGGCTCACTGCGGTGCCAGCCCGAAGGCCGCCTCCGCAGCGACCCACGAAGCCGACGCCACCTCCTCCACCGCCACACCCCTGGCAGCCGCCACGGCCGCTCCCACATCACCCACGAACGCGGGGGTGTTGCGGTCGCCCCTGTGGGGCACTGGCGCCAAGAAAGGCGCATCCGTCTCCACAACCAGGCGCTCCCCCGGACACAGCGCCGCTGCGGCCCGCACCTCCTCGGCGCCCTTGAAGCTAACTATCCCGCTGAACGACAGCCAGGCCCCCAGGTCCAGGCAGCGCCGGGCCTCGGCCGGGCCGCCGGTGAAGCAGTGGAACACGACGCGTTCCGGGAGCCCCTCTGAGGCGAGCACCGCGAAAGTGTCGTCCCACGCCTCCCGGGTATGGATCACCAGCGTCAGGCCCCACTGACGGGCCAGCGCCACCTGGGCGGCGAACGCTCGACGCTGGTCCGGCCGGGGCGAGCGATCGTAATGATAATCAAGCCCACACTCCCCCACCGCCACGACCGAGCTCGCCGCGACCGACTCCAAGAGCGCGGCCAAACCGTCCACCCCCTCGGCCCCCCTCCGGGCCGCGTCGTGGGGGTGCAGGCCCATAGTCGCCCAGACCCGCAGCGTAGCGAGCCCAGCGGCCCCACCCCCCGCCGCTGCTGACAGCTCGACGGCCCGCCTGGAGGACTCCACGTCCGTCCCCACGCACACCAGCGCCCCCACACCAGCCGCCGCGGCCCCGACCAGCAGCCCCTCCACCTCGGCCTCGTCCTGCACGTGGCAGTGGGTATCAAACCACCTCAAGCTTTGCGCCTCGGGAACAGCGGCGCGGCCCGCTCGACCTTCAAACCACCAGGGTACGTCCCCCACTCGGCTGCCGCTGGCAAGCGTTCCGACTCCGGCGAGCCGGCCAGGCCCAGCCGCCGCCACACCTCGGCACATGCCCGGGGCATCGCCGGGCTGGCCAGGACGGCGACGATCCGCAACGCCTCCAGCGCGTCCCCTAGCACCGCGTCGACCTCGGGACCAGGTGGTGCCCGCCAGGGCTCCGTAGCCTCCAGCGCGGCGTTGGTCTCCCGGATGATTCGCCAGGTCGCCTCCAGTGCGTCCTGCGGAGCGAACCGTGCCCAGGCGGTGGAGCTCTCCGAGAAAGCCGTCGCGCAGACCTCCGCCAGGCGTGTCGCCTCCGCCGCACTAGGCGCCGGGCCCACGCCCCCGCACTTGGTCCCGACCACCGTCGCCACCCGGGACATCAGGTTCCCCAGATTGTTGGCCAGGTCCGCGTTGTAGCGAGCCACCATTGTCTCGTAGCTGAAGTCGGCGTCCGAGCCCAGCGCAATATCGCGCAACAGATGGTAACGCACGGCATCGACCCCAAAATCGGCCACCAAGTCTCCGGGCGCGATCTGAGTCAGCCCGGTCTTGGACATCTTCTCCCCACCAACCAACAAATATCCGTGCACGAACACCTGCTGCGGCGGCTCGATTCCCGCGGCAATGCACATCGCCGGCCACCAGACGCAGTGGGGACGAAGTATGTCCTTGCCGATCAAGTGGTGGGCCACCGGCCACCACTGCTCGAACAAAGCCGGGTCCGAACCATAGCCGATAGCCGTCACGTAGTTGGCCAGCGCCTCGTACCACACGTAAAAGACGTGCCCCGAATCCCAGGGAACCGGCACTCCCCAGGTCAGCGAGGTGCGGGTTATGGAGATGTCCTGCAAGCCCGAGTGGATGAAGCCCAGTGCCTCGTTGCGCTTGGAGCGAGGCAGCACCACGTCGGGATTGGCCTCGTACCAGTCCAGCAACTGCTTCTCGAAGCGTGACAGAGCAAAGAAATAGTTCTTCTCCTCCATCACCTCCACCGGCCGCTTATGGACCGGGCATTCCCCCCCGACCAGCTCCACCTCGGTGTAATAGGCCTCGCACGCCACGCAATACAACCCCTCATACGTTCCCATATAGATGTGCCCGTTATCCCGGATCGCCCCAAGAAAAGCCTGGGCGGCAGCGTGATGGCGGGCCTCGGTGGTTCGGATGAAGTCGTCGTTGGCGATATCCAGCCCAGCCCACGCTTTGGCAAATCGGGCCGAGTTGAGGGTGGCAAGGGCCCCTGGCTCCATTCCCTGCGCAGCGGCGGCCTGGGCAACCTTGAGGCCATGCTCGTCTGTCCCGGTGAGCAGGCGAACCTCGTCTCCGCAGAGCCGGTGCCAGCGGGCGATGGCGTCGGCGACGACGGTGCTATAGGCGTGCCCGACGTGCGGGGCGTCGTTCACGTAGTAGATGGGAGTGGTTAGATAGAAGTGACCCACGGTCAGATGAGCCTAAGCGCCCGCGCCAGAGCCGCGCGCAGCCTCCCGCACCCGCAAGGCCGCCTCGTAAGCCCGGCGCCTGGGGACCCCGAGCGAGGCGCCGGCCAGGGCCGCGGCCTCCCGGACTCCACGCCCAGCAGCCAGGGCGGCCCCGACGGCCGCCTCGAGGGCGGACTCGATCTCCTCCTCGGTCTCGGGCACCGGCTCGGGCGCACCGGCCAGGACAATGACGTGCTCACCCCTGGGCGGAGCGCCCTCTACGCTCCACGCTGGGCGGGCGACCGCCTCGCCAAGGGTTCCTCGCCAGACCTCCTCGTGGAGCTTGGTCAGCTCACGCACGACGGCCAGCCGGCGCTTAGGCCCGCAGACCTCGGCCAACGCGCCCAAGGTCACCACGACCCGGTGTGGGGCCTCGTAAAGCACGCTGGTGCGCTCCTCGATCGCGAGCGACGCCAACCGGGCCGCCCGCGCCGTCCCCGCACGGGGCAGGAATCCCTCGAAGCACCATCGCTCGCAGTCCAGACCGCTCACCACCAGGGCGCCAATCGCGGCACAGGGTCCGGGAACGGTGCTGACAGCAATGCCAGCGGACACCGCAGCCAGAACCAACCGCCCACCCGGGTCCGAGATCAGCGGCGTCCCGGCGTCGCTCACCAGCGCAATCGAGGCGCCATCGCTCAGCCAAGCCAGCAGTGCCGGGATCTGGGAGTCCTCGTTGTGCTCGTGCAGCGCCACGAGCCGCTTGCCACCGACGCCCGCGTGGGTCAGCAGCTTGCGGCTATGGCGGGTGTCCTCGCAGGCAATGACGTCGGCGTCGGCTAGGGCACGAGCCGCTCTTGGGGACAGGTCCCCCAGGTTGCCGATGGGCGTGGCGACCAGCATGAGGGTGCCGGGAGTGCCCGCGCTGGGCGGGGGTGGGCACGGCGGGTTGGCACGCAAGTCTTATATTCCTATAAGCCTTTGACCTCGAGCTGGTCCCCGGGGAGCAGCCGCCATCGCTCGAACGCCCCGGCGCTGGCTTCGAGCACGCACCGGGCTCGGGGACGGGGCAGGCCTATCCGCCACGGGCGCATCGTTGCGATCGAGCGGACCACCAGGTTGGCGTCGCAGTACGCCACGTCGATGGGGAAACGCATCCCGAGGGTATGCACCGAGCGGGTGTGGAACAGCAGCAGGGCGCCGTCGATGCCGTCGCGCCCGAGCAGGCCCCGCATCCGGGCAAGGTGGCCGTCGGCCACCTCCAGCGTGGCCAGCACCTCCCCGTCGCGGATGATCCAGGACATCACACGTTGAAGCGAATTTCGAGGGTGTCGCCGTCTTGGACCTCGTAGTCCTTGCCCTCCACCCGGAGGCGCCCGGCGGCCTTGGCGGCATTCCACGACCCAAGGCCCAGCAATTCGTCCCAGCGTATCACCTCGGCCCGGATGAAGCCCCGCTGCAGGTCGGAGTGGATCACCCCGGCGCATTCGGGGGCCTTGGCACCCGCCCTGAAGGTCCAGGCCCGGGACTCCTTGTCCCCGGTGGTGAGGAAGGTGCGGCGTCCGAGCAGGTGATACGCGGCGCTGGCGACCCGGGGCAGGGCGCCGGCACCGAGACCCAGGCCCTCCAGGAGCTCTGCCCGCTCGGCCAGCGGGAGCTGGGCCGCCTCGGCCTCCAACTGCACGCTCACGCCGAGCACCTCACCAGCCCCGGCCAGCTCGCCAGACACCGCTTCTACCAGCTTGTCGGCGATGTCGGCCTGAGTCTCGCCAAAGTTCACCACCGCCAGGATGGACCGGTCGGTGAGCAGGAAGGCGGGCTTCAGCGCATCCCGGGTCTCTGCCGCGAGACCCGCCCGGTACAGGGGGGTGCCAGCCTGGAGCGAGCCCAGAGCCGTCTCAAGGGCGGCCACCTCGCCAGCCAGGGACCGGTCGGCGCGGGCGGACTTGCGGCGGCGCTCGAGCTGGGTCTCGAGGCGGTCGAGGTCGCTCAGGACCAGCTCCAGCTCCAATACCGCCAGGTCCTCCACCGGGTCGGAGCCGCCGGGGACCTCTTCGTCCTCGAACGCCCGCAGGACCAGGCACAGCGCGTCGACCTCGCGGATGCCGGCAAGGAATCGGTTGCCCAGCCCCTCCCCGCTCGCCGCTCCCGCGACCAGGCCCGCGATGTCCACGACCTCGACCGCCGCAGGCACGACGCGGCGGCTGTGGCTCATCTCGGCCAGCGCGCGGAGGCGGTGATCCGGGACCTGCGCCATGCCGGTGGAGGTCTCGGTGGTGGAGAAGGGATGGGGAGCAACAGCGGCCGAGCGCCCGGTCAGGGCATTGAACAGTGACGATTTTCCCGAGTTCGGAAGGCCGACCAGCCCGAGTCGTTCCACGCGGATCAGGCTACCGGCTAGGTTGGCTGACATGTCCAAGAAGACCAACAAGCGCAAGCTGTCCGCCAAGAAGAAGGCCAACCACGGCAGGAAGCCCAACGCCGGGCGCGGCTGAGCCCACTCCAGGGCCCGCAGCGGGTGGAGCTTCCGGCTCTTTCCAACCACGAGCTGGTCGTCCTGTGGGTCGAGCTGGCCGCCCTCTTGGTGGTCGCTCGGTTGCTGGGGAACCTTGCTCGACGCCTGGGCCAGCCCGCCGTTGTCGGGGAGCTACTCGCTGGCCTGGTGCTCGGCCCCTCGATCTTCGGACACCTCTGGCCAGGGGGATTCGCCTGGTTCCTGCCGTCCGGACCCGGGCAGGGCGACCTGCTCCTGGCCATCTCCAACCTTTGCCTGATCCTGCTGGTTGTGGTCATCGGTGCCGAGACCGACCTGGCCCTGATCGCCAGCCTGGGCCGGGCGGCAGCGCTCGTCTCCACATCCAGCCTGGTGGTGCCGTTTGTCGTCGGCTTTGGGGTAGCCGCGCTGGTGTCGGGGACGCTCATCGGGCCAGTTCGGGACCAGGTCGTGTTCGACCTGCTCATGGCGGGGGCCATGGCGGTCTCGTCGTTGCCGATCATCGCTCGGATCATCGGAGGCCTCGGCGCGACCCGGCGCAACTTCGGCCAACTGGCGCTGGCTGCAGGCACGGTCAACGACACCTTCGGATTCTTGGTGATAGCCCTGGCGACGGGTCTGGTGGGCGCGAGCGGGGGAAGCCGCCTGGCGGGGACGTTCGTCGGGCTGGCGCTGCTTGTCGTGGTGCTGTTCACCCTGGGACAGAGGACCGCCGACGCCCTGCTCCGACGGGTCAGGCGGGCCGGGCCCGACGTGACCGGGTCGCTGGTCATCTGCCTCATCGCCGCGTTGGCTCTGGCCGCGGCGGCCCAAGGGATAGGAGTCGAGGGCGCATTGGGTGGATTCGTGGCCGGGGTTATCCTCGGGCGGTCGCGGTTCCAGCAGAGGGACGCGCTGGCGCACATGGAGCGGTTCTCGAGCGCCTTCCTCGCGCCCGTCTATTTCGCCAGCGCTGGCTTGCGGGTGGACCTGGGTGTCATGGCGCGGCCGCCGGTGGCGATCGCGTTCGGCGCTTTGACGGTGGCCGCAGCAGCCTCCAAGGCCGCTGGCTCGGTGATCGGCGCCCGGACGGCTCGGCTGGGCTGGCGGGAGAGCGCAGCTCTGGGGATCGGGCTCAACGGGAGGGGCACGCTTCAGGTCATCATTGCCAGCGCAGGCATCACGATAGGCGTCTTCGGCCAAACCGCTTACACGGTGGTGATCCTGTTGTCAATGGTGACTTCGGTGGTGGCCGCGCCCTTGCTCGCCGTGGTGGTGCGGGACTGGCACGGGACCGACTCGGAGCGCCAGCGCCTGGAGCACGAGGGACGTCTCGAACGCAACGTGGTGGTGAGGGGCCAGCGACTGCTGCTGCCGACCCGGGGCAGCCCGAACTCCATAGTCGCGGCCGAGGTGCTGCATTGCGCCTGGCCAGAGGAGTCGCCGGTCACGATCCTGTCCATCGACGAGGAGGGCCAGACGACCTCGCCGGATACCTCCGCGGCGCTCGAGGTCCTCCACCCGCGCAAGGTGGAGCGACGCCATATCTCTTCCGCCGGGGTCCTGGACGCGATCCTGGCTGAGGCGCTGCTTGGTTACGGAGCAATAGGCCTGGGCGCGACGGACGACACTGCCCCAGGCCGACTCCTGTCGTTGATGGTGGACGACCTGGTGGTGCGCAGCCCCATACCTCTGGTGATCGTGCGCCGGGCGCGCAACCTGGACCAGGCGCTGCCGCCCGCGTTCGCGCGGGTGCTGGTTCCGGTGGCTGGGACCGTGTCGTCCCGAGCGGGCCAGGAGGTGGCCTGCAACATCAGCTCACATCTGGGCACCGCTGTCGTGCTGCTCCATGTGGTGACCCGCCCCGAGGGCGACGAGTCGGCGGAGGCGGCGAGTGCCGGGGGGCCCGGGGCGGCGAGTGCCGGGGGGCCCGGGGCGGCGAGTGCCGGGGGGCCCGGGGCGGCGAGTGCCGGGGGGCCCGGGGCGG
>JAVKSL010000032.1:8207-30546 GCA_039583695.1 Acidimicrobiales bacterium | reverse complement strand
TACGATGAGAATCCTCAGGCCGACGCGGCTTGAGACATCGAAGCGGACGAGTCTCCGTCAAACCCAGGCCGATTCAGTCTGCCATGCGGAAGCGATTGCACTTAGCGCGCTTTTCGGGACCCAACCGCGACAGCTTCGCGCCTGAGCCCCGCCTGCGGGCCCTCCCGCCGGAAGCGATTGCACTTAGCGCGCTTTTCGGGACCCAACCGCGACAGCTTCCGCGCCAGCCCGCCGCCCCGCCGCCCCGCCGCCCCGGCTGGTGAGACGTAGGTCGCCGAGGCGTTCAGTCGCCGAAGGCGTCATCCATCAGGCCAAGAGGTGGCGCGCCCAGCGCGAGCAGGGTGTCGTGAAAACGGCGGTGCGAGTAACGCAGGCCCCAGCGAGCAACGGCTTCGTCCCGCAGCGTCCTGATCTCCAGCTTTCCCCAGGTGTAGCGTCCATAGGTGGGGTCGTACGCGGCTCGCTCGGCTTCGGCCCGCGCGGCCGGCCCCCGGAGGTGAGCCCGTTGCTCGAAGAGCTGCACTGCCTCATGGAGGTCCATGGACTCGGTATGCAGCCCGATTGCCACCGCCAGGCGCGTCACCCGAACAAGGGCCTCCAAGTAGACACCGATGGCAAAATGGGGGTCCGTGGACCGGAAGCCCTCTTCGACAAGAAGCTCTTCGGTGTAGTGGGCCCAGCCCTCCACGAAGGCGCTGGAGAACAAGGTCCGGCGGACTGGACTGCGCAACTGGCGAAGCATCCGGCCGTGGGCGTAGTGCCCGGGAGTGACCTCATGCGCGGTGATGGCCGGGAGCGTGGTGGGGCAGAAGACAGACAGCCACTCGTGTTTCTCTTGGGCTGTCCAGGTCGGGTCCGGCGGGTTGACGTAGTACCACGACGGAGCGTCGGCCTCGTGGGGAGCGCTCCACGACATCATCGCCATGGCCCAGCGTCTCGAGGCTGGGGCCGGCCCGACCTGGCACTCTCCGCCTGGGTCCGCCAAGAGGTTGGCGTCGATGGTGAACGCAGTGATCTCGGCAATCTGAGACCTGGCCTGGGAGTAGATGGCGTCTACCTCCGGTGTGTCGCTGAGCAGCTCGGTCACCACCTCGGCCGTCGGCGCTCCGGGGCGCAGCCTCAGGCAGGCGCCGGCCAACGCCTCGGCGAGTCGACGGCTTTCGGCGTCGGCCCTCACTGACACGACTCCCAGGTCCACTGCCATAGCTTCTGGCTCGCCCATCAGCCGAGCCAGCAACCCTCCTCCGAGTGCGACCTCCGGCGGGCCGTCCTTGGCCGCTCGCTCCAGGTGTGCCACCAGACGAGCATGGGCTGCCAGGCCAGCAGTCAAGACGTTGCTGCCTGCGGTCCCCGCCCCCGCCGCCAGTCCCCGGGCGGCGCGCAGGAGAGATGCGGCAACTGAAGCAGGGACCCGGTCCAGAGACTCCAGGGCGCCCTCTATGGCCTCGGGCCACGCAGCCAGGTGTGCTTGCCTGGCTGCGTAGCGCTCCTCGGCAGGGGCGTACTCCCGGTCGTAGCAAGCCAGGTCCAGATTGGCGAGGTGGACCAGCGGGTTTCTCCTGTGGTCTTGGGCCTCACCGAACCAGGTCCGCAGGCCGGCCTCGGCCGCCGCGAGGTGGGCCTCGTCGTGGTGGTCCTGCTCGGATGGCCCCGAGCCGAGTCGGGAGAGGCCCGCTGCCACCCCGGCTGGTGACAGATCCTGGGTCATTCCATCGTACTCATGGAGCCCGGCATACTCACGTACCTCGGCAATCGAGAGGTCGCACGCGGCGCGCAGCCGGGGATTCATCGTGGGCCGAGGCTACTCGTAGATGACCATCTCTGGAAAGCGCGTCTCCCGGTGTTAGGCTGGTGTCGCGGTGTGGCCCCAGGGGCGGGCCCCTCCGTAGGGGAGAGCCGGTTGCAAAACCTCCATGTCGCGGGAGTGACCAACGACAGGCGGAGCCTGATTCTGACCTCGCGGCAGGGCGCGAGCTCGGGGAGCTACGTGCTCGAGATCGACGAACACCTCTTGGGCTTGGTGAACCGCCTCGCCTCACGAACAGAGCCAGTCACCGCAACCAGCCCGAAGCCAGACGAGCCAGAGCCGGATCGGGTCCGGGGCCAGTTGCGCAGCAGGCTGTCGCCTCGCGAGATTCAGGCGAGGATACGGGCTGGCTATTCCATTGCAGAGGTTGCAGCGGAGGCAGGAGTCGTGGAGAGCTGGGTGGAGCGCTTCGCAACGCCGGTTCTGGCCGAGCGAGAGCAGGTGGTCCTGCGCGCTCGCCAGCTGGTCCTCACCCGACCCAAGGCGGGTGCTTCGGCCATGAATCTCGGCGACTCCGTGCGGACCAAGCTCGAGGCGCGCGGCATTCGCCTGTTGGACGACGTGTTCGAGGACGCCTGGTCTGCGCAGCACGTCGAGGGCAGTCGGTGGATCGTGCACATGCGCTTCGAGGACGGGGGCCGGGAGCAGTTGGCCGAGTGGGAGGTCGACTTCGCCGACGGTTCGGTGACGGGCCTCGACAAGGCGTGGACGGTGCTTGGTTTCGTCGGCAAGGCCGACCAACCGAAGGCCGTAGAGGATCCTGAGCAGGAGATCGCCAAACGCCAGCGCTCAACCACCGCCTCGACTCCCAAGAGCAAGGCTGCCAATCCCACCAGTGCGCGTTCATCCGCGACCAGCTCAGCGTCAACCACCACCTCCGCCCGCAAGCCGCGGCTCCCGGTAGCCCCAGCGACCTCTGTCCCAGCACGGGGGACTCCGGCTGCCCCGGCTCCCCGCCCCGCGCCTAGCCCCCGCCCCGCGCCTAGCCCCCGCCCCGCGCCTAGCCCCCGCCCCGCGCCTAGCCCCCGCCCCGCGCCTAGCCCGAACACTTCGCGGCCCGCATTGGAGCGCTCCGACCGTCTCGCCCAGGTCCCCGGCTCAATCCCGACACCGCCGCAACGTTCGGCTCCTGGTGCCCGCTTGGTTGGAGCGCGAGGTTCTAACCTTGGCCAGTCCGCGCCGGCACCACCCGCCGGGACGGGCCAGGTCGCGGAGACCCCTCCCTTTCGCACGACCGTGAACACGGGCTCCGGCTCGGGTCTCGAAAAGCCACCCGCTGGCATCGCCGACTCAGGTCATCAGCTCGTACGTATTCCCGAGCAGGAACCTTTTGTACCTGCCGTTCTCACCGGGCAGGCCGGGACTCCCAGCCCGAGCGCACCTCCCAGCCCGAGCGCACCTCCCAGCCCGAGCGCACCTCCCAGCCTGAGCGCACCTCCCAGCCCGAGCGCACCTCCCAGCCCGAGCGTCCCGGATGGCGGGGAGCCAGCTAGGCCGCGACGCCAACGCCCACTCGTCGCTGCAGGTCGCGAGCGCCCTGCCAGCGTGCCCACCGAGTCGGCAGAGATCGTGACGCCTCCAAGGCTCGATGACCACGAGCTTTCCGACGAAGCGATGGGCAATTCGGACAAGTCAGGCCCGCCGCCCCAGTCACAGCCGGATCCAGGCGACCAGCGGGAGAGCCACGAATCCAATGGCGCCCGGCGGTCCATCCACCGCGTCGACCGTCGAGCCCCCTAAAAGTCCGCACACCGAGTCGGATTCCAGCGGGACGTCCGACCCACAGAGCGCATGCACCACCTTCTGGTTACCAACGACTTCCCGCCGAAGGTCGGCGGAATCCAGTCCTACCTTTGGGAGCTCTGGCGCAGGCTCCCACCATCCTCGTTCACCGTTCTCACGATTGCCCACCCTGACGCTGACGCCTTCGACGCCGCCCAGGCATTCCGGGTTGTGCGCCTCCCAGCAAGGATGCTCGTACCCACCCCGGGCTTGGCTCGCCAGGTAAGGTCACTGGCCACCCAGGTCGGGGCCAAACTGGTGATATTCGACCCAGCCATCCCAGTGGGTCTCTTGGGTCCTCGCCTCGGGCTTCCGTACGGGGTGGTCCTTCACGGAGCGGAGGTCAGCATCCCGGGGAAGCTCCCGGTTATCCGCGCTGCCCTGGCGAAAGTGCTGCACGGCGCCGAGCTGGCCGTAGCTG
Organism: Acidimicrobiales bacterium; assembly: GCA_039583695.1. GTDB lineage: Bacteria > Actinomycetota > Acidimicrobiia > Acidimicrobiales > JAJPHD01 > JAVKSL01. The sequence continues at coordinate 26,536 of JAVKSL010000032.1, read as the reverse complement.
CTGGTGAATGGGTGGGCGCCGAGACCACTCGGATTGTCTCGCCCGAGCTCCCGCCCTCGCCAACGCCCGCCAGCCCGACCGCGCGGCCTCGCATCCTCACCATCTCGCCAGGCGTCGACCACACCCGCTTCGTCCCCCTCAGCGGACCTGAACGCGACGCTGCACGCCGACGGCTCGGCCTGCCGCTCCTCGCTGATCTGGTGCTCAGCGTCGGCCGCCTGGTGCCCCGAAAGGGGATCGGGACGCTCATGGAGGCCGTGGCCCTCTTGGCGCCGTCGCGGCCTGATCTTTTCCTCGCGATTGCCGGTGCAGGCAGGGAGGCGGCGCAGCTGGCACGCCGAGCGGAGGCACTTGGTCCACGATGCCTGATGCTGGGTCGTGTTCCAGATTCAGACCTAGCCTCCTTGTACGGTGCGGCAGACGTGTTTGCCCAGCCCACCTGCACGCGCTGGGCTGGGCTCGAGCAGGAGGGATTCGGGATCGTGTTCCTCGAGGCGGCAGCATGTGCGGTGCCGGCCTTGGCGGGCCGCAGCGGTGGCGCCGCCGAAGCAGTCTTGGATGGGGTCACCGGCTTGGTTGTTCAAGATCCAAAAAACCCGTTCGCGGTCGCCCGTGCCCTGGCCAGCCTGCTCGGCGACCCCGAGGAGCGCGAACGGCTCGGCCGCCAAGCGCGAGACAGGGTCGAGTCGGGATTCACCTACGACCTTCTCGCTGCTCACTTGGCCGAGGGCATGTTGGCATAGCACCATCCCCACGACCAGCCGCTCACGCACTATCGTGTATCTGTCGATCGCAGGGGAGGCGTAGGTGAGGGAGCAGGCGACTGAGACGATGGTCATGCACGCTTCGCCAGACATCTGCTTCGACACCATCGTGGACTTCGAGCGCTACGCCGAATGGGCCGCAGACGTGAAGGCGGTGGAGGTGGAGGCTCGCGACGATCAGGGCCGGGGGACCCACGTCAGCTTCCGGGTTGCTGCGTTCGGGCGTAGCACCACGTATGCGCTGGCCTACGACTACTCCAAAGCACCGCTGGAGGTCTCCTGGTGCCAGACCGACGGCGACCTAACCTCCCGCCTGGAGGGCCATTACGTGTTCAGGCCCACCGACGAGGGCGACACTGAGGTCGTTTACCACCTGGACATCGAGCTGCGAGTGCCCATCCCGGGCTTTGTCAAGCGCCGAGCCGAGGGTCGGATCATCCACACGGCCCTCACCGATCTGCGGGCCCGGGTGGAGCGCCAAAATTACCCCGCTCCTCCGCCCAGCCTCCGGTAGCATGAGCAGATGGAGTTTCGCCGGATAAACGGGCTTCCCCCTTACGTCTTCGCCATCATCAACCGCCTCACCGCCGAGTCCCGCCGCGCTGGCAACGATGTCATCGACCTGGGGTTCGGCAACCCCGACATCCCGTCACCCGAGGTGGCCGTCGAAAAGCTGGCCGAGGCCGCCCGCAACCCCCGCAACCACCGGTACTCCTCCAGCATCGGCATACCCAAGCTGCGCCTGGCTATCTCTGACCTCTACCTGCGCCGCTTCGGCGTGCAGATTGACCCCGACATCGAGGTCGTGACCACTATCGGCGCCAAGGAGGGCCTTTCTCACCTCATGTGGGTGCTCCTGGGTCCCGGCGACACTGCGATGGTCCCCTCGCCGTCCTACCCCATCCACATCTATGCCCCCCTGTTCGCCGGTGCGGACGTTCGTCAGGTGCGCCTCGTGGATCGGAGCCAGCCCGAAGCGGAGGCTGGCGGCGAGGCGTTCTTCGCGAACCTGGTGGAGACCTGGGAGTCCACCTGGCCCAAGCCCCGGGTGATCGTCCTCTCCTTTCCCCACAATCCCACCACCGCGTGTGTGGACCTGGCCTGGATGACCCGCCTGGTGGCCTTCGCCGTCGAGCGGGACGTAATCCTCGTGCACGATTTCGCCTACTCCGACACGGCGTTCGACGGGTACGTGCCCCCGTCGATCCTGGAGGTGCCCGGCGCCAAAGACGTGGCTGTGGAGCTGTACACCCTCACCAAGAGCTTCTCGATGGCGGGCTGGCGGGTGGCGTTCCTTGTGGGAAATGCCCCAATAGTGGCCGCCTTGGCCAAGCTCAAGAGCTACCTCGACTACGGGACCTTCCAGCCGATCCAGATCGCCTCCATCGTGGCGATGAACGAGGCGTGCGAGTACCCCAAGGTGGTCAACGAGATCTACCGTGGGCGCCGGGACGTCCTTTGCGACGGCCTGTCCCGGATCGGCTGGGACCTGCCCAAACCAAAGGGCACCATGTTCGTCTGGGCGAAGATCCCCGAGCCGTACGCCGAGCTGGGCTCCCTGGAGTTCTCCAAGCGCCTGGTGGCGGAGGCCAACGTCTCGACCTCCCCCGGGGTGGGCTTCGGCCCGGGCGGCGACGGCCATGTCCGCTTCGCCCTGGTCGAGAACGAGCAGCGCATCGCCCAAGCAGTGCGCAACCTCCGCCGAGCGCTCCCCAAGCTGTGAGACAGCTCCCCAAGCTGTGACACAGGTGGCCTTCTGACGCCGCCTGTATGGCTCAGCGACGTGGGCTGGACGGCGATTGCCATCGCGTTCGCGTGCGGCGCCTGGATCCTTTGGGACCTCTACGGACGAGGCCATCGACAACAGATGGGGATCATGGAGGCGGTGTGGCCGGTCACCGCCTGTACTTTGGCCCGGTCGCCATCTGGGGCTACCGGCGCTTCGGACGGCCGAAGAGCCCGCAGTGGCGGGCCGAGCAGGGCCTCGACGGACCACCCGAGCGACCTGCCTGGTCTGGCGTGGCCACAGGTGTCAGCCACTGCGGCGCCGGCTGCACGCTCGGGGATCTCATCGCGGAGTGGTGCGTGTTCGGCATCGGCGCCACGATCGCCGGTCTTGTCCTGGTCCCCGAGTACCTGGCCGACTACGTTGCCGCTGTCAGCTTGGGTATCGTCTTCCAGTACTTCGCGATCGCCCCCATGCGGGGCTTGGGCATACGCGACGGCCTGGTCGCGGCCGCCAAGGCAGACGTGCTCTCGCTGACCGCGTTCGAGGTCGGCCTGTTCGGTTGGATGGCATTCGTGCAACTGGTGCTGTTCCCGGGACCTCACCTGCACCCTGATCACGCCGCATACTGGTTCTTGATGCAGGTGGGTATGGTCCTCGGGTTCTTGACCGCGTGGCCGGCCGACGTATGGCTGATCCATCGTGCCATCAAGGAGGCGATGTGAGCTCTGGCGGGAGGTCGGCGAGTCCACCACCCGGCTGGTGAGCGCTCACTCCTTCGCCCAACCCCGGGCGCGCTCCAGCGCGGCGAGCCAGGTGGCCTGGCGGGAGTCGGCTGCGGCACGGCTGATCCTTGGGCTTAGCTCGAGGTCAGGTGTCCAGCAGGCAGCCACCTCGCCGAGCGAGCTCCACACCGCCTCGGCCAGCCCGGCCAGCTGGGCTGCGCCCAACGCCGTCGTCTCGGTGACCCGGGGCCGGGCGACCGGGATGCCCGCCTGGTCAGCCTGAATCTGGAGGAGCAGGTTGACGACCGAGACCCCGCCGTCCACCCTCAGGCAGGCCAACCTTGCGTTGCCTGCGGTGCTCATGACGTCGAGCACATCTCGGACCTGGAAGGCGATCGCCTCGAGGGTGGCACGGGCCAACTGTGCCCGCCCGGTACCGGTGGTCACCCCCACCAGGACCCCCCTGGCCTCGGGGTCCCACCATGGTGCTCCCAGCCCGTTGAGTGCCGGGATCACGACGAGGCCTCCGCTGTCGGGCACGGAGGCCGCGAGCGGTCCGACCTCGGGCGTCTCGGCCAGCACCCCAAGGCCGTCGCGCAGCCAGTCAATCGCTGAGCCAGCCGAGAAGATCGAACCCTCGAGGGCGTAGGCCAGTCCATCGCCAAGCGGCACTCCGGCGACCCCCGACAGGTCCCAGGCCACGCTCCCAAGCAGTCCCTCCACCGGCGGTGGAGCCAGCGGGCCCACGTTGGCCAGCACGAAGGCGCCAGTCCCGTAGGTGCACTTGACCATCCCGGGCTCGTGGCAGGCCTGGCCGAACAGCGCCGCCGCCTGGTCGCCCGCCATGCCGCTCACCGGGATCCCGGCGCCGATCGCCCCTGCCACCGAAGGGGCGGTCACTCCAACGCGTCCCGCCGACGGCCGCACCTCGGCTAGGGCGCCCATTGGCACGCCGAACAGGCCGCAAAGCTCCGCTGACCAGGTCAGCTGCCCGATGTCGAAGAGCATCGTGCGGCTGGCATTCGAGGCATCGGTGACGAAGGCCGTGCCCCCGGTGAGCTTCCACACCACCCACGAGTCCACCGTGCCGAGTGCCAGGTCCGGGCCTCGGGACACCCCGCCGGAGCGAAGCATCCACTCCATCTTGGTTGCCGAGAAATACGGGTCCAGCACCAACCCGGTGAGCCCCCTCACCAGGGGCAGGTGGCCCTTCTCCTCCAGCTCGACGCAACGAGGGGCAGTGCGCCGGTCGCTCCACACGATGGCGGGGCACAGCGGATCGCCGCTTCGCCTGTCCCACGCAACCACGGTCTCGCGCTGGTTGGTGACCCCGATGGCGGCCACGGCGTGCCCGAGACCGACCACCTCTGCGCCCACCATGCCCAGCACGGTTTCTACGGACCCCCAGATCTCGTTGGGGTCGTGCTCGACCCACCCGGGCCGGGGGAGGTGCTGGGCAAGCCGCCGGTAGGCCATAGCGACCGGCACGCCGCCCTCGTCGACGGCCATCGCCCGCACTCCGGTGGTCCCCGCGTCGAGCCCTACGATCACCCCCATGCCCATCGGACCGTAGCGGGCCGGCAGAGGGGAGGCTCATCTTGCCCGATCGGCTCGTGAACCCAGGCGTCAGTGCGTGCCGGCCAGGTCGGCCAGGTCGCGGCCGGTGGCCTCGGGGATCACCTTCCAGATGATCCACAAGCTTGGCACGGCGACGACCATCAGGATCGTGACGCTGTCGCCGATGCTGCCCACCAGACCGCCCCGCGCGCCGAGCACGCCCACCAGAGCTGGGCCGACGACCATACCGGCGCTGGCAAAGACGTTCCTGGCCCACGACGTGGCCTGGGCGCGAATCTCGGTGGGGAACAGCTCGGTGGCGAAGGCGGCCAGCACCGGTCCGATGCCCAGGCCGAAGAAGACCGCTCCCACCAGGATGGCAAAGCTCAGGGCCCGGCCGTGTACCTGGAACAGCGCCACGCCGAAGGCGATGGTGGCGCTCACGTAGATCGCGGCCGTGGCGCGGCGCCCGATCCGCTCCATGAGCCGGCCGCACCCGTAGTAGCCCCCGACGCCGACCGCCGCGGCGGCGACGAAGTACAGCGCGGTCAGGTTCACGGAGAGGTGCTGGTCCCGCTCGGCGTAGAAGGGCCACCAGTACGTGGCCGCAGCCACGGGTAGCGCTTGGCAGAGCGAGATCGCGCCCACTGCCGCCAGGAGGGTCCGGCGCCCCGGCTGCCAGGCGGCCAGCAGGTCGGCCAGGCGAAGGCGCACGCCAGCCCGGGCCGCCTGGCTGGCGCTGAATCGCCAGCTTTCCCTCAATCGTCGCCGGGCTAGGGCCACTGCCAGGAGCGGGAGAGCCCCCACCAGATAGAAGGGTCGCCACGAGTAGCCAATGTCGGCCAGCCCCGCAGCCGAGAGCAGGCCGACCGCGATGGCCCCGAGCGGCCCCATTGCCAGCATGGTTCCAAGCGCCCTGCCCCGGCGTTCGGTGGGAAACTCCTCGGTCACGAGGGCCACTGCCACCGCGAACTCCGCGGCGGTGAAGGTCTGCGCGCCGAGCTGGAACCCGGCAAAGGCCCAGATGTCGGGGGAGAATGCGGTAGCCACGGTGAAAGTGGTGTAGCCGAGGATGCTCCACACCAGCAGGGGCCTTCGACCGATCCGGTCCGAGGCGAACACGGCGAAGAATGCCACGAACTGGCCGGCAGCGATTGGGACCCGGATCAGGCCGAGGGTGGCCACGCTGGCGTGGAAGCTGTGCTGGACGTTGGTCAGCAGCAAAGACGAGGCCTCGTTGTCGTAGCCGTCGAAGAACGCCGCCGAGGCGAGCAGCACCAGCAGCAGCCGCAGGTAGCCCGGACCTGCCTGGCCGCCGCTGGCTTGGGGAGCAGGTCGCACGGGGACCATCATCCCAGGGATCGGGCGGGTATGGGGTGAGTGGGCACGAGCCTGGCCCGGCGCCGGGCAATATTCTTAAAGGATATGGACACTTACCTGGCGCTGGCCAGCCTGCGGGCGGTGCGCTCTTACGAACCCAGGCCGATACCCGACGAGGTCATGCGGCGCATCCTCGACATCGGCAGGGTGACCGGGAGCTCGCGCAACTCGCAGCCGTGGACCTTCGTGGTCATCGAAGGGGAGCTGGTCGGCCTGGTGGCGGGATGTGTGTGGGAGCCGGCGAATGTCTCGGGGGCCGCTGGCGCGGTGGCTGTGGTGGTTGGCGGGAAGGGGCCGGTGAGCTTCGACGCGGGCCGGGCGGTCCAGGCGATGATGCTGGCCGCGTGGGACCAGGGCGTGGGGTCGTGCCCCAACGGGGTGCGCGACGCCGAGCGGCTGGGGTGCCTTCTCGGGCTGGGAGAGGCAGGGGAGGTGGCGACGGTGCTCTCCCTCGGATACCCTTTGGCTGGGCAGGACCCTGCTTGGCGCAGCGCGGCCGAGTGGATGGACCGGGCCAAGCGCAAGGCCTTTGACGAGGTGGTTCGCCGGGTGTCACAGCCCGCAAGTACGATGTCCTAGATGGCGGGACCGAGCATCGGCATCCGGCGGCGCTTCACCACGGAGGGAGTGCATCCCTACGACGAGGTGGTCTGGGAGCGCCGGGATGCCCGGATCGCCAACTTCGCAGACGGCTCGGTGGCCTTCGAGCAGGCCGGTGTGGAGGTGCCGGCGAGCTGGAGCTTCAATGCCACCAACATCCTTGCTCAAAAATACTTTCGGGGGGCTCTCGGTACCCCGTCCCGCGAAGCATCACTGCGCCAGGTGGTGGACCGGGTGGTGGACACGATCACCGCCTGGGGCGAGCACGACGGCTACTTCGGGGACGCGGCGGAGCCAGCGGCGTTCTCCGACGAGCTCAAGTGGCTGATCGTCCACCAGCGGGTGGCGTTCAACTCCCCAGTGTGGTTCAACATCGGCGTGGCGGGTGTGCCGGCCCAGGCGAGCGCGTGCTTTATCCTCGCGGTCGAGGACGACATGCGCTCGATCCTCAACTGGTACGCCGAGGAGGGGATGATCTTCAAGGGCGGCTCGGGCGCCGGGGTGAACCTTTCGGCCATTCGCTCGGCCCGGGAGACCATGACCGGGGGAGGCAAGCCGTCGGGTCCGGTGAGCTTCATGCGGGGTGCCGACGCATCGGCGGGAACCATCCGCTCGGGGGGAAAGACGAGGCGCGCGGCCAAGATGGTGATCCTCAATGTCGATCACCCCGATATCGAGGACTTTGTCTGGTGCAAAGCGATCGAGGAGCGCAAGGCTCGGGCGCTCGCTGCGGCAGGGTTCGACATGGGCATCGACGGGCGCGACATCCACTCGGTGCAGTACCAGAACGCCAACAACTCGGTTAGGGTGACCGACGCATTCATGCGGGCGGTGGTCGATGACACCGACTGGGAGCTGCGGGCTGTGCGCACTGGCGAGGTATTGGAGAAGGTGCGGGCGGCCGACCTGTGGCGCCAGATTGCCCAGGCCTCCTGGGAGTGCGCGGATCCTGGTGTCCAGTTCGACACAACGATCAATCGCTGGCACACCTGTCCGGCCTCGGGGCGGATCAACGCGTCAAATCCTTGCTCGGAATATATGCATGTGGACAACTCGGCTTGCAATCTGGCCAGCCTCAACCTGCTGGCATTTCTTGACGAGGACGGGGGCTTCGACGTGGCAGGGTTCAAAGCCGCGGTCGAGGTATTGTTCACCGCTCAGGAGATCCTGGCAGGCAACGCCTGCTATCCCACGAACAAGATTGCCGAGAACGCCAGGAGCTTTCGCCAGCTGGGTATCGGGTACACCAACCTGGGGGCGGCTTTGATGGCGCTGGGTCTGGCCTACGACTCCGATGGGGGTCGGGCCTGGGCTGGCGCGCTCACCGCGCTAATGACCGGGCACGCCTATGCGACGTCCGCTCGGACGGCGGCGAGGATGGGCCCCTTTGGCGCTTTCCAGGAGAATCGCAGCTCGATGCTCGGCGTGCTGCGCATGCACCGCGCGGAGGTGGCTTGCATCGACGAGGAGGCTGTGCCCACCGAGATGCTCTCGGCGGCCCAGGTGGCATGGGAGGAGGCAGTGGAGCTGGCCGAGCGCCACGGCGTGCGCAACTCCCAGGCAAGCGTGCTCGCCCCTACCGGCACTATTTCCTTCCTCCTTGATTGTGACACCACGGGGATCGAGCCGGACCTCAGCCTGGTCAAGACCAAGCGCCTGGTTGGGGGCGGAACGATGTCGATAGTGAATCAGACCGTGCCCCGTGCCCTGCGCCGCCTTGGGTACGACCCCGAGCAGGTGGCAGAGATCGTGGCTTTCATCGACGAGCACAAGTCAATTGCCGGCGCACCCGGTCTGGCTCCCGAGCACCTGAGCGTCTTTGCCTGCTCGATGGGGGACAACACGATCCACCACATGGGCCACCTCCGGATGATGGCCGCCGCGCAGCCCTTCGTATCCGGGGCAATAAGCAAGTGCGTTACGGGTGAGACCCTCCTGGCCAGCTCCGATGGCCTCGTCAGGATCGCCAGCTTGCATCGGTCCGAACGGCCTGACACTTTTCGGCATGAGGTGCTGGAGGTGGCCAGCCTTGGTGGCCCACGCAAGACTGATGCCTTCTACTACGGCGGGGTGCAACCAGTTATGCAGGTGGTGCTGCGTTCCGGACACCGCGTCACGGGAACTCCCAACCACCGGGTGCTCGTCGCTTGCTCGGGGGCGCTGGAGTGGCGCGAGCTGGGCGAGCTGTCCCGGGGGGACTCGGTGGCACTCAAGTATGGTGACGACACGTGGTCGAGTGCTCCGGCGTGCTTGGACTTTGTCCCGACAGCTCGCCATGGGTCCCAGGTCTCAGTTACCGTTCCGGCTGCCATGTCGGTTGAGCTGGCCTTTTTCTTGGGAGCCTACGCTTCGGAGGGTCATACGGCCCGAGGGGTGTGGACCGTGAAGATCACCAGCTCCGTCGAGGCGGTCTTGGCGAAGATTGCCACTGTGGCACGAACCGTCTTCGGCGTCGTGGCCCCTATCCGTCGACCAGCGAGCCGGTGTTCCTATGTCGAGATCAGCTCCAAGACTGTGGTCGAGCTGTTGGAGCACCTGAGGTGTGGTTCGAGGGCATCGGAGAAGCGGATCCCCGATGCGGTCTTGCAGTCCACACGCCCGATGGTCATGGCATTTCTGCAGGGCTTGGCGTTGGATGCATACGTCACCTCCGACCATGTCGCCAAGTGGGCGATCTGTCTGGACTCCCCGCGCCTCCTGGACGATCTGCAGGGCGTCCTGACGAACCTGGGTGTTGTCCATAGTCGCATCACCAAGCACGACACTGCTAACGGCAAGGACTACGACGAGGTGTACGCTGCGGGGCGGCAGGCGCAGTGGCTCGCAGCGGCTGTGCCATTCCTGGAGCCGGGCAAAGCAGGCACAGCGCGCAGGCTCTTGGCTCGATCGTTTGAGCGCAGCGACGCTGATCCGGTCCCTGGGCTGCCCCCAGCGGACCTGTATCGACTGGTGCCCTATAGGACTCGGAAGGCCGCGGGCAAGCTCTTGGGTAGCGAGCTTAAATTTCTGCCCGACGCCCGCACGTGCTGGGCGAGTCGAGCCAGCCTGGAGCGGGTGGCACTAATTCCCGGTGTTGAGCTGCCGCCTTGGCTTCGGACTGTGCTGGATGACAGACTCCACTTCAGCCAGGTGGAGGGGGTTGGCGGTGCAGGGCTTGCCGAGGTCTACGACCTGTCGGTTCCGCAGGCCCATGCCTTTGTGGGCAATGGCATCGTCAGCCACAACACGGTGAACCTTCCTGAGGCCGTCACGGTCGAGGACGTAGAGCAGGTGCACATGGACGCCTGGCGTCTCGGGCTCAAGGCGGTGGCAATATACCGGGATAATTGCAAGGTGGCCCAGCCCCTGGAGACCACCAAGCGCGCACCTGCCACCCCGACCGCGACCCCGACCCCGACCCCGACCGCGACCCCGACCGCGACCCCGACCCCGACCGCGACCCCGACCGCGACCCCGACCCCGACCCCGACCGCGGTGGGTGGCCGGCCGGTCCGGGAGCGCCTGCCGCGGCGGCGGCGGTCGTCCACTTTCAAGTTCCAGGTGGCCGACTGCGAGGGCTACGTGACGGTAGGCGAGTACGACGACGGCCGGCCCGGCGAGGTGTTCATGAAGGTGTCCAAGCAGGGCTCGACGCTGGCGGGCGTGATGGACGCCTTCTCGGTGGCGATCTCGATCGGCTTGCAGCACGGGGTGCCGCTGGCGACATTCGTCGGCAAGTACATCAACATGCGCTTCGAGCCGGCCGGGCTCACCGACGACCCGGACATCCGCCTGGCCACCAGCCTGGTCGACTACATCTTCCGTCGCCTGGCGGTGGATTATCTGACCTACGAGGAGCGGGTGGAGCTGGGCATCCAGACCACCGGCGAGCGCGCCCAGCCGAGCCTGCCGGGCCTCGAGGCGGCGGGGGCGACCAGCTCGGGCCTGGTCGAGACCCCGCTCAGCGCTTCGGACCAGGTGGGCTCGGAGCGCAGGGCACGGGCGGTGCCGCGGGACGCTCCATATTGCTACCAGTGCGGAAACGTGATGCAGCCCGCGGGCGCCTGCTACGTGTGTGCCACCTGTGGCACCACCAGCGGGTGCTCGTAGCACACCGCTCCCAGCAGGCCAGGGAAGCGACGGTCGAGGACGTCGCGCCGGAGGGTCACGTAGCGGTGGGCCCCGGCCACCCGGGTGTGGGTGAGGCCGGACTCACGCAGGACCTTCAGGTGGTGTGACATGGTGGACTTGGTGCAGTCGAGGCCGCTGTCGATCCGCAGCTGGGTGCAGGAGGACTCGCCGGTGCGGGCGAGCGTGCGCACAGTGGCGAGGCGCCCTGGATCGGCGAGGGCACCGAGAATGGTGGGCAGGTCCAGCTCGTCTTCGTCGGGCTCGGTCGCATCGTCGAACACGCTTCCAGTGTAGCAATATTCGGTTGCGTCGGTACGACCGATCTGCTACAGTTTGATCATGCAGAAACTATTAGTTGATGATCGAACTACTGACCCTGGCCTCGATCCCCGTCGCTGGGTCATGCTACCGGTGATCCTGATCGCCACGTTCATGGCGATCTTCGACTTCTTCGTGGTCAACGTGGCCGCCCCCTCACTGGCCCGTGACCTCCACGCTGGATCCCCAGCGCTGGAGCTGGTGATCGGTGGGTACGCCTTTGCCTACGCCAGCGGGCTGGTGTTGGGGGGCCGGCTGGGCGACCTGTTCGGCTACCGGCGGATGTTCCTGATTGGGGTGGCGACCTTCAGCGTGGCTTCGCTTGCGTGCGGGCTGGCGGCGACGCCGGCTGAGCTGGTCTTCGCCCGCCTGGCCCAAGGGCTCACCGCGGCGGCGATGGTGCCGCAGGTCCTGGCCCTCATAACTGCTGGATTTGGGGGAGCAGAGCGGCGGAGGGCACTTGCGTGGTTCGGCGCGGCGATAGGGCTCGGCTCGGTGGCCGGCCAGGTCCTCGGCGGGCTGCTGCTGCAGGCCAACCTGTTCGGGCTCGGTTGGAGGGCGATCTTCTTGGTCAACGTGCCAGTCGGGATGCTCACCGTGGGCTTGGCGTTGCGGCTGGTGCCCCGGGCGGCTGGGCTGGTGCGGCGTCACCTGGATGTCGTGGGGGCCGTTACGCTCTCTGCCAGCCTGGGCCTGGCGCTGGTTCCTCTGGTCCTGGGTCGCTCGGATGGGTGGGCGTGGTGGGGCTGGGTGTGTCTGGGCGCCGCCGCGCCGGTGATGGCCGGCTTCGTGTGGTGGGAGCGTCGGTTGGGGGGCTCTGCGGGTGTGGATCCGTTGGTCTCGCCCGCGTTGTTCACCGACCAGGCTTTCGTATCGGGGCTGGCGGTGAACGTGGCGTTCATGGCGTCCTTCGGCAGCTTCATGCTCGGGCTCACGTTGTTCCTGCAGTCCGGGCTGGGTCTGGACCCGCTTCACGCGGGCCTGACCTTCGGGCCGCTGGGTGCCGTCTTTGCGCTGGCGTCGGTGTTCGGCCGCCGAATGGTGGATCGCTGGGGGGTGGGTGTCATCTGGCGGGGAGTGGCGATATCCATGTCGGGGCTGGTGGCGATGGCGGTGGAGCTGTCGGTGCTGGGAGCGGGAGTCAGGGCGGTCAGTCTGTTGGGTCCGATGATGGCTGTCGGGCTGGGTAACGGGCTGGTGCTGCCGTCGCTCGTGGGGGCGGTGCTCTCAGGCGTGGACCCCGCCCGAGCGGGCTCGGCGTCGGGTGTCTTGGTCACGGCTCAGCAGTTCGCCAGTGCCGCGGGTGTGGCGGTGATGGGAGTGGTGTTCTTCGGGGCCCTGGGGCCGGCGCCCACCGCGGGGGCGTTCGCTTCTGCGATGGGTCGGGTCCTGGTCATGGACCTCGCACTCATGGTGGCGGCACTGGGTCTCACCTGGGCATTGCCAAGGGCCGTCTCTGGGGTTCCTGAGGTTTCTGGGGTTGCTGAGGTTGAGGACCTGGTGGCCTGCTGCGCAGCGGACCTGCCAGCGGCGTAGATCAGCTGCTGCGTTGGGTGGCCTTGACCGCGGTGCCGTAGGCGCAGATCTCGGTCCAGACGCCCCCCATCTCGGAGGTGTCGAAGCGAAAGGCGACAACAGCGTTGCCGCCCTTGGCCTCGGCCTCGGCGACCATGCGATTGATGACCTCCTCTCGGCTGGAGATCAGGACCTTGGTCATGCCTTTGAGCTCGCCCCCGGCTATCGCCTTGAGGCTGGCTCCGATCTGGGAACCCAGGTTGCGCGAACGTACCGTCAGGCCGAAAACCTCACCGATGACCTCGGTGATGTCGTGGCCGGGCAGGTCGTTGGTGGTGGTGATGAGCATGACCCGATGCTATGCCTCAGGGGCGGGGATGGGGAGCTAAGGGCCTGGCAGAGAACAACCTGGGCGGCGGGCACAGCTATAACCCTGATGAGGACCGCATTAGAGCGGCTTCGCTGCCCAGGTTGTTCTCGTACTGGGTATGACGACTCGATCTGGCCCCACCGTACAGGCCCTAACCGGGGCATCGAGGCGTTCTTGTCGTGATGGTGTGCGTTTTTCGTCGGCTATCACGACAAGTACGAGCACTGGCGTCCTGGCGTGTGCTTCGTACACATGTTCGATAGTCTGGGTAGGTGCTCGATGTGGTCGTACCTCTGGAGGATTTGTTGCCCGAGCGCGGGCTGCGCCCGGGCTCGGTGGTCTCCGTGGGTGGTGCCAATGGGTCCACCTCGCTGGTGTTGGGGCTCATGGCGGGCCCGCTGTCTGGCGGGGCATGGGGGGCAGTGGTGGGGATGGGGTGCCTGGGCCTCGAGGCGGCGGCTGCTGCCGGGGTGAACCTGGAGCATCTGGCCCTGGTACCCTGGTGGGGGCCATCGTGGCTGGAGGTGGTGGCGACGCTGCTCGGAGGCCTCGAGGTAGTGGCGTTGTGGCCTCCGGGGGGATGTCGGGAGGTTGATGCACGCAGGCTGGCGGCTCGTGCCCGGCAGGGCGGGTCGGTGCTCCTGGTGGCGGCCCCGGCGCGGGCCTGGCCGGAGCCCGTGGACATCGAGCTGGTGGTCACCGCGACTACCTGGCACGGGCTGGAGGCCGGTCACGGCGCCTTGGCTTACCGGACGCTGGATGTGCGTTCCTCGGGCCGCCGGGCCGCTGGCCGGGAGCGCCGGGTCCAGCTGTTGTTGCCAGCACCCGTCGGCGGCCTGGTCGCGGCGTCCCCTGGTGTGTGGGCCGAGGGTCGCTCGGCGGTGGGCTAGTGCTGCGGGTGCTCGTGGCCTGGTGCCCGGACTGGCCAGTGACTGCCGCGGGGCTCGCTCCCGAGCAGGCAGTGGGGGTGGTGGCGAGTGGGCGGGTGCTCGCTTGCTCGGCGGCTGCTCGGGAAGCGGGGGTGTGCGTTGGTATGAGAAGGCGGGAGGCCGAGGGCAGGTGCCCGGATCTGGTGGTGCTGGCTAGGGACACTGCCCGAGAAGCTCGGGCTTTCGAGCCGGTGGTGGCGGCTATAGCCACGCTCACCCCGCTGGTGGAGGTCACCTGGCCGGGCCTGTGCGCCCTGGACGTGCGTGGCCCGGCCCGATATTTCGGAGGCGAGGAGGTCCTGTGCCATCGGGTGGCCGAGGTGGCGGCGGGTGCCATGCAGGCGCCTGTCGATATCACCGGGCTTGCCGGGCCGCCGCCGACTGCCGCCGTCCGGGTGGGAGTTGCGGATGGCTACTTCGCTGCCACCCTGGCTGCCCGGCTGGGAGTGATCGTGCCGGTGGGGGAGGTCCGGGAATTCCTGTCGCCTTTCTCGGTGGCCGTGCTCGGCAGGCCCGGGCTGGCCGACATCTTGAACCGGTTGGGGATTCACACCCTCGGGGAGCTGGCGGCGTTGCCCGCGTCCTCAGTGCTGAACCGCTTCGGCCCTGACGGCGCAGAGGCCCACCGTCTAGCGGGTGGGGTCGCCGAGCGCCCACTTCGAGCCCGCCCCTCCACCGAGCCGGCGGTGGTGTGCCTCGAGTGCGACCCACCTATCGAGCGGGTGGACGTGGCGGCATTTTCCGCCCGCTCGATGGCGGCCAACTTGGTCGAGCGGCTCAGTGCCAGGGGCTTGGCCTGTGTCCGCTTGCGCATCGAAGCGGAGACCGAGCACGGCGAATCCCTGGCGCGCACCTGGAGGGGGGATGGGGCGCTCAACGCCGAGGACATGGTGACCCGCCTGCGCTGGCAGCTCGACGGATGGCTGTCGGCGACTGCTGGACCAGCCCCGACGGCGGGGATCACCAGGCTGGCGCTGGTCGCCGAGCAGGTTCTCCCGGACTACGGGCGCCAGCTGGGGCTGTGGGGGGAGCGGACCGAGGCCGACCGTCGGGCAGCCAGGACACTGGAGCACCTGCGTGGGATTCTCGGTCCCGACGCGATCTTCATGGGGGTCCTGCGTGGCGGTAGGGGGCCAGCGGACCGGGTGGAGCTGGTTCCCTGGGGCGAGCAGGCGTTGTTGCCCGCCGCCTCGCTGCCCTGGCCTGGGCACTGCCCTGGCCCTGCACCGAGCACAATTTTTTCAGAAGCGCTGGCGGCGGAGGTGGTCGATAGCGCCGGGGAGCCGGTGAGCGTGGATGCGAGGGGTCACCTGAGCGGGGCGCCCGCCCGCCTGGTTGTGGGTGGCGGGGCCTGGGTGGAGGTGGTCGGCTGGGCCGGGCCGTGGCTGGCTGACGAGAGGTGGTGGGATCGCTCGGGGCGGAGGCGGCGGGCCCGCTGCCAGGTCCTCGGCGCCGACGGCGTGGCGCATCTGGTCGGGCTGGAGGGCGGGCGCTGGAGCGTGGAGGCAACCTACGACTGAGCCACGGCCGCCGCCTGAGCGCGCCGCGATGCCCGCTCGTAGGTGTCGTCCGGAACCGAGATCGCAGTCTTCACCCTGGATCTGCCATCGTCGGCGGCCTACAGGGCCGTCAGGTGCTCCTTGGTCGAGCCGCGTACCCAAGCAAGGGACACGGTGTGGTCGAAGGTTACGAAGCGTCCTTGGTGCGCCTTTGCCAGGGCAAGCAGGTAGGCGTTAGTCACTCGGGTATCGGGGCTGGCTACGTACATCTGTTCGCTAGTCTGGCCATGTGCTGGCCGCAACTGGGTATGCCGAGCTGCACGCGCACAGCGCCTTCAGCTTCTTGGACGGGGCGTCGGAGCCCGAGGAGATGGTCGCCGAAGCGGCCCGTCTGGGCCTGGTGGCGCTGGCCATCACCGACCACGACGGGCTCTACGGGGTGGTCAGATTCGCGGAGGCGGCGCGCGAGGCGGGGCTGCCGACCGTGTTCGGGGCCGAGGTGACCCTGGGGCTCACCCGGCGCCAGACGGGGGTGCCCGACCCGGCGGGACACCACCTGGTGGTGCTGGCCCGTGACCCGGCCGGCTATGCCCGGCTGTCCGCCGCGCTCGCCGATGCCCAGCTCGCCGGGGGGGCGAAGGGGCGTCCGGTCGTCGAGCTGGAGGCCCTGGCGGGGGAGCACGGGGGCCACTGGCTGGTGCTCACCGGGTGTCGCAAGGGGGAGGTGGCAGCTGCGCTGGTCGCCGGGGGCCCGGCGGCGGCTGGCCGGGCGCTGGATCGCCTGGTGGAGGCCTTCGGGCGGGCGAATGTGGCGGTGGAGCTGTGGAACCACGACGACCCGGTGGACGAGGCCCGCAATGATGCCCTGGCGCGCCTCGCCGTCTCCCGGGGGGTAGACCTGGTGGCGACCACCAATGCGCATTTTGCTCGCCCGGGGGGGCATCACCTGGCCGCGGCGCTGGCTGCGGTGCGCGCCAGGCGCAGCCTGGACGACATGGACGGGTGGCTCCCGGCTGGGCCAGGGGCGCACCTGCGCTCGGGAGCCGAGCAGGCCCGGCGCTTCGCCCGCTACCCCGGAGTGGTGGTCCGGTCGGGGGAGCTGGGAGCTGAGCTGGCTTTCGACCTGGGGCTGCTGGCTCCGGGGCTGCCACCATTCCCTGTCCCGGCCGGCCACGACGAGGTGAGCTGGCTGGCTCACCTGGTGGCTGCCGGGGCGATCGCACGATACGGGCCTCGGGGAGCCGAGCGGGTGCGCGGGGCGTGGGCGCAGATCGACCACGAGCTGGAGGTGATCGAGGCGCTGGGATTCCCGGGGTACTTCCTGGTGGTGTGGGACATAGTCAGGTTCTGCCGGGAGGCGGGCATCTACTGCCAGGGTCGGGGGTCGGCGGCGAACTCGGCTGTTTGCTACGCGCTCGGGATCACCAATGCCGATGCGGTGGCCCTGGGCCTGTTGTTCGAGCGCTTCTTGTCCCCGGCGCGAGATGGGCCGCCGGACATCGACGTGGACATCGAGTCCGGCCGGCGGGAGGAGGCGATCTGCTACGTGTACGAGCGCTACGGTCGGCGTCACGCGGCCCAGGTGGCGAACGTCATCACTTACCGGAGCCGCTCGGCCATACGCGACGCCGCCAAGGCGCTCGGGTATCCCGCTGGGGCAGTGGACGCCTGGTCGGCGGACCTGGGCGGCCGTGGCCGGGTCCAAGCCGCGGTCGCCGGCTCGGATGTCCCGGCCCCGGTGGTGGCGCTGGCTTCCCAGATGGAGGGGCTGCCGCGCCACCTCGGGATCCATTCGGGGGGGATGGTGATCTGTGACCGGCCGGTGGTGGAGGTCTGCCCGGTGGAGTGGGCCACGGCCCCCGGCCGGACGGTGCTGCAGTGGGACAAGGAGGACTGTGCCGCGGTGGGCCTGGTGAAGTTCGACTTGTTGGGGCTGGGGATGCTCGAAGCGATCCACCGCATGGTCGACCTGGTGGGGGCTTACCACGGGGTGCGCATCGACCTGGCCGCCCTGCCCCAGGAGCCCGCTGTCTATCAGATGCTCTGCGCGGCGGACACCGTCGGGGTGTTCCAGGTCGAGTCCCGGGCCCAGATGGCCACCCTGCCCAGGCTGCGCCCCACATGCTTCTATGACTTGGTGGTGGAGGTGGCCCTGATCCGACCAGGCCCGATCCAGGGGGGCTCGGTGCATCCCTACCTGCGCCGGCGCAATGGCACCGAGGCGGTCACCTACCTGCATCCGCTGTTGCGGGGGTGCCTGGAAAAGACCCTGGGCATCCCGTTGTTCCAGGAGCAGCTGATGCAGATGGCCATCGCGGTGGCCGGGTTCAGCGCAGTCGACGCCGACCGGCTGCGCCAGGCGATGAGCGCCAAGCGCTCGGCGCAGCGGATGGAGGCGCTGAGGGGCAGGTTCTATGCGGGCATGGCGGAGCGGGGGATCACCGGGGGAGTGGCGGACGAGATCTGGGCCAAGATGGCCGCCTTTGCCAACTTCGGGTTTCCCGAGTCGCACGCGACGTCGTTTGCTTACCTGGTGTACTCGAGCGCGTGGGTGAAGCTGCATTACCCAGCGGCATTCTTGGCCGGGCTGCTCAACTCCCAGCCGATGGGATTCTGGGCGCCCCGGACCCTGGTGGCCGACGCCCGGCGCCACGGGGTCGAGGTGCGCCGCCCCGACGTGAATCACAGCGGGGTGGGGGCCAGCCTGGAGCCCAGCCTGGCCACCGCCACCGCCACCGCCGAGCCCGCTGTCGCCGAGCCCGAGCCCGCTGTCGCCGAGCCCGAGCCCGCTGTCGCCGAGCCCGAGCCCGCTGTCGCCGAGCCCGAGCCCGCTGTC
>JAVKSL010000032.1:0-8107 GCA_039583695.1 Acidimicrobiales bacterium | reverse complement strand
CCGAGCCCGCTGTCGCCGAGCCCGAGCCCGCTGTCGCCGAGCCCGAGCCCGCTGTCGCCGAGCCCGAGCCCGCTGTCCGGCTCGGGCTGGCCTCGGTTCGGGGGCTGGGCGAGGACACGGCGACACGGATCGTCGCCGCGGCCCCCTATCGCAACTTGGAGGACCTGGCCCGACGGGTCCAGCTCTCGGCGGCTCAGCTAGAAGCCCTGGCAACCGCGGGCGCCACTGCCAGCCTGGACGGCGGGAGCCGCCGCCGGGCGCTATGGGCTGCGGGGCCGCTCGGCACCATGGGGTCTGGACAGCTGGAGGGCTTGGCGGTCGGCGCCGAGGCCCCAGCACTTCCGCCGATGAGCAGCACCGAGGAGTTGGTTGCCGACCTGTGGGCCACCGGAGTGTCGGTGGAGGGGTCATTGACCGAGCTGGTCCGCTCCCAGCTGGAAGAAAGAGGGGTGATCCTGGCAGCCCGGCTTCACGAGGTGGCTTCGGGTGCCAAGGTCGTTGTCGCCGGGGTGGTGACCCACCGCCAGCGACCCGAGACGGCAAGGGGAGTCACGTTCCTCAATCTGGAGGACGAGAGCGGTCTGGTCAACGTGATCTGCTCGCCAGGGGTCTGGGAACGTCACCGCCGGGTGGCCAACTCGGCGGTGGCGATGGTGGTGAGCGGCAGGCTCGAGTCGGTGGAGGGGGTGGTGAACGTTGTCGCCGAGCGTATCGAGGCTCTCGAGCTGGCGGCCGCTCCCGGCGCCCGCAACTTCTGCTGACGCCCGCACGGGCGACTCAAATGGACGTCCTGCGCGAACTCCGGCATCCGGATGACGCGCCGACCATCACGATCAACTGCGATCTCGCCGCCGGACTGGGAAGCGATCGCGCTTATGCACTGAAAAGGGGCTCAAGTGCAACAGCTTCCCCCGAACGGGCTGAACCCTAGGCGAGGTCATTGACCGGCTGCCGTTCGCCGCAGCGCGTCGTGCAATGGAGGTCCATGACGTTCGCCGAGCTATTAAAAGAATATGCTGCAAGCGCGCCGAGCACCAGTGCCCACTCCGGACAGCGAAACTCCCTCAGGCCCGGCGGCGCTGCTCCATCAGGCGGAGGATGAGCGGGGTGAAGATGAGCTGCATCGCCAGCTCCATCTTGCCGCCTGGCACGACGATGATATTGGGCCTCGACATGAAAGAGTCGTGCAGCATCGACAGCAGGTACATGAAGTCGATCCCCTTGGGCCGGGCGAAGCGGATGACCACGAAGCTCTCGTCCGCGGTGGGGATCGAGCGGGCGATGAACGGGTCGGAGGTGTCCACGGTCGGCACCCGCTGGAAGTTGACGTGCGTGCGGGAGAACTGCGGGCAGATGTAGTTGACGTAGTCCGGCATCCTCCTAAGGATCGTGTCCATCACCGCCTCGCTCGAGTACCCCCGCTCGGTCTTGTCCCGGTGCGCCTTTTGGATCCACTCCAGGTTGATGATCGGCACCACGCCGACCAGCAGGTCCGCCTGCGCGGCCACGTTCAGAGTGGGTGTCACCACGGCTCCGTGCAATCCCTCGTAGAACAACATGTCGGTCCCGGCGCCGATATCCTCCCACGGTGTGAAAGTCCCCGCCGGCTGGCCGTATGGCTGGGCCTCCTCCTCGTTGTGGAGGTACCTCCGGGTGCGCCCTGTCCCCTTGGCGCCGTAGCTGCGGAACAACTCCTCCAGCTCGGCGAGCAGGTTGGCTTCGAGGCTGAAATGGCAAAAGTGGTGATTGGCCTCAGCGTCCGCTTTGGCTGTGGCTATCTTCATCTCCTCCCGGTCGTAGCGGTGGAAGGAGTCCCCCTCGACAATGGCGGGAACGATCCTCTCGCGCCGGAATATGTGCTGGAGGGTCCGGGTCACCGAGGACGTCCCGGCGCCTGAGGAGCCGGTGATCACGACCACGGGATGCTTTGCCGACACGGGGCCTCCTTTAGGTACGGAACAGGGATCGGGTGTTGAACAGCGATGTGTCGAAGTCCCGCACGTGGTCGCCCACATCTTGATGGTGGTAATGCTCAATCAGCTCGACCTCGTCTCTGGAGCCGAACACGAAAGGCACTCTCTGGTGAAGCCCGCTCGGTGCCAACGTCATCACCCGCTCGCGCCCGGTGCTGGCCAGGCCGCCCGCCTGCTCGATGATGAAGGCAATCGGGTTCACCTCGTATAGCAGGCGAAGCTTTCCCGGCTTCGAGGGGTCCCGGCTGTCGGAGGGATACAAGAAGACCCCACCGCGGGTCAGGATACGGAATGCCTCCACTACCAGCGAAGCGACCCAGCGGGTGTTGAAGTCCTTTCCGCGGGGGCCGGTGCTGCCCGCCAGGCACTCAGACACGTAGCGCCTGACCGGGGGCTCCCAGAACCGCTCGTTGGAGGCGTTTATGGCGAACTCGTTGGTCTCGGCGGGAATGCGCATCTGGGGGTGGGTGAGGATGAAAGCGCCAATGTCGCGGTCCAGGGTGAAGCCGTCGACGCCGCTGCCCGTGGTGAGCACCAGCATCGTCGCTGGCCCGTACAGGGCGAATCCGGCGCACACCTGGTTCACACCGGGCTGGCAGAAGTCGGCCACTGAGGCGTCGGCACCAGGTGTCGGGGCTCGAAGGACCGAAAAGATGGTCCCGACCGCCACGTTCACGTCGATGTTGGACGAGCCGTCGAGGGGGTCGAAGACCAGCAGGTACTTTCCTCGGCGGTACGGAGGCGGGATGGAATAGACCCCCTCCATCTCCTCTGATGCCATGGCTGCTACGTATCCCGCCCACTCCGTCTGGGTTATCACCACGTCGTTGGTGACGAGGTCGAGTGTCTTTTGCACCTCGCCCTGCACGTTCTCGACGCCAGCGCTCCCGAGCGTGCCGAGGAGTGCCCCCTTGTTCACCTGGTTGGAGATGATCTTGGCCGCGGTGGCTACCGTGTTGAGCAATCCGGAGAAGTCCCCGGTCGGCTCCTTGTGGCGGTTCTCGTGCTCGCGCTCGATGGTGAAACGGGTCAGGGTCTTGCGCCCCTCCATCGAGGTGCGTCCTGAAATGTCTGGTGCTGCCACGATCTGGACCTCCTGGCTGGTGCGCAACTGACCCACGCAGGACCCGAAGTGTAGCGCCAGCGCATGTCATGCAGATAGCGAAGGCAAGGGTGGGCACGAGAGCCTGGAGCCACGGGGCCAAGTTTCTTGAGAAATGAAAGCCCGTGGAGCCGGACTCTTGTGCCCGCGCACCCCTCGTCGGGGCGATGTAATCTGTGCGTCATGACCCTGGCTCCTCCGCCGGTCGCTCCTGAGGACCTCGAGGGCCACCGTCGCCAGCTCAGGGCGTACTGCTACCGGATGCTGGGCTCGGGCTTCGACGCCGAGGATGCGGTCCAAGAGACGATGCTGCGGGCCTGGCGGTCGGGCGGGAGCTTCGAGGGGCGATCCAGCGTGAGGTCCTGGCTGTACCGCATCGCGACCAATGTCTGCCTGGACATGCTCCGGGGGCGCCAGCGCCGGGCCCGTTTCATGGATATGGGGCCCTCGCTGCCGCCCGTGGTGGCATCGCTGGAGGCGACGCTGCCTGACGGGGCCTGGGTGACGCCCATCCATGACGCGCTGGTGCTGGGGGACTGCGCCGACCCGGCCGAGCTGGCGGCCACCCGCGACAGCATCCGCCTGGCGTTCGTTGCCGCGCTCCAGCACCTTCCAGCCCGCCAGCGGGTGGTCCTGATCCTGTGCGAGGTGCTCCGCTGGCCCGCAGCCGAGGTGGCCGAGCTGCTGGACACGAGCGTGGCCGCAATCAACAGCGCCCTGCAGCGTGCCCGCGCCACGATGGCCTCGCTCGACGCGGGCTCCCGATCCTCGTCGGTGGACTCCGAGCAGGCCGAGCTGCTGGCCAGCTATGTCGACGCCTTCGAGCGCTTCGACATGGACAAGCTGGTCAGCCTGCTTCACGACGACGCCGTGCAGTCAATGCCGCCGTACGCCATGTGGCTGCGGGGGCCTGCGGACATCGTCGCTTGGATGCTTGGTCCCGGCGCTGAGTGCCGTGGCTCCCGGCTCCTGGCGACCCAGGCGAACGGCTGCGTGGCGTATGCCCAGTACCGGCCCGACCCATCAGGCGGGCACGCTCCGTGGGCCCTGCAGGTGATCGAGGTGTCCGACGGCCTGATCAGCGGGATCCACTCGTTCCTGGAGCCCGGGAGGCTCTTCGCGGCCTGCGGCGTGCCGCCCCACCTGCCCGCTACACTGCGCTGAGGATCTTTCTTGCCAGGTGATACGAGAGGACCGCATCGATGGCACGGAGCTTGAGGAGCAACCTCTACCGGGTAGCTCGATCCCTGGGCAACTTCCAGGCCATGTCGAAGGGACCGACGGCATACGCCAAGAGGCGGGTCCGTCGGGTAGTCTACCGCCGGACCAACAGCATAACAGCCAGGTTGTTGCGCTCGTTCGGGCTGCAGGGCCAGCGAAGGCGCTGAAGGGGCCGGGCGCTACCGCACCCGGACGCCTGCGGCACCGGCACCCGGCGCGGACCGCGGACCGCGGACCGCATGGCCGTCATCGCCGAGCCGGCTCGGGACGGCGGGTCCCTACGGTGGCCCTACGGTGGAGAGGTGACCGAGTTGGGGCTGCCAGCCATTGCCGAGCACCTTCGACCGCTCCTGGGTCGCTGGGTGGGGGAAGGCCAGGGCCTGTGGGTGGCCGCCCGGCCATTGTGTTACAGCGAGGAGGTCGACTTCGTGGCGTCTGGCAAGGCGTTTCTGACCTACCACCAGCGGACCCAGGCGCTTGACGACGGCCGGGCTTTGCATACGGAGACAGGCTACCTGCGGGCCACAGGAGGGAGCGGTGTTGAGATGCTAATCGTGCAACCGACCGGCTTCACCGAGATCCATACCGGCGCCCTGATCGACGACGTGCTCGATCTAGAGCTTGTCGACCTAGGTCGGACGTCCACGGCGCTGGGCGTCACCCAAATCTGGCGGCACCTGGTCGTCGGACCCGACACACTCGACTACCAGCTCCGTCTGGCAATGAACGACGAGCCGCTCGCCGATCACCTGAGAGGGCACCTGCTACGACAGCCCTAGCCTAGAGAGGCGAGGGCCGAGCGCCGAGAGTGTCCTGCCCGAACAGATCGTCTTGGCCCACGCAGCGCTACGGGTCCGCCTAGTCCTAGCTAGTCTCCGCCGCCGTTCTTGTCCGACTTATGTTTCTTGTCACCCGAGTGTCCCTGGTGGTCGTGACCCTGACCGGGCGAGCTCTGGGACGAGCCGCCGGGCGGAAAGGGGGACACTGTCGTTGTCGTGGTGCTGGAGAACAGGGTCAGCTGAGCCATGACGTTGCTCGCGGCTGCCAGGATGGCCTTGGCACGGGCAGGGCTCAGCTCGCCGGCCTTCTCCAGGCTGGCCACGTTGGCCCGCAGGGATGCGAGGTCGCTCTCCGCCAGGGAAGGGTTGCCGGCCAGGGCTGCCGAGCGCACGGCCTGGACGGCACCGGACAGCTCACGAGCCGCGCTGGCGGTCATGGGGGGAGCGGTGCCACAGGCGGCGAGCGCACCAGCGGTCACCACGCTGAGGATCGCTGCTGCTGCGCGTACGACGCTCACGGGCTCGCCTCCTGAGAAGCCATCATCTAAAAGTAGCGCCCGAACCTGAGCGAGTGCTCCAATCGCCGCAACAGGGGCAAGCTCGTCGGCCTGGTCTTCGCCGTGCAGGCCCTTGGGACCGTCAGCGGGTACGTGGCCGGGCTCCCGCTGCTCTCGACGGGGATGGGCCACGAATACGTGTGGCGGATCCTGCTCGCCCTCGGCGCCGTGCCTGTGACCGTGGTGATCTACTCCCGACGGCGGATGCCGGAGTCCCCGAGTTCTCCGCCGGCACGGCTCTTGTCGGCTTGCTGCTGACGATGCTGATACCTGAGACCAACCAGCGCAGCCTCGAGGACATCTCCGACGAGGACCGCGTGCTCGCCGAGGCCCAGGCGGTGGTTGCCGCCGCCGCAACTCCGCTTCGCCGCGGCTGACGGCGCTGTCCTGGGTGCTGGAGGGTGCCTCGGGGCACTTCTCAGGAGCGAGGCGCCGGCGAAGGATTCGCAGACTGTTCACCGCGAGGTCGCCTTCAGGTCACCGGGGTTTCAGCATGTGGTGCTGGACTTGGCCCGTCGCGGGATGTGCCCGCCGGTCTTCGGAGGTCAAGCTTGCAACCACACGCGCTTCTCAGACGTCGGAGGGCTCATTCCTCCGTGTTGGTCACCGCGGTCAGCGCGGTGGTCGTGGCATCTCTGGCCATCAGCGGATCCCGAGCGGCTTCACCGGCAGCCACTGGCACCGGGCGCGTCCTCCCCAGCGTGGCGTCACCGGGTTACTCAACCAGTTCGAGGACTCCCATCAAGCATGTAGTTGTCATCTTCGACGAGAATGTCTCGTTCGACCACTACTTCGGCACTTACCCGGTCGCACTCAACCCCCCAGGTGAGCCGCAGTTTCACGCCGCGCCGAACACGCCGTCAGTGAATGGCCTCGACACAGCCCTTCTGACCGACAATCCGAACCTCTCGAACCCCCAGCGTCTCTCGCCCGACCAAGCCCTCACCTGCGACCAGAACCACGCGTACACGCCCGAGCAGAGCGCCTTCAACCATGGGCTGATGGACCAATTCGTGCAGGACACCGGCAACAAGGCCAAAGACACCGTGGCACTCTGCACGGGTCACGCATCAGGGACCAGCCCCAACTACACGGTGATGGACTACTACGACGGCAACACGGTGACGGGGATGTGGAACTATGCCCAGCACTTTGCCATGTCGGACAACGCCTTCGGTTCAGCGTTCGGCCCGTCCTCGCCGGGCGCCCTGGAAGTGGTGGCGGGAACCACTTACGGTGCCATCTGTGGCCCGCCGGGCGGCGTCTACGGTACCGTGACCACCTGCCCACCGACCACAGTAAGCGGCAAGGCGGAGCCATACTCGGTGGCGTCCACCCCGGGTCGGGTGAGCCCCGCCGGGGTCGGTACCCAATACGACGACCGTGACCCGTACTTCGACGTATGCTCGAAAGTCTACGGTGGCGGGCTGGTGCAGATGGGTGGCACCAACATAGGTGACCTCCTCGATGCCCACCACGTCAGCTGGGGTTGGTTCCAAGGTGGCTTCGCCGGCGGGTTCGTTCCCGGACCCGGCAAGACCTTCAATCCGAACAACGCCAACCTTTGCGGCGAGCAGCACCCGAATATCGGCGGCCATGAGATCACCGACTACATTCCCCACCACAACCCGTTCCAGTTCTACAGCGCCACTGCCAACCCCCTTCACCTCCCGCCAAGCTCGGTGGCCATGATCGGGCATCAGGACCAGGCCAACCACCAATACGGACTCGGGGACTTCTGGGCTGCAGGGGACAGCGGCAACCTCCCAGCAGTCAGCTACGTCAAGCCACCTGGCTACGAGGACGGTCATCCGGGCTACTCCGACCCTATCGATGAGCAGCATTTCGTGGCCTCCACCATCGATCGCCTCGAGGCGCTGCCGACTTGGAGCTCGACAGCCGTGATCATCACCTACGACGACTCCGACGGGTGGTACGACCAGGTTATGAGCCCGATAGTCGTGCAGTCGCAGACCTCGCTCGATACCCTCAGCGCACCTGGCCAGTGTGGAGGGAACCCGGCCAAGGTGCCGACCGACACAGCCGGCGCCCCCGAGGAGGCACGTTGCGGCCTTGGACCGCGCCTGCCCTTCCTGGTGATCTCTCCTTTCGCCAAGCCCGACTTCGTGGACAACCGCACGATCGACCAGAGCTCGGTGGTCGGCTTCATCGAGGACAACTTCTTTCTCGGGCGCATCGGAGACGGCTCGACGGACGCCATTGCTGGTTCGCTCATGTCGATGTTTGATCTTGGTCAGCGACCTGATCGCCGGCTCATCCTCGACCCGGTGACAGGGGAGCCAGCGCGCCGGTTCCCCTCCAGGGCACTGCTGGCCCAATACTCACAAGGTGGGTTTGGCGTGCTGACCCACAGCCGTCCGGGCGCTCCACCCCCTCCCTAGCCCGAAGTTACGTGGGCTGGGCTAGGTAGACCCACCTTCACCAGCCAGAACGTCCCGGAGCAGCGGATTGTTC
>JAVKSL010000031.1:0-31454 GCA_039583695.1 Acidimicrobiales bacterium | reverse complement strand
CCCTTTCGGCGTCGAGCACCGCCCGGCGAGAAGCCATCAGCTCCCTTCGGGCCTCCGCTTCAACCTGTCGGGCTGCCCGCCGACGCTGCCGCCGGAGTCGGGCGGGTAGATCCGGCGGTGTGAACAACGGAGTGGCGATCACCGTCCCCTCTGGCTTGGGTCCTTCGGGACGGCCCGGACGAGCCGGGCTTGTCCCGTCGCGTCAGCTGAGCGAGGAGGCTAAGGTGGCAGTCCAGGTTCGCGCCTGGCGTCCGCCGGTGGCGATGTCGGTATGAATGTGAGCGCGGTCGGCCGCGGCGAGGGCTGCGAGGGCTGCATCGATGTTGGCGCCGGGCTGGTTTCGCCCGAGGGTGTCGCGGATCTGGGTTCGGGTGAGGCCTTCCAGACCCACCCGCACCCTGGCAGGTGGAGGGGACGTTGAAGACCTCTGGTCCTCGGGCCGACGGAGCGTGTCTGGGTGCTTTTGCCTGTTTGCCGGACGGGCTCGAGATTGACACACGCAGTGAGGCTTCAAGGTGTTCCGCTGCCGGGCGTCGCGGTAGACTCTGAGACAGACTTCAAGGAGTGCTCGATATGAGTCAGGTGGCAATCGAGGCGGTCATCAGTGAGGACGGAAGCCTCCAGGTCGATGCTCGCGACTTGGCCCGCCGTGGGGCGGGCCCGGGGGATCGGGTCCTAGTCACACCACTGGTCAAGCGCACGGTTCGTTCGATGATGGGCGTCGGCGCCCGTGGTTCGAGCTTCACCGACGACCATCTGCGACAGTTGCGAGCCGAGATGGGAGACGGAGTCGGTGAGGATCTCACTCCTTGACTGAGGTGTCCCGAGCGCTGCTCGCCGACACTCAGATCCTGGTGTGGTACGTGCTCGACCCAAGTCGGCTCAGCGAAGCGGCCCGCTCCGCACTGGAGGACCAGGTGAACGCTGGCGAGGCGATCCAAGTATCGGCGTGGTCGCTGGTCGAGATCGGTTACGCCGCAGAGTAGCCTTCGAATCCACTCACTGCTTCAGACCGGGAAGCCATTTTGGCAGTCGTCGACGACCCTGAGAGCCCCTTCGAGGTGGTTGCGGTCGACAGTGACGTCGCCCGTCGGGTGCATGAGGTTCCGCGCGGCGTCAATGCTGATCCGGGGGACCGGGTTATCGTGGCCACCGCCGAAACGTGTGGCCTGGACCTCGTGTCGTCGGACACAAAGTTTTCCTCCATGACCACGAGCACCGTCATCTGGGCCTGAACCGCGTGGGCGGGGTCCACGCGGTTCACGCGGGCCGCTTCCGTGCCACATCCGTGCCACAACGGAGGGTAAACGCCGGTCTTTGGCGGGCATCCATGGGCACCACTGAATGCCCCCTGAGCTGCCTTCTTGGATATTTGAGCCGCTTGAATAAGTGCGGAGTAGCCGCTTCCCAAGCTGAGAACGCGGGTTCGATTCCCGTCGCCCGCTCGTGTGAAGAAGCTGGTCAGAGGCTACTTCCCTACGCTCGGCCCGAGGAGTGACCCGGAGTCATGGCACATTCATGGCACATCCGGCTTACAGGGTGTGCCATGGCGTAGCTGAGGGGCCCGCAGCAACGGTGGTTCTACGTTCGCTTCCCTGCCGGATGGTTGGGCCGGTGCGGACTCGCCCGGTTCGCCTGTCGCCCCGCTTCGCGAACGCCAGAGGAACAGGATCTACGATCCTCTGGGATGGCTGAACCTCTTCCCGCGGACGACTACGAGCGCCTGGGTGTTGAAGAACGCCGATAGCGGGACCTGGGTCAGGTTCGCCCCCGATGGCCATCACTGGTCAACGGGCAGCTGACTTGTTCCTGCGCAGCTCGCAGGGCTCGACAGCTCTAGCCACACCGAGAGGACGAACCTGGCTCACCATGTCGTTGAGTGCGGCCGCTATGGCCGCATCGCGATTTGCGGTGGCGTGCTGGTAGCGAAGTGCTGCCTGCGGGCTGGCGTGTCCCATGCGAACCATCAGTTCCTTGACACTGGCGCCGTTGGCAGCTGCAAGCGTATTGCCGGTGCGCCGGCGATCATGAAAGTGCATGTGACTGAGTCCCACCGAACAAGCCGCAGCCCGCCAATGGCGCTGGACGACCGCCCGCCTCAAAGGACCACCACCCTGCCCGCGGAACGACAGGCTGTCGTCACCGGACGCCGCCCAGTTCGCAAGGTGCTCCTCCAGCTCCGGGAGCAGGAACGCCGGCAATGCCACCACCCGGATTCCAGCCTCCGTCTTGGGCAGGCTGGTGATGATCTCGCCGTTTGCCCGCTCCTGAAGCCGGCCCACCACCCTAACTTGCAGGTTCACTAAGTCCAGATGTTCCCGGGTGAGGCGAGCAGCTCTCCGAGGCGCAGACCGGTGAACGTGGCGAGCAGGGCCATGCACCGAAAACGCGGTCCGATGGCATCGGCGAGGACCAGAACCTCGGATACGGTCGCCACCGGTCGTTCGGGGCTGTGGTCTACCCCGGCATCCTTGATGACGCACGGGTTCTTCACGATCAAGCCGTCCTCGATCGCCGTGGCGAGGATGGTGCGCAGCAACCTGTAGGCCTTTGGCCTCTGCCAGCGGCTCCACATGGTTCCCCAGGGCGCTGGTTGGCCATGGCCGACGGACACCTACGACGGCGGCGTGATCAATGGTGTCATCGATGACCAACCGGGTGACGACAGGGACGTCCAGCAAGAATGGTCAATCAGCAGCGACTCGACCCCACCATCCTTCAAGCCAAGCATTCAGCTCCTTCACCGATGCATCCGTTGCGGCACTGCCAGCCACGGCCGCCTCCCTACTGGCAGTGCTCTTTTCAGCCAATTCCATGTCGAACCGCTCCAGATCGTTTCCTGTGAGGCGCTCCTTTATGTAGGAGATCGTCTCGTTGAGGTCTTTCAAGAACCGCGGCAGCCGCTCGCCGTAGCGAACTTGAGCGGTCTGCTTTGACACGCCCAGCATGGCGGCGATGGCCGCCCACGAATAGCCATCGTCGCGGACGGCCTGCACGGCCTCGGCCACCTCGGCGTCGGCAGCCACCGAGCGGCGGAAGGCGTCAGCGACCCGCCTCAGTGGCTCCGCGTCACGCCACGACGGCTCCTCGGCTCGGTTGGCGAGCCGCTCGGCGATTTCGGCGGCAGCCCGCTCCTTCTCGGCAATGGGTCTAGCCATGATGATCACTCCTTGGGCGGTGGGAATCGGCGGGTACGGGCGGTCATGGCGTGGATGATCAGTGGGCCGCCGTCGGTAGCCAGGACCCCGACTTCGATCAGGTTGACCTCCCGATCCGGACCTAGGAACAAGGTGATGTCCTCGTCGTGGGGGTCGTTGGCGACGGCGATGATGTTGCGCAGGGCATGGCGGATGTCTTCATCGGTGATCCTGTGGCGGTGAGCGCTGCTCACCATGGTGGCATCAACGCCCCAGGTTCTGGGCCCGGCGCTTGCCGGCGTGCTCGTCACCGTGGCCAACCCTGCGCCCGTCCTGGCTCTCGACGCCGCCTCCTACGCCATCAGCGCGGTCGCGCTCGTCGCCTTGGCGCTGCCGCAGTCCAGTGCCTTGCCATTGGCCGACGACGATGGCGTCGACCAGATGGCAGGCCTCCGGGCACGTCAGGCGGCGGGTGAGTGGGCACGGAGACCGGAAGAGCACCGGGCGCGATTCCTAAGGACGGCCGGCGTCGAGGTTGGTGCCTGGAAGGCCGTGAAAGCGCTGGGTTGGGGCCAGGCCTTCCCAAAGCCCGGAGAGCTGAGGCGCCAGTCGCTCGAGCTCTTCGAGGTGCAGCGCCGAGAGTCGCTCGATGCAGGCAGCTCCGGCTTCGGTGAGTCGGACCCGGACGACCCGGTGGTCCTCCTCGTCACGGCAGCGGCTGACGAGATTGGCGGCGTCAGCCCGGTCGACGAGGCCCACCACGCTGTGATGGCGTAGCAACAGGTAGTCGGCCAGCTCCCCGATGGTCGGGCCGCGGCGGTCGGGATGGCCTCGTACGCACAGCAGCAGCTGGTGCTGTGCTGCCGTCAGCCCGGCCGCCGCGGCCTGTCGTTCACTCCAACGCTCGAAATGGCGCAGCCCCGTCCGGAGGGCCAAGAGGCGTGCGTAGGACGAATCGGACAGAGTCACTCGACTCAGGATATTATCTTGACACGATGGATTCTGCCGAGCCAGCGGGTGCCGCCGAGCCAGCGGGTCCTGCCGAGCCAGCGGGTCCTGCCGAGCCAGCGGGTCCTGCCGAGCCAGCGGGTCCTGCCGAATCCATCGAGGTCCGCGAGGTGGGCCAACGGATCCCCAAGTCCGCTACGGCTGGCTACCTCGGGTCTGATCAACGGCCCAAGGATACCCCCGAGCGAGCGCTCGGCGACTTCACGACCACACCATCGGTCCTACGCCTGGTCCTATTAGCGCTGCTGATTGGCGCCCTGGGGGCGGGCATCTCGCTGGCGCTGCTGGACATGATCGGATTTCTCACCAACCTGATCTACTACATGCGCCTCAGTGTCCGCCTCGTCTCGCCCAACGCCAACACCCTGGGCGCCATCGCCCTGGTGATCCCGATTGGCGGTGGCCTCGTGGTCGGCCTCATGGCCCGCTACGGCTCGGAGCAGATCCGCGGGCACGGGATCCCCGAGGCCATGGAGAACATCCTCATCGAGGGCAGCCGGGTCAAGCCGCGCCTGGCCTTCCTCAAGCCGATAGCCAGCGCCATCAGCATTGGCACCGGCGGGCCTTTCGGAGCCGAGGGTCCGATCATCCTCACGGGCGGCGCGGTCGGCTCGATCGTCGGCCAGCTCTTCGCCTTGACCGCCGCCGAGCGGCGCAGCCTATTGGTGGCCGGTGCTGCCGCAGGCATGAGCGCCGTTTTCGGAACCCCCGTGGCTGCCACCCTTTTCGGCGTTGAGCTACTGGCCTTCGAGCTCAAGCCTCGCTCAATGGTGCCGATCGGCATCGCCTCGGCCACCGCCGACGCCCTCCGCATATTGATGGCGAACAACCGCCTGGTCTCACCCCAGCCGCTGTTCCCCGTGCCCCACCACGCCGTGCTCACCGGTGCCGTTCTCGGCGGTGCGGCGGTCATCGGGATAGCGACGGGCCTGGCGGCATGGGTGCAGACCGAGGCTGTGTACAGGGCCGAGGACCTGTTCCTCAAGCTGAAGGGCCACCTGCACTGGATGTGGTGGCCGGCGATCGGCGGCCTCATCATCGGTCTCGGCGGCCTGGCGGATTCCCGGGCGCTGGGGGTTGGCTATAACACGATCCACGCCGAGCTGCTCGGCAGGCTCAGCCTCCAGGCGCTCGTGCTGTTGTTCTTCGTGAAGCTGGTGATCTGGGCTGGTGGGTTGGGGGGAGGAACCAGCGGGGGGATACTCGCGCCGATCCTCATGATGGGCGCGGCGATAGGTGGGGTCCTGGGGCATGTCCTGCCCGGAGGCTCGCCAGCGATCTGGGCGCTGATCGGCATGTCCGGAGCCCTGGCCGGAGTCACCCGCTCGCCGTTCACCGCCATCATCTTCGCCTTCGAGCTGACCCACGACACGAACAGCCTGCTGGCCCTGCTCGTAGCTTCCACAGTGGCGCACCTGGTGAGCGTGCTCATCCTCAAACGCTCCATCCTCACGGAGAAGGTCGCCCGTCGTGGGTTCCACGTCATGCGGGAGTACTCGGTGGACCCACTTGAAGCCCTGTTCGTGCGGGAGGTGATGCGGACTGACGTATACACGGTGGAGCCGACCCGTCGCTTGGGTGAGTTCTACGAGTCGGTGAGCGAGGGCTCTCCGGAACGTCGCCAGCGCCTCTACCCCGTCGTCGAGGAGGAGGGGAGGATGATCGGTGCACTGCTGTGGTCCTCGGTGCTGGCTCTGCGCGAGGACGGCGGCAAGCTCGTGGCGGATGCAATGACCGCTCCCCAGGTTCTTGCTTACGACGACGAGATCCTGCGGGCGGTGGCAGACCGGATGGCACTTTCCGGTGTCGGGGTGGTGCCAGTGGTGGACCGTTCGGACCACAGCCGGCTCGAAGGGCTGATCACCCAGTTCGACCTGCTCCAAGCCCGACACAAGCTCCTAGAAGAGGAGCGCCATGCCGAGCGTGTCCTTGTGTTGCGCCGCCTGCGGCCAGGTCGCTCCGAGGAGGCCGGTCTCTGACCCGTCGCGGGACTTCCACCATTCTTGTGCCCTAGCCACGGGATGGCTCCACACCCGGTGGTGGACCTACAATGGTCAGCGTCCGGAGGTGGGATCGTTTGATACAGGCCCTACCAGAATCTCGGGGTGCGAAGCTGGCTGATGACGCGCGCATCCGGGCCGCGCTGGCGAGGATCGATCGGGCGAGCTTCATCCACTCCATCTTCGTGCCTGACAGTGGGGGTGCCAGCTGGAGGGAGATCACCTGGTCGCCGGGAGAGGTGCCAGACCGCGTCCGCCAGCACATCTACTCCAATGCTGCGCTGGTGACGGCGGTGAAGGGGTCCGTCCCGACCAGCTCATCCACATCGCCGGGGCTGATGGCGGACATGCTTCAAGCCGTCGATCCGCACCCGGGCTCGCATATCCTCGAGATCGGTACGGGAACCGGCTACAACGCTGCCCTGCTCGCCGAGTTGGTCGGACCCGAAGGGATCGTGACGAGCGTCGAGGTGGAGGCGGCTGTGGCCCAGCGCGCGCGGGAGGACCTGGATGCCATCGGCATCCACAATGTGAGGGTGATACAGGCTGACGGCCGTACCTTGGGAGGTGTTCTCGGGCCGGTAGACGGCATCGTCGTCACTGCCAGCGCCGGTGGGGTGCACAAGGCCTGGTCCCGTGTGGCGCGGACCGGCGCTCGCCTTGTGCTCCCGCGCCGGATAGGTGCTTGGTCGCCGGTCTCGAGGCTCGAGCGCGCCGCCGGGTCGAGCAACTGGGTCTGGTCCGGTCGATACGTGTCGGGCGCCGCATTCATGGCGCTGCGTGGCGCCGGCGAAGTCCTCGAGCCGGGCGAGATCACCGTGAGGGCGACGGAACCGGCCCAGGTGACCGACCTTGGCGTCGGTCCTCGATCGTACGAGGGGTTCGAGGTGTTCCTTGGGTTGAGCGCCCCGGAATGGAGGCGCATCCGGATTAAGCTCCCCGATGGGAGGTCGGTCGCTGGCTTGGGAGCTGGTTCTGGCACGGGCACGGTCCTGGTGGCGGCCGGGAGGATGTATGTCGACGGGGTCGACGAAGCGAACCACTGCCAGCTGGTGCGTGCATGTGTGGATCAATGGCGGTCCCTGGGACGCCCGGATGTGTCCTGCTACCGCTCGTGGGTGGGGTCGGACATGCCTCCTGCGCTTCGGGTGGGGGGGTCTGGGCCTCCCTGGGTCATCAGCTGCGCCGACTACTCAGAGGTGGTGGAGCTGGTATCTCCTGCTGGGGGCGACGGTCACCGAGGCAAGCATTGACGCCTGGCGTCGGGACGCCGCCCGTCGGTGTCACCTAAGATCAGACCCTATGGAGCACCGCAGCCTCGGCCGGAGCGGCATGCAGGTGAGCCAGCTCTGCTTGGGCGCCATGATGCTCGGCGCTTGGGGGGAGCCCGATCACGACGCGGCGGTCGGGATCATCCACCGAGCGCTCGACGCAGGTATCAACTTCATCGACACGGCCGACGTGTACTCACAGGGCGAGTCGGAGATCATCGTCGGCAAGGCCCTCGCTCACGGCCGGCGCGACAAGGTGATCCTGGCCACCAAGTTCCACGCCCAGATGGACGTCCCGATGGGCCAGGTGGGTGGCGACCCGAATCATCGCGGCAACTCGCGCCGCTGGATCGTCCAGGAGGTCGAGAGCAGCCTCCGCCGGCTCGGCACCGACTGGATCGATCTCTACCAGGTGCACCGACCCGACCCGGACACCGACATCGAAGAGACGCTTTCTGCGCTCACCGACCTGCAACGTCAGGGCAAGATCCGAGCATTTGGCTCCTCGACCTTCCCGGCGCAAGAGGTGATCGAGGCGCAATGGGCCTCCGAGCGCCGGGCGCTGGGGCGTTTTGTCACCGAGCAGCCGCCTTACTCGATCCTGGTTCGCGGCATCGAGGCGGACCTGCTGCCTGTCGCGCAACGCTTCGGGCTGGGAGTCATTCCCTGGAGCCCACTGGCCGGTGGTTGGCTCAGCGGGCGCTACCGCAAGGGTGTGGACATGCCCACCTCGCACCGCGCCGAGCGCATGCCCGCTCGCTACGACCTTTCCGATCCTGAGAACCAGGCCAAGCTGGACGCCGTCGAGGCCCTTGCGGTCCTCGCCGAGCAAGCCGGGATGTCCCTGGTCCACCTGGCCCTGGCCTTCGTGCTCCAGCACCCCGCGGTGACGGCCCCGATCGTGGGCCCACGCACGCCCGAGCACCTCTACGCAGCTCTCGGGGCCGTCGACGTCAAGCTCACGACGGACGTGCTCGACCGCATCGACGAGATCGTGCCTCCCGGCGTCACCCTGTCGCGCTCCGACCAGGGCTACACGCCCCCATCGCTCTCAGACCCGTCGCTGCGCCGCCGCCGCGGCACCTGAGGCGGGCGCCGCGCCTACTTGAACCAGATCCGGCGGTAGTCCCGGCTCTGGGGGTGCAGGAGCAGGCAGACGACGGCGATGTCGAAGATGAGGTTCAGCACGTAGCCGGTGTCCACGAGGACAAAGATTATGTAGAACGTGTATGCCAGAAGCGCGAACGCACTGGCTACTCCCAGGACATATCCCCACTTGCGCTCGTTTGCGATCCCCAGGGCGCCGGCGATCTGGCAAACGACCAGGGCGATGCCGACGAGGAGGTAGGCGAACGAGATTCCGATGATGCCGAAGATGAGCAGGAAGATCGCGTTCACGTACAGCATGATCACCCCGTACTGGAGCGTCTGGGGCTGGTTGCGGTCGAACCATCGGTACTCGTTCATTGCCATGGCCTTAGTCTGCCAGGTCGGGGGCCAGCGAGGGCGTCAGGGGCACCCTCGTGTCAGGGGCACCCTCGTGTCAGGGGCACCCTCGTGTCAGGGGCACCCTCGTGTCAGGGGCACCCGCACCGAGGCCACGCCTGCCGCCAGCTGGCCGCACGCGGCGTCGATGGAGCGTCCCCTCGTCTGTCGCACGGTTACGTTCACCCCCCGCCCAGCCAGCTCGGCGGCAAAGGCGTCGACACCCTCGGGCGGGGTGCCACGGGTCGGCCATCCAGGGGTCGGGTTCAAGGGGATCAAGTTCACGTGCGCTCGCAGGCCAAAGGCCAGCTCGGCCAGCTCGGCCGCATCACTGCGCCGGTCGTTCACCCTGTCGATGAGCGCCCACTCGAATGACAGCCGCCGTCCGGTCGCCTCGACGTAGTCGCGACACGCCGCCACCAGCGCGGCGATCGGCCAGCGGCGGTTGATCGGCACCAAGCGGTCCCGCAGGGTGTCGTTGGCCGCGTGGAGCGACACCGCCAGGCCCACGGCAAGCCTCTCGCCCGACAGGCGCCGGATGCCGGGGACCAGGCCGACCGTGGACAAGGTTATCTGACGAGCGCCGATCCCCACGTCGTCGTGGATCGCCTCGACGGCGCGCCACACCCGCGGGTAGTTGGCCATGGGCTCGCCCATGCCCATGAACACGACGTTCGACAAGCGCCGCGACGTCTCCCGGGCAGCCCTGGCCGCCATGGCCACTTGCTCCACGATCTCACCGCTCGAGAGCTGGCGGGTGAATCCAACCTGCCCGGTGGCGCAGAATCCACAGCCCATGGCGCAACCAGCCTGGCTGGACACGCACACCGTGGCCCGGTCGGGGTAGCACATCAGCACCGTCTCCACCACGGTACCGTCATGACACGCCCAGGCCCATTTGCGAGTCTGGCCAGCGTCAGCCACTGACTCGTTGATCACCTGCAGCGCTGGCGTCAGCGCGGGCTCGGCAGCCAGGCGCTCACGCATCGCCGCCGGCAACTCGTCCAGCTCGCCCGGCCCGGCGAAGCGGCGGTACAGCCCGTCCCAAACCTGCCTGGCCCGGTAAGGGGGCTCCCCGGCCAGCAGCTCGGCCAAGCCCTCACGAGACAGGTCGTAACGGCTCACCGGCGCCAGGCTATCAGGGGCGGAAAAATTAACCCTGTGCTACACAACCGCCGTGCCCTCTCAAGACCCGACAACTACCTGTACTGGGTGGCCACCCCAAATCCCAGAGCCACCAGCACCAGGCCCACCAGTAGATACCACGAGGACGTGCCGAAAGGAAGGATGCCCAGGTAGTCCAGCACTATCACGAGGGCCCCGAGGATCAACAGGCTCAGCATGAGCACTGGGACCCACGGGGGACTGGACCGCTTGTTGCGGGGTATCGGCGGGGTATAGCGACCGCTGCTCACCGGCGGTGGAGCTTCGGCCTTGGGGGCCTTGGTGGCCTTGGGGGTGAAGCGTCCGGCGGCCCTAGCCTTGGGTGCCGGGCCGCCGGAGCGTGCCGCTGCCTTGGGGCTGGTGCCCCTCGGGGTCGGACCCTTGGCCCGCGCCGAGCGGGGCCGCTTGGTCCCCGAGGGTGCCGGCCTGGTCATCGCCCACCGAGGATAGTCCAAAGCTGGCGCTATGGTCGGGTCAATGCCTGGTCGGCGCGTGCTGGTTATCGACAACTACGACTCGTTCACCTGGAACCTGGTACAAGAGCTGGGGGAGCTGGGCGCCGAGCTGATCGTCCGTCGCAACGACGCCATCTCGGTGGCCGAGGCAATAGACCTTGCGCCCGACGCCCTGATCGTATCGCCCGGTCCAGGCCAGCCCGAAGATGCGGGGGTGAGCATGGCGATGATCGCCGAGCTCGGCCGCACCGTGCCCACTCTCGGGGTTTGCCTAGGGCATCAGTGCATCGGGAGGGTATTTGGAGCAACGGTGGTGAGGGCGCCGGAGGTGGTGCATGGCAAGACCTCGGCCATCTACCACCATGGGGTGGGCGTGCTGGCGGGCCTCGAGAACCCCTTCGAGGCGACCCGTTACCACTCGCTGGTGGTCAAGCGCGACTCGATACCGACCGAGCTGGAGATCACCGCCGAGACGGCTGACGGTTTGGTGATGGCGATGCGGCATCGGGAGCTGCCGATCGAAGGGGTGCAGTTTCACCCCGAGTCGATCCTCACGACTGTCGGTCCGCTGATGCTGGCCAGCTGGCTCCGTCAGCTGGCCAGCACCTGCTGAGTCAGCCCCCCAGGAGACCCAGGAGACCCCCGCCGCCTCCTGAGGTGGTCGTCCCGGTGGTCGGCAACGTGGTCGTGGTGGTGGTCGGGGAGGTGGTGGACGTGTTGGGGATGGTGGTGGTGGTGGCGGCGGACACTGTGAGGGTGATGGTGGTGCCCTGTGGTTGGGTGGTGCTCGCACTGGGTGTCTGAGTTAGCACGTACTCGTTCAGCTGGGCGGACGACAGGGGGGCCACCTTGAATCCGTCACTGGTCAGTATCTGCTCCGCAGTGCTGGCCAGGTCGCCGACCACCGGTGGGACCAGAGCAGTGGGCTGGCCGCTGGAGACCGTCAGGTTGACGGGAGAGTTGGGAGCGACCGGCGTGTTGGCCGCCGGGCTGGTGCTGATCACCTCGCCTGCTTGCACGGTCGCCGAAGGCTGCGAGGTCGTGGAGCCGACGACAAGCATGTCCTTTTGGATCAGCGCACCGGCTTGCGCCGCGTTGTCGCCCCGCACATCGGGGACCTGCACTGTTGCCGGGCCGGACGAGACTGTGAGGGTGATCGTGGAGCCCTTTGGCGCCGTGCCGGTGGCGCTCTGGGCGGTGACAATCCCGGCCACCGCCTGGGAGGTTTTGGTCATGGTCTCACTGACGTGGAACCCAGCTTTTTTGAGCTGGGCCTTGGCCGCGGAGTACTGCTCGTTTAGCACCGACGGGACGCTCGCAGACGGGACTGTGGTGGACGTGGCGGTGTGGTGCTTGGACAGGAGCCCCGTGCTGTGGAGGATCAGGTAGACGACCACCGCCACGGCAATCAGAAGCACCACGAACAGCAGCGCCCATATGCCGGTGCGAGGGTGGCGCTCTAGGACCTGGTCGGGGTAGTAGGGCACATCGCGGCCGTAGCGCGGGTCGGAGGCAGGGTCCGGTAGGACTCTTGGGTTAGAGACAGTGGGCTGAGCCCGCTCGTCGACAGGTGCCAGGACGGTGGTAACCGGACCCTCTGCGCGCCCAGCGGGATCAGCGCCCCCGGCGCCCCACTCGCCTGCCCCGGCCGCACCCGCACCCACGGCCCCGGCGCTCCATTCGCCATCCCCGGCCCGAGCGGGCCCGGCGTCGATGATCTCGGTGGCGGCGAAGCCAGATATCGGGGCCAGCCCTGGGGCCTCCACCCTCCGGCCGTACTGGAAGCGCAAGAGGTCGGCCCTTAGCTGCTCAGCTGTCTGGTAGCGCTGAGCAGGGTCCTTGGCCAGCGCGTGGAAGACGATCGCCTCGAAGGCCTCAGACACCTCGGGATCGAGCCCAGTGAGCCTGGCTGGCTCCTCACGCACGTGCTTGTAGGCAATCGCCAGCGGGTTATCTCCGCTGAAGGGGGGCCTACCCGACACCGCCTCGTAAAGGACGACCCCAAGGGAGTACACGTCGCTGCGCGAGTCGACATTCTCGCCTTGAGCCTGCTCGGGCGAGAAGTAGGTGGCGGTGCCCATCACCGCTCCCGTCTGGGTGAGGCTTTCGTCGGCCTTGGCCCGGGCGATCCCGAAGTCGGCCACCTTCACCGTGCCGTCCTTGGCGATGAGCACGTTGCCCGGTTTCACGTCGCGGTGGATCACTCCCTGACGGTGCGCATATCCGAGGGCCGCGGCGACCTCGGCTCCTACGGCGGCAGCCTGCCCGGCGGGCATTGGGCCATCGGATCGCAGGAGGTTCGACAGTGGCCGCCCGTCGATGTACTCCATCACGATGAAATAGGTCCGATCCGACTCGCCCCAGTCGTAGATGGGCACGATGTTCGGGTGGCTCAGGTTGGCTGCCGCCTGGGCCTCCCGCCGGAACCGGGCCACGAAGGTGCGGTCCACCGAGAGCTCGGGGAACAGGACCTTCAGGGCGACTGGTCGGTCCAGTAGCAGGTCGCGGGCGAGATACACCTCAGCCATGCCACCGCGGGCCACCAGTCTCACCAGCTCGTAGCGGCCGTTGTAGACCGCGGGCGGTTCGTTGGAGCTCATCGTTCCACAATCCTACGCGAGTGGGCCTGGCGGTTCACGACACCCGGGAGCGGCGCGCACATTGTCGCGTGGGCACGGGTGGTTGGAGCAGCGGTGCAAATTTTGCCCAAAGAATTCATGTTCATCCCAGGGCCGCAGCAAGGAAGGCTTTCATGACTGGTCCCGCCTCTGAGGACCCCGTAGCGCTGGACGCCTGGCTGGGGCGGACGACCGCCACCGCGATGGTGGGGGTCTGGCCCGGTCCCGCCGGGCCGAAGGCGACCATCCAGTCGTCGGTCGGCCCGCTGTTGGTTCCCACCTCAGCCGTGCCCGTCTTGGCCGCCACGGTGATGCCGGGTAGGGCGATGTTGGAGGCGGTTCCCCCGTTCACCACGCCCACCATGTCGGCGCGCACCAGGCTGGCAGTCGAAGCGGACGTGGCTTGCAGCCAGGGGTGGGGGGAGTAGGTGGTGACCACGCCGGCCTTGTTG
The DNA here is from genome assembly GCA_039583695.1 of Acidimicrobiales bacterium. GTDB lineage: Bacteria > Actinomycetota > Acidimicrobiia > Acidimicrobiales > JAJPHD01 > JAVKSL01. Next base: position 17,864 of record JAVKSL010000031.1, on the reverse strand, counting down.
GTCACCTCGGACATGACGTGAGGGGTCATGATGGTCCCACCGTCGGCGATGGCGCTCACCACCATCGCCATCTCGAGGGGGGTGGCCGACACGTTCTCCTGGCCGATCGCGGAGTACGCCAGCTCCGGCAGGTTTTGGGCGAAGCTGGAGGCAGGGGGGAAGCTGGACTGCGCCGGGCTGGGCAGGTCCAGCGGGGGAGCCCGGTTGAAGCCAAACGCTTTTGCCTCGGTGGCCAGGTTCCGCGCGCCAAGGCTGATGCCGAGCTGGGCAAAGCCAGTGTCGCAGGAGACCTGGAACAGCTTGGGCAGCATTCCCCCACACGCTTCGTAGTCGTAGTTGTGCAGGGTATGGGTGGTGTCGGGGAGCGTGATCTGGGTGGCTACCGGGTAGCTCTTGGTGGCCAGAGCCGGGTCGTGGTCGTAGACCCCAGATGAGGTGACCACCTTGAAGGTGGACCCGGGCGCGTAGCTCCGGCGGAAGGCCCGGTCCAGCAGTGGCATGGCGCTGGCGTTGTCGGCGGTCCAAGCTGCCTTGGCGGTGGCCGCGTCATGTGACGCCAGGGGAGTCGGATTGAAAGCCGGGTTGGAGTACATGGCGAGGATGGCGCCGGTAGCCGGGTCAATGGCAACGACGGACCCGACGTTGGCCCCGAGAGCATTAGCGGCGACCTGCTGGAGGCTGGGCTCCACGGTGAGCGTCACGTTGTCCAGCTTCGAGAGCTCGGGGGCGAGCAAGTCGGACAGGTGGGTGATCGACCTGGAGGCGGACAGGTACTTGTTGTAGCTCTTCTCGACGCCGTCGCTGCCGTAGATGATGGAGAAGTATCCGGTGATCTCGGAGTAGAGCGATCCCTGTGGATAGACCCGCTGGTATTTGTACACATCGTCGGAGGGGACGGACTTGGCCAGGAGCGTGCCGTTTGCGGCAAGGATCTCGCCTCTCGGGCTGGCGAGCTTCTGGGTGAGGGCCCTGGAGTTCCCCGGATCGTTGGCGAGAGCGCTCGCCTGGCGAACTTGGAGGTTGTTGAGCTGAAGGAACAAGAGGAAGAAGCCGATCACCACGACTACTCCGAAGATCCGGATCTGGCGGTCCATCAGGTCCTGCCGAGGCTCGTGGCCGCCCCATCGAGCCGGTCGTCATGCTCCTCCACGTCGATCACCACCACCGTGACGTTGTCGCTGCCTCCGTGCTCGACCGCCATTCGCACCAGCTCTTGGGCTGCGTCTGCCGGGTCGGCCATCGCTCCCAGCACTTCGGCGATGGAGGTGTCGGGGACCTCGTTTATGAGCCCGTCGCTACACAAAAGGAGGCGATCACCGGCGAGGGGGCGCACCAGCCAGGCGTCCACCTCCACATCGGGCTCGATCCCCAGCGCCCGGGTAAGGACGTGTCGCCTGGGATGGGATGCAGCGTCGCTGGCGCTCAGCTCGCCGGTCCGCACCATCTCCTCGACGAGCGTGTGGTCCGAGGTGAGCTGGGCAAACGTATCCCCACGAAGCCGGTAGGCGCGTGAGTCACCCACATTCACCAGGGCGATCTCGTCCACGTCGGCTTCGGTGACCAAGGCCATCGCTGTGAGCGTGGTACCCATGCCTCGGAGACTCGTGTCGGTACGAGCCCTGTTCCACACGGCGAGGTTGGCGGCCCCGACGGCACTCACCAGGTCGCTGATCGTTGGTGCCCCCTGGACCTGGTCGAAGCTGTCGCGCAGCGCCTGGACAGCAGTGCGGGCGGCTACCTCTCCTCCCACGTGGCCGCCCATCCCGTCCGCCACTCCGAACAAGACGCGTCCTTCAAGGGCCCGGTCCTGGTTGACTTGACGGACCCTTCCAACGTCGGTGGCTGAGCCGGAGCGAAGCTGGATCATCGGGTTGCCTCGAGGACGGTCTTGCCTACTTGGAGCTGGTCCCCGGGGTTGAGGGCGGTGGGGGCGGTCAGGCGGTTTCCGTTGACAAAGGTTCCGTTGGTCGAGCCGAGGTCCTCGACCATCACCTGACCGGCCTGGCGCCAGACCCTGGCGTGGGTGCTGGAGATGAAGCTGTCCTCGGGCAGGGCGACTGTTGAGCTGGCAGACCTGCCCAGTATTGCTTCGTCACCGAGCAAAAAGTTGAGCCCAGCGCTCCTGGGTGGCTCGCGCACCGTCAGGCCGGCGACCCACGGAGATGGGTCGAAGCGCGCAGGGTCGAAGGGGCGCGGGCTCGAAGCCGTGGCCGGGGCCGGGCGCGGATCGGAGGGGCCCGGAACCGGGTGGGGGAGGGCCGATGGAGGGCTGAAGCGGGCCAAGGGTCGGGCGGGGTCCGGAGGCCGGAACGGGTCTGGGCGCGCCGCGCTGGGGCGCATGCTCCCGGCCAACCGGGAGGCGCCCGATCCGGGTTTGGCCGGCAGCGTGGAGTCGGTCTCCAGCGGTCGTCGTACCTCGGTGAGCACGCCCCGCAGCACCAGGAGAAAGAACAGCCACAGTAGAACCAGCAAGACGTACTTCAGAACGGACAGAAGTGATGTGGAGGCCGCGGCCAGGAGCAGCGCCAGCATCGGGGCGGATCTCATTGGCGCTCGAACACGAAGCTGGCTGTCCCGACCTCGATCTGGTCGCCATCGGCGAGCTCGTGTGTGGAAACCCGCATCCCGTTCACCTTGGTGCCGTTGGTGGAGTCGAGGTCTACCAGCATGACGGCGTCCTCGACCCGGCGCAGCTCGGCGTGTTGGCGGCTTACGCTGGGGTCCTCGACGACAACGGTGCAGCTCTCCAACCGTCCAATGATCACGGGATCCTCCCCGATTGGGAGGCGCTGGCCGTCCTCCAGCACCAGGTTGGCAACCGGATAGCCCCCCGGCGCCTCACGGACCTCGCTGGACACCGAGAAGGTGCCGGCGCGCAGGCTCGGGTCCACGGTCAGGGTCACCTCGATCGGCCCCAGCAGCCCGTATCTCTCCTCGCGGGCGTGCTCGCGGCCTGCCTCGGCCAGCTCGCGGGCGAGCACCTCCGCGAAGCTTTCGAAGCGAGCCATGTCTGTGGGTGCAAGCGTCACAGTGAACGCATTGGGAGCTACTAGTCCCCGGACGCCCATCGTCCGACCCAGGTCCATCTCGCGGGCCACGCGCCGTCCGATCTCCAAGGGCTGGAGCCCCTTGCCGAATGCGATAGCGAATGTCCCCTCGACGAGTCGTTCAAGCCTTCGCTCAAACTGCTGGAGAACCATCGTAGGTCGAATCCTATCGGGGTGCTGAACCGGTGGCGCCGTGGGCGTCCGGCAGCGCCCGTTCGCGCCGTGAGATCCCAGCCCGGCTATCGTGGGGAACCCACTCGGGCGAGTGGCGGAATTGGCAGACGCGCAGGATTCAGGTTCCTGTGGGGGAAACCTCGTGGGGGTTCAAGTCCCCCCTCGCCCACGGGCATGCGCAAGGAGGCTCAACCGGTGAGAGTACCGACCGTATTCAGACGGGCTGGCGGTACGCTGGCGCTGTCTCTTGGGACGGTCACCCTCCTGACAGCGGCGTGCGGCAACGAGATGAACGGGCAAGCGACGCGCGCCTCCGAGAGCGCTACTACATCGACCTACGCCCCGAGGGTATCGGCGGCCAGATTGCGGCCGAGCGTGACGGCCACAGCAAGGGCGCTCGTACCCACGACGGCGGCTTCTACGACCACTACGGTGGTGGCTCCACCGACCAGCGCGACGAACCCGAACCTGGCAGTATTGTTCCCCGCAGAAACTCTTCCCGTAAGTGGAGAGTGCAACGTGCCCATCACCTTTGCCGTGGACGGGACGTTCGGCCCGTTGCTCTGTGCGAACGGGGCTGTGAACGTGGTGGCGTGGGCCTATTACTGGAACCGCTACCAGCCCGAGTTGATGACACTCGGGCGAGAAGCTACCCAAGCGCAGGTCGAGAATGCGATCTGCAGCACCAATCTTTCAAACCCCATGACCACGGACGTCGAGACGTTGGTGGCCGCCTACAACGGCTGGTCGTTCCACATCGACCCGCAGACCATCTTGGATGGATGCAGGGGCTAGCCTCAGTGCTCTGATCGGCCCCGCGCCACGCTTGCGACCAGCAGGACGATCACCGCGGGCACCACCACGGCGGTGATCCCGCCTAGCTAGGACGGCTAATGCCCTGACTAGGAACGTTCGCGAGTTTCAGATGGCATGAGATCGCAGATACGTAGTCCCAGGAGTGGGATCTGGGTCAGCTTTGGCAAAGCGGCGGCACGCGTAAGCAGCCCTGCGACAGCGCCGGCAGCGTAACCGCCAGGCCGTGCCGCCGTCGTCTGCCCGCGGCCGCCTGGTCGACGTCAGGCGGTAAGAACCAGAAGATCGAGCCCGACGAACTGCTCGAAGGCCGAATCTGTCGTCACCATCTGGCACCCGGCAGCGGACGCGAAAGCGGCCAGGTAGGCATCCATCCATAGCTTGGGCGACGCAGCATCGCGGACGGCCAGCTGTCGCCACCGCGCCTCGATGCCCCGGGGTTCCTCGGCGAGCCACGCGATTCGATAGTCCGCCAAGAGGGCGTCATAGGCGGCCCAAGCCTCACGGTTGGTCAGTGGCGGGTTCCCGTATGGAGCGAGGACCGCGGCATTGGTGAGTAGCCGAAGAAGGCTCTGCTGAGTCGCCCGACAGAACAGGACGGAGCGCGGCTCAGCGATGCCCTCCAGCCACCTCCTGGCTGTGGCTTGGTGGACGTGGGCGGACAGCGCCAGCGCCAGCCATACGTTGCTGTCGCAAAGGTTCACGACGATCTGGTCGTCCCCGCCACCTCGTCCTGCAAGAGGATCGCGGCTGTCCGGGTGGGCGTCATCTCCTCCTCCGGGCGCGCTCGGTGCGCACAGTGGACGAGGGGCAAGACAACCCTCGTCCGGGTAGCAACCAGGGGTTCGGACTCGTAGGCAAGACCACGTCTGATGAGCTCCGCCACGACGTCCTTGAGCCGGCGGCCCTCGTTGACCGCGCGGATCTTGACTGCCTTCACCAACTCCTCTGGCAACTCAAGGGTCGTCTTCACGAAACCAGGATACCATATAAGCGGGTTGCTGGGTTCCTGGGTCGGCCTCGCCAGCTCTCCGCACTATCTAAAGTCACGCTCGCCCACCAGGCGGGCCAGCCAGGGTGGAGGTTGTCCGCCCTGGCCGCTGCCAGTTCCACCAGTGCGTCGGCGCCAGATGCGGGATAGGACTCATAGACCATCTTGGATGGATGCCGGGGCTGGCTTCAGTGCTCTGATCGGCCCCGCGCCACGCTCCCAACCAGGAGGGCGATCACCGCGAGGGGCACCACCACCACGGCGGTGATCCCGCCCAGGACGGCTAGCCCGGCGGCTATCCCCAGCACCACCAGCATCCCGACGAACAGCTCGGGTGTGTCGCCGATCAGAAACTCCCACCAAAACCTGCCGAACGCCGCCAGCCAATGCCCCATCGTCCTCGGAGGCGGGCGCCGGGCCGTCTCCGGACCGCCCGGCTCAGGAGACGCTGACATCAGCGGAGCGCGAGCGGTTCAGCGCTTGCACCAGCACAGCGGTGGCGAGCCCGTACGCTGCGATCAGGAGCAGGATGAACAGATCGGAGCCCGGCCAAGACACCTTGACCCCCTCGCCCATCCAGAAGGTGCCGAAGCTGACCAGCATGATCCCCACTCCCATCTTCATGGCGTTCTCCGGTACCCCGGCCAGCTGGCGGGCGACGATCGCTCCGACAATACCGACGAGCACCACGGCAGCCGCCGCGGCGACGACGGCCAAACCCAGCCGGTGGGAGGTGATCCCCAGGGTCAGCACCACGACGACAATCTCGGTTCCTTCGAGGAACACCCCTTTGAACGCGACTGTGAACGCCGTGGCGTCCCTACGCCCCTTCGCTCGTGGCTCGCCCGAAAGCCGCTCTACCTCCCGCCGGTAGATAGCGTCCTCGTCGTGCTTGGCCTTGTATCCGGTGGCGCGCAGGACTGCCTTACGCAGCCACTGGAGGCCAAAGACCAACAGCAACGCCCCTACCACGCCCCGCAGGACGTTCAGCGGGACGTACAGCACAAGCGCCGGGCCGAGCGCCGCGACGAGCACCGCCAGCGCCCCCACGGCCACCGCGGCCCCTTCCATGGTCGAGCGCCATCCCCGGGTCACCCCGACCGCGATCACGATCGTCAGGGCTTCGACCATCTCGACGCAGCTGGCCAGGAACACAGCCAGAACGAGAACCACCGCGCTGGTTGTCATTTGACCGGGTGAACCGTCGCCTCGGTCACGGCCGCATCCGACACATCTTCACTATAGGTCGTGGAGCGGGCCGGAACGCTAGGGTGGCCCCCCATGAGAGCCGCACGATGAGAAACGTCACCGATGCCAGCTTCGAGGCCGATGTCCTTGTCCGCTCCGAGCACGTTCCGGTGGTGGTCGACCTCTGGGCGACGTGGTGCGGGCCGTGTGTGGCTCTCGGCCCGATTCTGGAGCGCGTCGTGGAGGCCACAGGAGGGAAGGTCGAGCTGGCCAAGGTGAACGTCGACGAGAATCCCCGGATCTCAGCCGCCTTCAAGGTCCAGTCCATCCCAGCGGTGTTCGCTCTCCGGGATCGCACGATCGTGGATCGCTTCGTGGGTGCCCTGCCGGAGCCCGCCGTCACCGCCTGGGTCGCGGGCCTGGCTCCCCCGAAGACCGAGGTCGAGCTGCTCATCGAGAACGGCGAGGAGGACAACCTGCGCCGCGCCCTCGAGATCGAGCCCGGCAACAGCGCTGCCGTGCTGGCCCTGGCCGACTTGCTGGTCACCGAGGAGCGGCCGGACGAGGCGTTGGCCGTGCTTGCCCGGATCCCTGAGTCCGGCGATACCAGGCGGATTGCCGCCCTCGCGCGCCTGGTGCTGGCCGGTCTCGCCGAGGTTGAGGCCCAAGGTGCTTCGCCGGCACTCGTCGACGATCTCGGATCCCGCTTGGACGCCCTGTTGGATCGAGTCCGCGGTGACGACGAAGCCAGGCAGGAGTTCGTCGATATCCTAGAGACCATGGGACCAGATGACCCCCGCACCGCGCCATATCGCAAGGCTTTGACTGCCAGGCTTTTCTGAGCTGGCGGGTGCCATCTCTGACCGCCGGCACCCGAGTGCTGTCAGCCTAGTCCTCGGATCCTGTACCTGGGACCTGACCAACCGAGCCCTCGTAATCGGCGTTCTCAATCGGACGCCTGACTCGTGTCTCGACCGACCGGCTCGCCAGTCAATGGAAGCGTTCCTCTCTCGGGCAGCCCAGATGGTGGCCTCCGGTGCCGACGTGCTCGAGGTCGACGGCGGAGCAGCCAGCTCCCGTGCGCCTGCCTTTGTGGACCAGGAGCTGGACCGGGAGCTGGGCCGGGAGCTGGGCCGGGTAGTGCCGGCGGTGGCGGCCCTCAAAGCCCGCTTCGACGCGCCAATCTCCGTGACCACCTGGCGGGCAGTCGTGGCGAGCGAGGCGTTCAAGGCTGGAGCGGTGCTGGGCAGGGATATCAGCGGCTTTGCCGATCCGGACTACCTGCCAGCGGTGGCGGCGTCTGGGGCTTCCGTGGTCGCCGCCCACACAAGCGTGTCCGATCCGTACCCTATTGATGTGGTGGCCGATGTGGAGGTCTACCTGCTGGAGCGGGTCAGCTGGGCCGCTCCAGCAGGCTTGGCTCCTGAGCGGATCGTTCTCGACACTGGCCTGGATCTGGGCAAGAGCCCGACTCAGGCGCTGGACCTCCTCCGGGCGACCGGCCGCCTGGCTGGCCTCGGGTACCCCCTCCTCGTCTCGACCCCGTCGGTCGCCGCCGCTGCCCTGGCAATCGCTCGGGGCGCCCGGTTGGTGCGCACCCATGACGTTGTGGGCATACGCCGGGTCTGTGCGACACTTGCGGCGGTGATGGAGGCCGGAGGTTGAGCCCTGTCCAGGTGAGCCCTGTCCAGGTGCGCCTGGTCCGGGGAGACGACCCTTCGCTGGTCGCTCAAGCTGCGGCCGCCGCTATTGCGTCGCTGGTGGGAGGCGACGACCCCCGCCTGGTGGTCGAGGAGCACAGCATGGAGTCTGCGGTTGCGGATGAGGCGGCGTGCGACCTCGTGGGCCCAGTCCTGGAAGCGTGCAGGACAGCGCCATTCCTGACGAGACAACGGATCGTGGTGCTGCGTGAGGTCGGACGGCTGCGGATCGGCGACGTCGAGCGGCTGGTCGGAATCCTCGACAACATGGACCCAAGTGTCGCGCTGGTCCTGGTTGCCGGTGGGGGAGTGCCATCGCCGAAGCTGGTGGCGGCAGTCCGCAAGCTGGGCGAGGTGATCGATGCGTCGGTCCAGGGTCGGGACCGCAGTGGCTGGATCGCGCAACGGACCCGGTGCGGTCCGGTTCGCCTGGACGCCAAGGCAACTGCCCTGGTCGACGCCCATCTCGGCTCGGACCTGGCGCGTCTCGCCGGATTGCTGGAATCCCTGGCAGCCGCCTACGGTGAGGGGGGCAGGCTGGGTCCGGCAGAGGTGGCGCCATTCCTCGGAGAGTCGGGCGGGGCGATGCCCTGGGACCTCACCGATGCCATCGACAAGGCCGACATCGCCGCCGCCCTCGGAGCCCTGCGCCGCCTGCTCAGCGCGGGCCAGCGCCACCCATTGGTCATCATGTCCGTGCTGCAGCGCCACTATGCGTCCATGCTCCGCCTGGATGGCGCCGGGGCCACGACAGACGCCGAGGCGGCCACAATGCTCGGAGTCCGCTCGACGTGGAGTGCCGGCAAGTCCCTGGCCGGGGCGCGGCGGCTGGGCACGGAGGGGATCGCCCGAGCGCTGCGCCTGCTGGCCCAAGCTGACCTGGACCTCAAGGGCGGGACCGGCCTCCCGTCTGTAGCCGTCCTGGAAGTGCTGGTGGCACGCCTGGCCCAACGAAGGCACCCTTGAGCCACTCTTTTTGATATAAGCAAGTCGAGTAGATGTAAACCCACCGGCAACGTGGCACCGAGGGCAGCACCTGGTGGCGTACGGTTGTGGATGTGTTCGAGCGCTTCGACGAACAGGCCCGCCGTGCAGTGGAGCTTGCCCATGATGAGGCGAGGCGGTTGGGCCACGGCCACATAGGTACCGAGCACCTGCTGCTCGGTATCCTCGCCGACGGCCAGAGCCCTGCAGCGCAAGCCCTGGAAATGTCTGGCGCCACCCTCGAAGGGTGCCGCCAGAAGGCAGGAGAGGCGGTGGGCATCACGGGAGGGGGAGGGGACCTGAGCGCGAAGCTGGCGCTCACCGACCGGGCTAACCGGGCTCTCGACCGGGCCGCCCGGCTTTCTCTCCGCCGGCGCGCCACGCATGTCGATAACCGGCACATCCTATTGAGCGTCCTTGACGTCGAAGGCACGGCTGGCCAAGTGCTGCGAGGGTTGTCAGTGGATCTGAACGCACTGCGGGCATCGCTGGACGCGATCTCCGAGGAGCCCCCCGCGGCCGCGGCCGACACGGGTGACGCTATCCGAGAGCCCGAGCATCGGGGGGCGCCTATCTGTCCGACCTGCAGGTCGTCGTTGGCTGCGACACTCGCCCAACTGGTGGTCAAGGCCAACCAGGGTGGCGGGAGATCCCGGGATTACCTGGTCGTCTACTGCTCGTCGTGCGGATCCGCCCTCGGGGCGACCAGCACGTGATGAGCGTCACCAAGCCGCCAACATTGCCCGTGAGTTCGCTCGCGACCGGAGTAACGGGTTGAATATCGGACGGTTGGAGCGGGCCTTGGGGCATCGCCTTCTGGCTGCTGGTCGTCGTGCCCGGGCCGCGCCGCGAGCGTGGCGTCCGCTCGGCGCTGGCCGACAGTGGGCTGGCGGTGGCCACTGCTACCAGGGTCGGCGCCCAGGCGCCGGAGACGGCCGTCTGGGCGCCCCTCGACGCGGCGGGGACCCGGCTGCGGCTGGCCGAGCTGGCCGGCTGGCCACGCCCGGCCGAGTCGGTCGCCCGGGTGGCCGAGGCGGCACGTCTCCGGGCGAGTGAACCGGCGTTCGAGGGCCGGTGACGGCCGGCTTGCAATCGGCGGCAGATGGAGACCTGATGGATGGGATGGGAACCGAAGGAGCGTGATGCGATGCGCTGTGTGATCTACCTGCGGGTGTCTACCCGCGAGCAGGCCGAGAAGGGCGAGGGTGAGGAGGGCTTCTCCATCCCCGGCCCAGCGGGAGGCCTGCACCCGCCATATCCGAGACGCCGGTTGGCTGCTGGCCAACGAGTACGTGGACAGGGGTGAGTCGGCCCGCAGCGCCGACCGTCCGGCCCTGAAGGCGATGCTGGCCCGCATCGCCGAGAACCGTGATGTCGACGCGGTGGTGGTCCACAAGATCGACCGCCTGGCCCGCAACATGGAGGACCACGTGGCCATCCGGGCGCTGTTCCGGCGCCGCGGCGTGGCGCTGGTCTCGGTCACCGAGAACGTCGAGGAGACCGCCTCGGGGAGGTTGGTCGAGGGCATCCACGCGCTGATGGCCGAGTTCTACTCGGCCAATCTGGCGAACGAGATCAAGAAGGGTCTCAACCAGAAGGTGAAGCTGGGCGGCTTCCCCCACGGTGGCCCGCTCGGTTACGTGAACTTGCGTGAGGTCGTCGGCGGCCGCCAGGTGGCGCGCATCGTGCCGGACCCCGAACGGGCACCGCTCATCGCGGGCGCCTTCGAGCACTACGTCACCGGGGACTGGACCCTGCAACGTCTGGCGGGGGAGTTGGCTCACCAGGGCCTCACCAACCGGGGTCAGCGGGGCAAGCCCGCCGCACCGATCACCCGGCAAGGCCTTGCCAAGATCCTCGCCAATCCGGTCTACATCGGCGTTGTGGAGTGGAACGGGGTCCAGTACCCCGGCACCCACCAGCCGCTGGTAACCACCGAGGTCTTTCGTCGGGTCCAAGAGCTGCTCGCCGCACGTGCGGCACGGGGCACCCGCGAGCGAAAGCATCCCCACTACCTCAAGGGCCTGCTGCACTGCGGAGTGTGCGGCCGGCGCCTCTCGATCCAGCACTCGAAGGGCCGCTACACCTACTTCTTCTGTCTGGGCCAAAAGAACGATCCCCTTGGCGCCTGCCGGGAGCCCTACGTGGCGGCCGACGACCTCGGGGCCCAAGTCGAGGACCTCTACCGGCGCATCCAGCTCCCCACCTCCTGGGCCGAGCGGCTCCACGAGGAGATGGCCGCCGAAATCGAAGTGCGCCAGACCGCCGACATCGCCCAGCGCGCGCTGCTCACCGACCGGCTGGCCAAGGCACAGAACGAGCGGCGCAAGCTGCTCGACGCCTACTACGGCGGGGCCATCGACGTACCGACGCTCAAGACCGAGCAGGCCCGGATCGGTGCGATCCTCGACACGGCCAAAGACCGGCTGGCCGACTTCGACGCCAACGTGGGCGAGCAACGGGAGATTCTCGAACTCGCAGCGTCGCTCGCTACCCGCTGCGGCGACGCCTACCGCAAGGCCAACGACCGCACCCGCAAGCTGTTCAACGCGGCGGTGTTCGAGCGCCTCGACGTGAAAGGCGGCCGACTCTGCCATGAGCAGTACCGGCCGCCCTTCGACGGGGTCTTCACGTGTCCGAGTTCGAATACGGAACACGAGTAGGTGGTCCCGCGTTGTCGTTATTCGAACTCGGGCGAGCTACGGAAACTCCTACATCAGCTGGCAGAAGAAGCGTAGCTGCGGGCGTGTTGCGAGTCGTCAACTGACAACTGCGGGCAATCGCTGGCTGGAGAGGTATGCCCAGGGTACCGACATCCTGGAGCCAATAGCCGGTGTGTAGCGCCGTCGAGGCCAGCTCTTCAGTCAGCCATCTCGAAGCGGACCGTCAGCCGTGCCGTCAACTCCTCCGAGCCCACCTCCACGGGGACGGCGGCGCCGGGCGACGCAGATGCCGTGGCCACACGGTGCAGTCGGGGGCCAGGGGCAGGTGTTGCCACGCCAGCTTCGGCGATGGAGAGGACGCGGCCCACCCGTACCCCCGCCGCTTGCGCTAGGGCCTCTGCTCTACGGCGGGCGTCCTTGACGGCGTGAGCCCCCGCCTCGGCTCTGGCCGCCTCGGTGGCCGAGGCGGCCAGGTGGAAGCCGCCAAGGCGCAGGGCGTCTCCCGCTGCCTGGCTAACGGCGTCGACCACCCCAGGAGCGGTGGCGACGTCGCGGATGTGCAGCTCCAGCCAGTAGGACGCGTTGTAACCGATCACCCGACGGCCCTGCTGGTCGACCTGGGGGCGGAGGGCCAGCCCGTGGGTCTGTAAGTCGGCGTCGGGCACTCCCTGTGCTTTGGCGGCGGCGAGTACGGCCGTGGAGCGCTCCGTGACGAGGGTGAGCGCCTCGCCGGCGGAGTCCGCCCGGGTTTCGAGGCCGACGTTGAGCACGGCGGTATCGGGGCTGATCCTGGCTGAGCCCTCGCCGACGACGACAATGGTGTTCAGGGAGGCTGCGTCGTGCTCCGGCATGGGGACCGATCCTACTGATGGGAGAGGGTGCCCCGAACGCGCTGAGGCCGGGACCACGAAGCGGCGGCGCAGACGGCTGCAGCCGTGAGGGCTCCAGCAGCCGGGAGGAATACCCACCAGCCGGTCCCGGTGGACGGCCAGGTGGCGAAGCCATAGGCGAAGAAGGCGCCGAGCAGCCACGAGAAGATCGTGGCCGATCTCCAGGCTCGCTTGGACACCAGGGGTAGCAGTGAGACGGCCGGTATGACAGCGAGTAGCAGGTAGACGCTTGTGCTCGCGCCCAGCTTTTCGACGAGAGTGGCCGAGTCGGGACCGCAGCGACCAACGTGAATGCCCGGTACGGGGATCCCGTCCGGGCAGGGAGAGTAGGAGGTCGGGACCAAAGCGAGGAACAGCGCCCCCCCGACGGCCAAGGCGACAGCGAGCGCACTGAAGAAGCGCCCAGCCGCCAGCCAGCGGCTCTGGTCCAGGCCAGGCTGGTCCGCTGTCACGGACATGGTCCCCAAGATGCTAGCCCTCCCACCTCCGTGCCGGCGGACTGCTTCGGCCTTTTCGATCGTGGACGGATCAACCCCGGTCTTCGCGCAGACCTTGTCCTCGTAGAGGGAGACCCCACGCACGACGTCCTCGCGACCCGGAACATCCGAGCTGTGTTGTTTTGCGAACAGGGAATTTCGGATCAGCCGGCCCGCGGGTCATCCCACTCGAAAACACATAGGAGCGTCCCCGCCGCCGTGCGCCTTCGCCTAGTCGGGCTTCTTTCGGCTCTGAATCCCTGACCTGGGCAGGGCCATGGTGACAAAGGCCGCTACGCCGGTGACGACCAATACCACGCCGACCGCCAGCCAGGGCCACGGACTCCACTCTTGGGTGCAGGACTGGCCACTGGCAAACGTGGTGCAGACGTTGCCCGGTCCACCTCGGTTGAGGTAGGCGACGTAGAGCAGCGGAAGTCCCGCGCCCGAGATGATGCCTGGGAGGCCGACAGAACTCGTTCGGCGAGTGGCGACCAGGACGGTCACGGCGATGGCCACGGGCAGGACGAACACTCCGATGCTGAGGGCACCGAGCACGGTCACCACCCAACTCGCACCTGCTAGCAACCAGCATCCGAACCAGGCCAATGCGACAAGCGCCGTGTTTCGGCCCGGTGCGGCAATGCCGGTCATGGTGTGACCCCTGTCGACGTTGAACCCGTCATCGGAAATGGAGGTTCAACTCATTCGCGTACTGAGTGCCAAGCCGGCCCCCGTGTTCAACCAGCCAGCTCGACAGGGCGATGGAGCCGGCGTTAGGAGCGTCGGAGTCGGCAAGTCCCTCGGCCATCGACCTGTACTCGTCGGGGGTCAACAAGACGTCGTGCAAGGCCGTGCCAAGTGCTCTTGACATGAGAAGCAACAATGAACCAGGAACTCGGACGACGCGGGCACGGCTTCCTACGGCTTCACGGATCTGTCCAACCAACTCAACGAAGGTTGGCCGTTCGGGCCCGACGGCATCGACGATGCGGTCTTCGGGCCATGCCGACGCTTCCAGGGCGAGGGTGGCGAGATCCTCCACGTGGATGGGACGGATGCGGTAGCTGCCGTCGCCTCCCACGGCGAACATGGGCAGCCGACGTAGCAGCCAGGCGATGTTGTTGAGCAGGACGCAGCGCTCGTCGAAGAGGACTGACGGCCGCAGGATGGCATACGGAAGGCCGGTTTCGGCAAGCGCCCGCTCCACCAGGGCCTTGCCCCGAAAGTACGGATACGCAGAAGAAGCAGAGGGGTGAAGGATCGAGATATGGACGATCTTCTGGACTCCCGCTCTGCGTGCGGCGTTGAAGAGCGCACGAGAGTTCTCGACGGCCAGGGCGTGGTCGACCGACCCGTAGGCGAAGCGCACCCAGTACGTGTTGTAGAGCGTGTTCGCGCCCTGGAGCGCAAGCGCGAGGCTCGCAGGATCGTCGAAGTCCAGACCGTAGAGCTCGATATCCGACTGGTCCTCTCGGCGCTTCGGGTGGCCGGTCAACGTCCGCACCCTCCGGCCAGCATCGAACAGGCGGCGAGCGATCGCACGGCCGGAATAGCTGAAGGCCCCGGTAACGGCGTCGAGGCCATCACCGGCTCGACGGGTGTCAGCCGAACGTTCGTCTGGCCGCCTGGCGCTTCCTGTCCTCACTATCTGGAGACGCCAGCGGTCTCTTGTACGTGTGCCTTGAGCACATGCTCAACTTACTCTCCACGGTCACCGTACACAAGGGGCCTGCAGCCCCCCAACACTGCGATCACCTTGCCCGACTCCCCGTCGCTCACGATGGTCCAAAAGCCATTGTGGCCCTTCACCAGCGCCTTCTCGTCGATCATCAGGACCCGGGTGAAGGCATGGCGACGATGGAAACACACCAGGGCCGCAGCGGCCAGCACCACCGCCATCACCTGGTAGCAGCTGAGGTGATGTCTGCGGGCAACAGCCGCCACCGTGGAGTCCACCACCTCGCCCAGCAATGCCCGGCGCAGGCGGATCGTGAGGTGTCCATCGAGTTGGGGATGGTCCTCGGTGGTCGTGGTCCCACAAGCGGCGCAGCGGAAGCGCCGCCTTGCCCACACCAGCGTGGTGGGCCGCCCAAACACGGGCAGGTCGCGCACCTTGGTCGCCTTCACCTGGTGAACCTGGCGGGTCTTTTTTTCACAGGCCCGACAGCGGATGGTTCCCTCGATGGCCTCCACCGCCACCTCCAGGGCCTCGGTGTCGTCACGGATCAGCTTGGTCACCTTGATGCCGGGCAGCTGAGGTCGAATCGGGATAACGTCCTTGGCAGCCACGGGGTCCTCCTGGCTCTTGATCGTGGGTGATCACGACCAGTCCAGCGGATCCCGTGGCCCCGGTGGTGGATGCTGCTACCTCAGTGCAGGCAGCACCTGTCTGGGGAGTTCACCACGCGCTTTCGCGAAGTACCAAAATGATCGAAGAACCCCCTGACTTCGCGGCCAGATCGAGGTCTCCTCCGTCCACCAGGCGCGCTCCCGGTCGGCAGGGCATCCCCGACATGTTGCAAAACCGGGTCTTTCGGTATGAGTGTGGGTGAACGATGGGGTCTGGGCTGTGGTTCTGCCTGGTAGGGGGCTATAAGGCGGGCCCGCTGAATGTGGCGCGAAGCGTACCGGATCGTGGAGGGACTCAAAGTCGCCTTGAAGGGGTGCTTGGCGTGTCGCGCACGGGGGGGTCCCTGGCCTCGGGAGCTTCCAACACGACCGAGTCAAAGGAGCCCGCACCCATGCGCGCCACCACCGCATTCAAGCACCTCCTACGCCTGCCCGGTGTCACTGTCACCGGCGTTGAGTTCTTCTCCGCCAGGGTGGTCGTTGACGTAACCCTGCGGTCCGGGATCTTGCACTGCCCGTGCTGTGCCTTCACCACCCGCTCCCGCTATGACGCTCGCCCGGTGACTTCTACGTGGAGACATCTGGATCTGGGTGCCTGGCGACTCGAGGTGAGCGCAAATCTTGTCCGGCTGGTGTGTCCGACCCATGGCGTGCGCACCCAGTCGGTTCCATTCGCAGCCCACGGACGGCGGCCGCCAGCACCTGCCCTTGCCCCTGTCACTGCTGGCTCACCCCTTCAGGGCCGCAACCATCACTTAGGGCGCGCAAGCATCCCCACTACCTCAACGGGCTGCTGCACTGCGGGGTGTGCGGCGGCGCCTGTCGGTCCAGGTATCCAAGGGCGCCTACACCTACTTCTTCTACCCTGGGCCAGAAGAACGACCCGACCGGCACCTGCCGGGAGCGCTACGTCGCCACCGGCGCCATCGACGTTGCCACCCTCGAGACCGAGCTGGGCCAGCATCGGCACGACATCACTGCTGCCGAGGAGCGCCTCGCTGACCTCGACGCCAACCTCGGCGAGTGGCAGGAGATCCTGGAGTTGGCAGCCACGTTCGCTGTTCGATGCGGTGATGCCTATCGAAAGGCCTCCGACCGCACCCGCAAGCAGTTCAACGCCGCGGTTTTCGAGCGCCTCGACGTGAAAGACGGCCGGCTCTCCGGCGAGGAGTACCGCCGCCCTTCGACGACAGCTTCAGCGTGACGAGTTCGAATACGGAACGCGAGTGGTCTTGGGATGTCATTATACGAACACCCCTCCGACGACAATAGGGCAGGTCTCACCCATAATCGATGGCGGGGCTATCCGCATCACGGTGTCGAACACGGTCTTACGGACTGGAGAAGGTGACCGGTAGGCAAGACCGACTCGCGCCGTCGTGGGTTCGAAATGTCGGCCCGATTCACTCCGGCGAGATCGGAATCGGCAGTAGCCTCCCTCTTTCACGCAACCCCGGCCAGGGCGGTGTTCTCCGGAGCTGACGGTCCCTGAGAGTGGTTCGGAGGGCAGATGCGCACGATCTGTGCCCGCCTGGTAGACCGAGCCCGCTCTGGGCGCAATCTGGTCGAGTTCGGCGGTCGATCTCGTTGGAGGGGGCGTTCGGGGACGTGTTTGACCAATCCCTGGCCCCAGGGAGCGGACAGAGACTCGGCCTCAGCCGAAGGCGGTGCGCAGGCGCCCAAAGCCCGCCGCCAGTGCCTTGGCCCAGCGCCAGTGCGCATCGAGCCTCAGGCGCAACACCCGGCCTCCCCTACAGATCCGAGCTGCCATGTGCAAGATCTTGTATCTGAAGGTGTCGATCTCGCAGCGCGCCAGGGACGCATCATCGGCGAAGCAGATCAACTTGGACCATGCCACCAGGTCTGCTGCCGCGAGCACGCATTCGAGCCAGGCGTGGTTCTCCGGTGCTGCTCGACAGGCAAGGTTGGCGAGCCCGGCGGCTTTGGCCTGACGTATCCGGTCCTCGATGCGGGCGTGTTGGCGCTGGCGAAGCTCCAACCCAGCCACCTGGCCAGGGATTACGCCCGGGGCAGTGTCGGTGATGAACGCGGTGTGGCGCAATTCTTGGGCGATGTCGAACAGGCTGAGCTGGGCACCGGGATGGGGACGCTTCGCTCTCACGCACAGTCGGCAGCCCACCGGCCAGGCAGACAGGTCGACCAGGCCGCTCAGCTCGGCCACCCAGGCCCCATCTCGCAGCTCATCTCCCGGCTCGATCGCTGGTGCCCAGCACTGCTCGGGGACCTTGATGATCGCGTCTCGTACCGCTTGGCTGATGGCAAATCCCATGGAGAACCCGACCCCCACGGCCCGACAGTGAGCGGCGAAGGCGTGGGTGGCTCCTGCGGCATCCGCTCGCACCACCAGGCGGGGGCCATCTGGCGCTCCTAGTCGGGGCCGGGCAGCGGAGGGAAGGCTGGCCAGGGCCGCATCCAACACGGTGATGTGGTCTGCGGCGGTGTTGGAGCCGGCGTTTCCGGGACGCAGCATGCCGGCCAGTGCTTCACCTGGGTATGACGACTCGATCTGGCCCCACCGTGCTGGCCCGAACTGGCCCCACCCAGGAGCGTGTAAGAGTAGCCCGC
>JAVKSL010000030.1:0-31489 GCA_039583695.1 Acidimicrobiales bacterium | reverse complement strand
GGCGCGTCACAGCCTGATGCCATGATGACACCGGCCCAAACGTGAAGATGAGGGCTCCCGAAACGTGAAGACCTCACTGGTAGCCCCAACGGGATTCGAACCCGTGCCTCCACCTTGAGAGGGTGATGTCCTAGGCCGCTAGACGATGGGGCCGAGCGAGCGTGGCAACCTTAGCCGGACACGCACCCGGTGGACGAGGGGGCCCCGAACCCCGCTGGGAGATCAGGGCACCCTCGTCGCACCGACCATGTGCTCGGGGGGGAGGACTCGAACCCCCAACGACAGGGCCAGAACCTGCTGTGTTGCCTATTACACCACCCCCGACCGATACACGACCATGATAACCCCAACGGGCACGCCCTCGGGCCCACCCCGAACCGTTGCCGTCGCGCAATCGGGATGCTGCGCGGCCAGTTCACGGAGCGAGCGCCACTCGGCTTCGTTGCCCGCCCTTGCCCGACGAAACGTCCTCCGTTTGCTGGTCCCCCAGGATGTGCGATAAGCTGCCGGCAGGAACGGTCGCACCGCGATGAGGCCCGCGTCGTGTCGCCCCGGCGGCTGATGGCTTCTACCCACCAGGGTCGTTTGACGCGGGAGGTGTTCCTGTGGTCGGCTACGAGTTACAGGTGCTCCAGACCGGGGTGGTGATGTTCTTCGCACCCCTGTACGCAGGTGTGCTCGCCAGAGCCGAGGCGATCGTGCAGTCCAAGCGTGCTCCAGCCGTACCGTGACCTGCTCAAGCTCTCCCGCAAGGGCAGCACCACCTCCGCCGAGGCGTCGTGGGTTGTGGGGCGCTCCATTCGTCGCCTTCTCCTGCTCACCCTCGCCCCCACATTCGCGTTCATCGTGGAAGCCGGGGTCTTCCTCGACCTGGTGGCAGCGGTACTGATCATGCTGGCCCTGGTCTTCGGCCTGGCCAGGCGCCTGGCTGGCGCCACTGCCTCGGAGCTGCGGGGGCTGCGGGGATGATGTGGTTGCTCGGCGCGATGACACTGCTGCCGCTCTCGGGAAGCCTCACCGGCGCCCTGTGCGCCAGGACGCGGGCCACCGGCGCCGTCACGGCTGCAAGCTCTGCCGGGACATTGGCTCTCGCGCTTGCAGTCGTGGTTCGCAGCCTGTCCGGGCCTGCCTACGTGGCCCTCGGCGACTACGTGTACGTAGACGCGCTGAGTGCGGCCGTGATAGCGCTGGTCGGCACCCTGGGCTTGGCCGCTCTGCCCCGCTCAACGGCTTCGTCAGCGAGTGGCTCATCTTCCAGGGCCTCTTCCAGGGGTTCCGCATCCCGAACAGCCTTGTAGGCGTCCTGATCGTGCTGGCCGGGGGCAGCCTCGCCCTGGCCGCGGGGCTTGCCATCAACGCCTTCACCCGCGCCTACGGCATCTCCTTCCTCGGTATGGCGCGTAGCCGCGACGCCGCAGCCGCTGTCGAGAAGGGCCAACCGCTCCTGGGTCCTGCAATGCTGGGCACGGTGTGTGTCGCGCTCAGCCTGGGAGCGCCCGAAGTCCTGGGCGCGCTCGCCCGGGTGGCTCATTCGGTGATCGGTGTCAATATCAGCCCGGAGCTCGTGGTGGGCAATCTCACAGTGATCCCGGCCCATCTTGACTTCTCGGCCTTCTCTCCGACCTACCTCGCCGTCTTCCTCGTGGGGGTGACGGTGGTGCCCTTGGTGATCTATGCAGCCGGACGCCCTCGGGCACCCAGCCGGATCACACCGGTCTGGGACGGGGGGATCCTGTCCTACCGCTCCCGCATGCAGTACACCGCCACGACATTTGCCAACCCTGTGCGGGTCACCTTCGATCGCCTGTACTGGCCCGACGTCCATCTCGAGCGGGCGTCAGACGACCCTGCGGGCCGCTCAGGTCCGGTCCACTACCGCTTCGAGGTGCTCCCTTTGTTCGAACGCTATCTCTACGCGCCGATCGTGCGCGCAGTGCGTTGGTTGGGTGGCGCCATACGCCCGCTCCAATCTGGCGATGTGAACCACTACCTGCTGTAGTCCTTCGTGACAATCCTCGTGGTGTACTTGGTAGCGGCCCTGATCTAGCCTGGCTCTGGTCCCCAATGGGCACGTGGTGTCTACCAACTCTGGCAGGCTGCCGCCCGGTGATCCGTAATGCCGGCAGCCTTTGATCCGTGATCTACCCGCCTTGTCAGAAGGCGGGTGTGCAGGTACCAAAAAAATTGGCAACCCGGCCGTTCCCCGCGGTCCCGCAGGGCGAAGCCGCCACGAGCACCCTCGGGGCGCCTCCGAGCTCGGGAAGCTCGCTCACCCCGGTGCCGGAGGCGCTCAGGTTGGAGAAGACCACCCAAGGGCCCGATGGGCTCTCAACGAGCTGGGCCGAACCGTCACCACCAAGGTGGTGCCGTCGCGCCAAGGTCGAGCCCAGCAGTCTGCTGCAGAGCTCCTCCGCCCGCTTCGACGGGACCAGGTGGAGGGAGGTCCCCGTGCCCGACTCCGGCGGCGCGGGCCTCGACAACACGCTCCTGGACGTTGCCCGCCCGTCGCGGAGCTCCTGGTGAGCGGCAGGGCTCACCTACCCCGGCCCACCGCGGCCCTACGAGCGCTCGTCCTTTACGCGTACCGTTGGTCGGCAGGGCGTTGGCGCGCTATCCGTGTCCTGTCGAGCGCCCCCTGCCGCGGGATACAGACCGGCCCCGTCTCGGCGGCGCGCCTCGGTGAGGCTGTGCCTCATCGCAGGCAGCACATTGGCCTTCTCGCCCTCGGGGATCCCCGGCCCGTCTCGAGCCTTGATCCTCAACGGTACTCCGCGGTAGCGCGAAGCCAGGTGGAAACACCTTCAGCGGTCCCGGCTGGCCCAACTGGGCGGATCACGCCAGAAGTAGCGCAACGCCTGCTTCCACGCATCCTGCTCCTCACCCTTGGCCTCGTGCTGGAAGCGGTGGTCGAGGCGGTGGGAATACAGCTCGAATGCCGCCAACAACTCCTCCAGGCGCCGGCGGGCGTCGGCGACGAGCCAGACGGTGGTCTCGTTGGGGGCGCGCGACAGCACCAGCCAGAGGTGCGCCCGGCAGAACCCCGCGCCCGCCCGGTAAGAAACCCGGCCATCCGCGGTACCAAGCACAGGCACCATGGAAAGGGTCTCTCCCTGGACAGCCGTCTCTGCCGCCTCGCACGCCAAGCACCCCCCCCGAGCTTCGAGGGAGGCAGCCATGCGTCCAGGCCCGGAGCGCCCGCCACCGTGGCCACGGCGTTCCCGGCGACCCACGGGCCCCGGCCGTTCGCTGCGCAGACTTTCGGCCAGCTCTGCGAGGTGAACGCGCTCCTTGCGGCCCAATGCCTCGAAGGTGGCGCTCAGGCGCTGGTTGTCGCCGCGGAGCAGTCTCGCCGCGTGGCGGCGGCAGAGCGCCGAGGTGTCGAGGTGCTCGAGCACCGGGACGGAGTAGTGGCTCTCGCGGAGGAACCAGAAGAAGAAGCGCTCCTCCGCTTCCTCGGCCACACGGCAGAGTGGGCAGCTCTGACTGTCAAACTGCCACACCTCCGCAAGGCGACGGGCGTCTGATCCGGAGCGACTCACGGCCTCCCCTCCTAAATGTGGTCCGCTCAGCACTCTCGCCACGGCGATACCCTCCGAACCCGTGGCAGGCGAGCCACTACCACCTCCACGATAGCCGGCAAGCCTCACGGATGCATGAGATCGCTGAGAGCCTGATACCCGATTATGCGCCCAACACCCACTGCTAGCAGCTCTTGACCGTAATACGGTAGGACAGATGCTCCCCGGATCGGTGACGTCCGGGTGGGCGAAGGGTAGGCCCGCATCCCGAGGCGCGTGGCGATCGCCACGATCCGGTACTCGTTGAAGGGATCCGACACCATGAGCACCCCCTCGGTCCCCAGGTGGCCGAGGGAATGGGCTGCTGCGGCCACGGACTGGTAGGAGTCCCTTCCCCGGTCTTCCTCGATCAGGTCACCAACCGGCACCTTTTGCGCCTCGAGCCACCTCGCCGACGCCCCAGCCTCGGTGTAGCGGTCCCCCTTCTCCTTGCCTCCGGTCACCACGATGAGGTTCGCTGCCCTGGCGCGCCACAGCTCGAGGGCGTGAGAGAGCCTGGCCTCTAGGACGGGCGAGGGTGATCCGTCGTATTCGGCAGCGCCCATGACGATTAAGGCCGCGGAGTGTGGGGCGTCATTCTGGCGGGATGTCCACCAGATCTGAGCTGCCGTGACCGCCAGGTAGGCGACCAGGACTGCCAACAGGCCCACCACCAGCTTGAACAGCCGTCGGAGCAGCCCGAAGCCAAGAATCACCGAGCCGGGGTTGCCTCGACCTGGACACCTCCGGCGGGCGACGATCCTGCCCCGCCAGATCCTGCCCCGCCAGATCCTGCCCCGCCAGATCCTGCCCCGCCAGATCCTGCCCCGCCAGATCCTGCCCCGCAAGCAATGGCTGCTGCTGCCAGGCGGCTCAAGGTCACTTCTCGGCCCAGCGCCACCAGAGACTCAAAAAGCGGCGGACCAACATCGCGCCCGGTGACCGCTACCCGGATCGGAGCCTGAGCCTTGCGCAGCTTGCACCCAGCCTCCTCACCGAGTCGCAAGGTCACCTGGTGCAGCGTGTGGGCCTCCCAATCGCAGCCCGCATACGCAGCCCGAGCTCGCTCCAGGATGTCCAGAGCCATCTCGCGCTCCCCCAGCATCACCTTGCTCCAAGCGCCCTGGTCGATGACCGGTGACTCTAGGAACACGAAGTCCACCATTGCCGGCACCTCGGCCAGGGTCGCCACCCGGTCGCGGACCATCGGGGCCAGGGACTCGAAGACTGCCGGGTCGTAGCGCTCGGGCGGCCAGGGCCCGCCAGCCAGCCACGGCGACGCCGCTTCGACGAACTCGGAGCTGGTCATTGCCCGGATATACACGCCGTTGAAGTGCCTCAGCTTGACCACGTCGAAAAATGCAGGCGAGGGCTTCACCGACTCGAGGCGGAACTGGGAGACCAGCTGGTCCCGGCTGAGCACCTCCTCGCCCCCATCTGGACCCCAGCCGAGCAGGGCCAGGTAGTTGACCATGGCGTCGGCAAGGTAGCCCTGCTCACGGTAGGACTCCAGCGCGACGGGATCCCTGCGCTTGGACAGCTTCTGGCCCTTTGCGTTCACCAGCATCGGCAGATGGGCAAAGACCGGCTCGGCCCCAGCCCCGAGGGCGCGCCAGAGGAGCAGGTACTTGGGAGTGTTCGGCAGGTGGTCCTCGCCTCGGATCACGTGCGAGATGCCCATGTCGGCGTCGTCGACCACGTTGGCCAGCAAGAACAATGGCGCTCCGCTTGCTTTCAGCAGCACGAAGTCCTCGATTGCCCGGTTCTCGAAGCTGACGTCGCCGCGAACGAGATCCCTCACCAGGGTCGTTCCCTCGGCGGGTATCTTGAAGCGCAGTGCCCGGCCTTCTCCAGGGCTGAGCCCCAGCTCCCGGCAGTGCTGGTCGTAGCCGACCTGGCCGCCAGCCGGCACAGGCGGGGCACCGCCGCCGCCGCCCGGGGCAGCCGCCATCCTTGCCCGCTCGACGACCTGGGCCCGGGTGCAGGCGCACCAGTACGCCGCACCCGAATCAACCAGGCGCCGGGCTGCCTCGGCGTAGCGCTCTCCCCGCTCGGATTGACGAAACGGACCCTCGTCCCAGTTCAAACCCAGCCACGCCAGCGCCGAGGTGATCCCCGCCACCCAGTCCTCCCGACCTCGCTCCGCGTCGGTGTCCTCGATTCGAAGGACGAACGTCCCACCCTGCTGACGTGCCACCAACCAGTTGAACAAGGCGGTGCGCGCCGAGCCCACATGGAACGAGCCAGTCGGAGAGGGAGCAATTCGCACCCGCGGCCCGGACATCATCGAACCAGCCGTCACTCAGCGACCCGAGCCATCCATCCCAGCAGCACAGCCACTGCCCGGGGGTCGTGGCGCAGCCGGTGACCGGCGCCGGGCAACACCCTCAGATCCACACGTCCCTCCGCCGCGTCGGCCAGCGCCCGGGCATCCATCACCGACACCTCGTCGTCGTCGCCGCCATGCACCACCAACACCGGACGGGGAGGGATCTTGCCAATGAGCGCGAGTGGCCTCAGCTCTACGAGCTCACGCACCCAGCCATCAGGGTCCACCGGCAAGCCCCGCGCCCGGATTATACCGAGATCCTGGCATTTGCGAACCAGACCCGTCGGATCAGCCGCCCAGTCATCGAAGTCGGCCGGCGCGCCGAACGACACAGCCCCGGACACCGTCTCGTTCTCACCGGCAGCGCAGATTGCGAGCGCACCACCCAGGTCGAAACCCGCCAGCCAAGCCTCGCTCACACCTTGCAGGTCCAGCACGTAATCGATCGCCGCCCTGAGATCGGCCATCCAGCCAGCCAGCGAGAAGTCGCCCTCCGACTCGCCAGTTCCTCGGAAGTTGAACGCCAGGACCGCCCAGCCGGTCGCTGCGCTCAGACGGTCGGCCAGCTCTGGGTAGCTGTGCCCAGAGTCGGCGCCGCCGCGCGGCCCAGTGGGCAAGCCGTGACACAACACCAGTGCCCGATGACCCGTCTCCGCAGCCAGCGGCGCAGCGAGATGGCCCCACAGGACCAGCTCCCCACTGTGAATCCGAACGTCCATGTTCCTCCCTAGATGCTCCTCACACGGTAGCAAAATGTCCACCTTGCCCCGGTGTACCCAGGTCGCCACGTCTCGACACCGCCCAAGGCCCGCCCAGGCCCAGCCCCGGACACCGCCAAGACCCGGCCCGGACACGTCCGAGGGGCGCTCCCTCACGGGACGCGCCCCTCGGACAAAGAGATCAAGCTGAAAGGTACTCGGGCACCTAAGCTACTTCGGGCGGGACCAGCTCCCAAGGGGCCTCGAGCGGTGTCTGGTTTGGATTCACCCAGGTGGTCCAGCAGGCCGCCTAGCGACCAGCCACCTCCAGGGTCCCAAAGCGTTGATCGATCAGTTGGGCCACCTCCTTTCTCTGGTGACCCAAGCCTAACACCATCTGCGAACCCGTGCACTCATTTCCGGCTCCTCAAGTGAGCCAGGCGGGCAAGCAGGGACTCCCCGCGACTGCGACCAGCCCCTCCACCCGGGACGACCGCATCTGGGTACGGAAGGTCCGCGGTCAGGGCGTAGAGCTCGATGAGGGTCCGAGCGGAGAAGGCCGCCTCCAGACGCCTTGCGCATTCGTCCGGCTCGAGACGCCCAGCAGCGCCGTGCCCGGTGAGGATCATCGCAGTCCGCTCGCGATCCTCGTCGGAGGCACGCAGCTCGGACCCCGCGGGCTCACCCACCGCACTCACAGCCCCATGCGCTGCGCAAGCAGCTCCATGTGGTACGTGGGGTCCCCCAAGGTCAGCTGGGACGACTTGGCCCGCTTGAAGTACAGGTGGGCGTCGTGCTCCCAGGTGAAACCGATGCCCCCATGCACTTGGATGCATCCCTCCGCGGCACGAAAGTAAGCATCGGAGCAGTATGCCTTGGCCACGCTGGCCACCAGGCACAGCTCCATCGAGCTCAGGTCCCCCGAGCCCGGCCCACCCGAATCCAGGACCACAGTCCGGTCCAGGTCCGCAGCCCAATCTCGGGCGGCAACCCAAGCAGCCATGTACGCGGCCGACCTGGCTTGCTCGACCTCGACCATCATGTCGGCCAGCCGATGCTTGATCGCCTGGAACGACCCGATCGGCCGCCCGAACTGCACCCTCACCTTCGCATAGTCCACGGCCATGTCCAAACAGCGCTGAGCCCCACCCACCTGCTCGGCAGCCAGCGCCACCGCCCCAAGCTCCAACGTCCGGCTCAAGCCCCCCGCCGCTGCACCGTCGACGCCAACAAGGCGAGCTGGTGTGCCTTCAAAGCCCAAACGGGCCTGGTGCCGGGTCTGGTCCATAGTCACCATCGGCTGGCGAGTGAGGCCAGGGGCATCCCCACGGACCGCAAACAGGCTCAACCCGGCCTCGGTCCGCGCCGCCACCAGGATCATCGAGGCAACCGCGCCGTCTACGACAAAGCACTTCTCGCCGTCCAGGGCCCAGGACCCGTCCGATCTCGGCGACCCGAGAGTGCGGATCGAGCCCAAGCCAGGGCGCCCGTCGGCCTCGGTCAGCGCCAGGGTCGCGACCACCTCCCCAGAGGCGATGCCCGGAAGCAGGTCGGTCATCGCAGCAAGGTCCCCCGAAGTCAGCACAGCGCTGGCAGCCAGGGCAACCGTGGCGAAGTAAGGCGCGCACAGCAGCACCCGTCCCATCTCCTCGAAGACCACGCACAGCTCTACCCAGCCAAATCCTGACCCTCCGTAGGCCTCGGGGATGGCCAGTCCCTGGAGCCCCAGGGCTCCTCCCATCTCGGTCCACACTGCTGGGTCGTAGCCGAGCGGATCCTGCATCAGGTGGCGGACCGCTGGGACCGGCGACCGCTCGGCCAGCCACCTGCGCAACGTCCGACGAAGCTCCTCCTGCTCTTCGGAAAACGCAAGCTCCACACCGGGAAGGCTAACCTGAGGTTTGTGCCACCCACACAGACCCTTCACTATCACGACACGGCCCTGGACATCCACAAGGTGGTTGTCGGACCGTTGGACAACAATGTCTTCGTGGTTCGCTGCCGCCAGAGCGGGGAGGCGATCATGGTAGACGCGGCCAACGAGCATGAGCTGCTGCTCGATCTCTGCCGCGAGCTGGGCGTGCGCAAGGTGATCGAGACCCACGGGCACTGGGACCACATCCAGGCCGTGCCCGAGGTCCGCGACGCCGGCTTCGAGGTGGGGGTCACCGCCGCAGATGCGGCGATGCTGCCCAGCTATGACTGGCTGCTCGAGGACGAGAGCGTCATTCTGCTGGGTCGGCTCCGCCTGCGTACCATCGCCACGCCGGGCCACACGCCCGGCTCGATGTGCTTTGCCATCGAGGGATCACCGGTGCTGCTGTCAGGCGATACGTTGTTTCAGGGCGGGCCGGGCAATACCCGCTCGCCGGACGGGCTCGGGGACTTCGCCACGATCATCGACTCCATCGACCGTCGCCTCTTCGCCACGCTGTCGCCCGAGACGATCGTGATGCCCGGCCACGGCACAGACACGAGCATCGGCGCCGAGTCCTCCCGCATGGCCGAGTACGTGGCCCGGGGCTGGTAGGCCCGCCCCCGATCACACCTGGGCACGGCGGCCCGGCGGGCTGGCGCTAATTTCTAAACTGCTGTGATCGGCACGCGGGGCTCTCGGATCAGCTCCAACCCCGGAGGCAGGCCCTCCACCTTCGCCTCGCCGTGGGACACCTCGACGGTCACCCGCCCTCCGCCGAGCGGGATCCGGTCGACCCGCAGATAGCTGATCGCCTCCGGCAGGGCGGGCGCCAGCCACACCTTGCCGTAGGGGACCCATGGGTCCAGGCGGAGCAGCGTGCGCAAGGCGAGCAAGGGAGCCGCCGCCGCCGTAGCCTGTGGCGAGCACGAGGTCGGGTAGCTGACCAGCGCCGGCAGCTCGGCGCGGGGGATGCCGCTGTACAGCTCGGGGAGGCGGCCACCCTGACCTTGGGCCGCGTCAAGCAGGGCCAGCACCAGATCCTGGGCCTCGGCCACGAAACCGTAGCGCATGAGCCCGGCGGCGACGATGGCGCTGTCATGGGGCCACACCGAGCCACAGTGATAGCTGAGCGGGTTGTACCCACCCATGTTCGAGGCCAGGGTGCGGATCCCCCACCCGCTGGACATGACCGGGGAGGCCAGGTGCGCGGCGACTGACGCCGCATGCTCCTCGTCGACGATCCCGGTCCACAAGCAGTGCCCGATGTTGGAGGTGAGCGAGTCGATGGGGGCCTTCTCGGCGTCGAGCCCGACGGCGAACCAGCCCCGCTCAGGTAGCCAGAAGTCTCGGTTGAAGGCCGTCTTGAGCTCCGCTGCCCGGGTGGCGCAGCGCGCCGCGGTCGCCTCGTCGCCGGCCTCACGGGCAAAGTGCACCCGGGCCAGGTACGCGCCGTAGACGTACGCCTGGACCTCGCACAGGGCGATCGGCGCCTTGGCGACCCGTCCGTCGGCGTAGCAGATGCCGTCGGCGGAGCTCTTCCATCCCTGGTTCGCCGGGCTGCGGTCCGACGCCCGCTGGTACTCGACATAGCCGTCGCCGTCCCGGTCGCCAAAGTGCTCGACCCAATCCAGCGCGGCGTCGGCGTGGGGCAGGAGCCGCTCGACCACCTCCCGGGCCAACCCCCAGCGCCGCAGCTCACCCAGCAGCATCACGAACAGGGGGGTGGCGTCCGTGCTGGCATAAGAGACGTGCCCATCACACGGCGTGAGCCCCGGCCCCTCTCCGAAGCGCATCTCGTGAAGGATGCGCCCAGGTTCCTCCTCGGTGAGCGGGTCGCTCCGGGCCCCCTGGAATCGGGCCAGCGTCTCCAGCACCCCCAGCGCCAGGTCCGGATCGGCGAGCAGTGCCATCCACGAGGTGAGGATCGAGTCCCTCCCTACCAGGGTCATCGCCCATGGCGCCCCCGCGGCCACCACCGCCCTGGATGGGTGGTCGGGGTCGAACAGCCTGAGCAGGCCCAGGTCCTCTGAGCTGCGGGCAACGGCATCACGCAGGGCGCCATGATCGGTCTCGACCAAGGGAACCTCACGGCGCCAGCGGGCCAGGCGCTCCGACGGTGTGGCCCGCTCGACCGGCTGACCACAGGTGTAGCGCGGGGTGATCAGGACGTCGTCGATCACCGGCGTGACCTGCACGCAGACCGACCAGTCCCCCCCCGCGGGAACGATCGCCTCCAGGGTGAGGTGGTTGCCGGCCAGGCGAAAGGGCACGCTGAGCTCGACCTTGCACCCCCGACGGGTGCCACCCCGGCGGTAACCGAGCAGCAGGATCTGGGTCTGGGCAGATTCAGCTGGCGAGGGCTTGGCCCGTTGTTCGGCCCGTCCGGCGCGGCCCTCCCTGACCTCGGAGGTGGTGGCAAAGTCGGAGTCGATGAACAGCTCGACCAGGCAATATGCCGGCTCCGCGCCCACGTTGCGGACCGCTAGGTCCTCTCGCATCCCCCTCCCGACGTACCGAGACCGGGTGATCAGGAGGGTCGCGGCGGGCCCCTCGGCGTGCGATCGAGCCCGAGCCACGAAAGTGGCGCTGAACGGGTCCGGCTGCGAGATGGCCAGGCGCTCCGGCCGGGCGCCGTTCACCCAGCACTCGTAGCGGGAGAGAAACCGGGTGTCTCTTAGAAATAAGCCCTGTGGTCCCCCGGGCAAAATATCCCCGCCAGCATCACTGATCGCAAACGAGGCACCCTCGACTAGGACCACCGTGCCAGCGCTGATCGGATGGTCTCCCACGGGTAGCAAATGTTAGCATCCAGAGTTTGCACTACGCAGATAGTGCAAACTGGCTGCCTTTCCCCTAGACTGCCGGTCGTGAGCAACCCATTGTTCGAGGTTGTCGACCTTCATGTGTCGGTCGAGGGCAACCAGATCCTGCGGGGGGTCAACCTCGCCGTCGGCGAGGGGGAGGTGCACGCGATCATGGGGCCCAACGGGTCGGGAAAGTCCACCCTGGCCAACACGCTGCTGGGCGCCCCTGCCTACGAGGTGACCTCCGGGCAGATCCTGCTGCGGGGCGATGACATCACGTCGTGGCCCACGGACGTTCGGAGCAAGGCAGGCATGTTCCTGGCCTTTCAGGACCCCGAGGAGATCCCCGGGGTGCCGGTGGTCCAGTTCCTGCGCCAGGCGCTGTCGGCCCGCAAGGGGATCGACCTGTCGGTGCTGGAGCTGCGCCTGGCCATAATGGACTGGATGGGGCGCCTGGGCATGGACCCCTCCTTTGGCGACCGCTACCTGAACGAGGGTTTCTCTGGCGGGGAGAAAAAACGAAACGAGATCCTCCAGATGGCCGTCCTGGAACCCGATTTGGCCATCCTGGACGAGACCGACTCGGGCCTGGACATCGACGCGCTGCGCGCCGTGGGCCGCGGCATCGGCGAGGTGCGCGCGGCCCGACCTGGCCTGGGCGTGCTGCTCATCACCCACTACCAGCGGATTCTCGACGTGTTGACCCCGGACAAGGTGCATCTGCTGTTCGACGGCCGGGTGGTCGAGACAGGTGGGCCCGATCTGGCCCGCCGGGTCGAGGCTGAGGGCTACGAGGGGCTGCGGACGTGAGCAGCTTGGACAGCTTGGATGTGAGCGCCATCAAGTCGGACTTCCCGATCCTCGCCACGCAGTCCCATGGGCACCGCCTGGTGTATCTCGACTCGGCGTCCTCGTCGCAGCGGCCGCGTTCGGTGATCGACGCGATGAGCCACTACTACGAGAGCACCCACGCCAACGTGCATCGGGGGGTGTACGCGATCGCCGAGGAGGCAACCGCTGCCTTCGAGGGCGCCAGGGCCAAGGCGGCCGAGCTGGTGGGGGCGGCCTCGGCGGCGGAGGTCGTCTTCACCAAGAACGTCACCGAGGCCATCAACCTCGTGTCCAACAGCTGGGGCCGGCGGAACCTCGGACCGGGCGATGTCGTGCTCCTGACCGAGATGGAGCACCACGCCAACCTGGTGCCCTGGCTGATGCTTTCCGCCGAGCGGGGGTTTGCCCTGCGCTACATCCCCATCGACGACCAGGGATTCCTCATCCTGGACGAGCTGGACCGCCTGCTGGAGGGGGTGCGCCTGGTGGGCGTGAGCGCGATGTCCAACGTGCTGGGGACGATCAACCCGATTGCCTCTATCACCTCGGCCGCCCACGCCGTGGGTGCCCGAGTGCTGGTGGACGCAGCCCAGCTGGTCCCCCACCTGTCCGTGGACGTCGCCTCGATGGGGGCGGACTGGCTCGGCTTTACCGGGCACAAGATGCTCGGGCCCACCGGCATCGGGTGCCTGTGGGGGCGCAGGGAGTTGCTGGAGGAGATGCCGCCCTGGCTCGGTGGGGGCGAGATGATCTCGGATGTGAGGCTGGACTCCTTCAGCGTGAACGAGGTTCCGTGGAAGTTCGAGGCCGGCACCCCCCCAATTGCCGAGGCGGTGGGCCTGGGTGCGGCCATCGACTACCTGGACGCCCTGGGCATGGATGCCGTACGGGCTCACGAGATCGAGCTGACTGGGTACGCCCTTCGGTCCCTGAGGGAACGTCACGGCGACGACCTGGTGATATTTGGCCCGGATGACCCGGCTCGCCGTGGCGCGGTCATCTCGTTTGCCTACCGCGACATCCACCCGCACGACCTTTCCCAGGTGCTTGACCAGTCCGGGGTGTGCGTGCGGGCCGGGCACCACTGCGCCAAGCCGCTGATGCGCCGCCTGGGGGTTGCCGCCACCGCTCGGGCGTCGTTCTATATCTACAACGACACCGCTGACGTGGACGCCCTGTCTGAGGGGCTGGTCGAGGCCGGGAAGCTGTTCTCCTAAGATGGGACCCACCCCCCAAAGGAGCCATGTTGCCCGGACTTGAGGACCTTTACCGGGAGATCATCCTCGACCACTACCGAAACCCGCGCAACCGGGGCACCCTGGACGCCCCACCAGCCGTGCGGGTCGAGGGATTCAATCCCCTGTGCGGGGACGAGATCGTGCTCTATCTGTCCATCTCCGGGAATACGGTCACCGACGTCAAGGTCGGCGGGCAGGGCTGCTCGATCAGCCAGTCCTCAGCTAGCCTGATGTCCGCCGCGGTCAAGGGCAAGACAGTGGAGCAGGCCAGGGGCCTGATCCGCACCTTCAAGTCGATGATGTCGATCCACGAGGCCAACCTGGATGGTTCCGAGGTGCCTCCGCCGCGGGGCGAGGAAGCCCTGCGCGAGCTCGGGGAGCTGGCGGCGCTGCAGGGAGTGGTCCAGTTTCCCGTCAGGATCAAATGCGCCACCTTGTCGTGGAATGCTCTGGCCCAGGGCTTGGACGAGGCCAGATCGGCATGAGGGTGGTGGTCGACTTCGACGCCTGCCAGAGCAACGCCATATGCATGGGGGTGGCGCCTGCGGTCTTCGAGGTCCGGGAGGACGGGTACCTGTATGTGCTGGACGAGCACCCGCCGTCGAGCCTGCGCGAGGCTGTGGAGGAGGCGGCCATGGCCTGTCCCACCCAGGCGATCACCATCAAGTGAGCTCCTCAGGGGGTCGGCCTGGCGAGCTCGGCTAGGTCACGTACCCCGCATAACCGGTGCTCTCCAGCTCCTCGGCCAGCTCCGGGCCGCCCGTGCGCGCGATGCGGCCGTCGGACATCACGTGCACCACGTCAGGGCGCAGCTCGCCCAACAGACGGCTGTAGTGGGTGATGGCCAGCACGCCCAGCCCGAGCTCGCTGGTGGCGGCCTCGACCCGGCGAGCGACAGCCCGGAGGGCGTCCACATCCAACCCGGAGTCGATCTCGTCCAGGATCGCTATACGTGGACGGAGCACTCCCAGCTGGAGGATCTCGTTTCGCTTCTTCTCGCCGCCGGAGAGGTCCACGTTGAGGGGCCGAGCCAAGAACCGCTGGTCGAAACCAATCCGGTCGGCCTCCGCCGTAGCCGCCTCTGCCACCCGCTCGGCGTCGTCCCCCCGGCCTGCAGCGCGCAGCGCCTCAGTGAGCGCCTCGCCCAAGCTCACCCCGGGTACCTCGATCGGGTACTGAAGGGCCAGGAACAATCCTGCTCTTGCCCGCTCCCAGGTCGGCATTCCCAACAGCTCCACCCCGTCAAGGGTGACGCTGCCCGCGCTGACCTGGTAGCCAGGACGCCCCATCAGGACATGGGACAATGTGCTCTTGCCCGAGCCGTTGGGGCCCATGAGGGCATGCACCTGGCCGCTGCTCACCTCCAGGTCAACCCCCCTGAGGATCTCGGTGCTGGTCCAGCCCGCCCCGGCCCGACCGGCCACGCCGGCACAGAGTCCGGTGATACGAAGCGTGCTCATCTGGGCACGCTCACGGCAGGATCACCATGACGTCGCCCCCCGACACCTCGACCCGGTAGACCGGAACAGCCAGGGTGGCCGGAAGCGTGATCGGCTCGCCTGAGACCAGCGAGAACGTGCTGCCGTGCTTCCAGCACTCGATCTCGCAGTCGTCCACGTAGACCTCACCCTCGGATAGCGAGTAGTTGGCGTGGCTGCACCGGTCCCCGATGGCGTAGAAATCGTCACCTATGCGTACCAGGGCGATCCGGTGCTCGCCCAACTCGAAGCGCCGAGCCTCGCCCGAAGCCATCTCGTCGACCGCACAGAGCCTCGCCTGGTCGCCCATCAGGCCGGAATGCCCAAAGGCTGGGGGGCCACGGACAGCGGGCCGGCGGGGAGCTTCGCCGCCACCGCCTCACGCAGGTAGCCGGCGAGACCCGAAACTGGTGCACGGGCCACGATATCGTCGAAGAATCCCAGCACGATCAGCCGGTCCGCTACCTCGGGCGGGATGCCGCGGCTTTCGAGGTAGTAGCGCTGGTCCTCGTCGATCGGACCAACCGCCGAGGCGTGGCTGCAGCGAACGTCGTTCTCGGCGATGTCCAGGTTGGGCACCGAGTCGGCGTGGGCGCCCTCGGAGAGCACCAGGTTGCGGTTGGTCTGGAAGGCGTTGGTTCCCACGGCGCCCCTCCTGACCCGGATGAGGCCGCTGTATACCGACCTGGCCTCGCCGGCAACCGCACCCTTGAACAGCAGGTCACTGGTCGTCTTGGGGGCGTCGTGATCCTGCATGGTCCGAAAGTCGTGCATCTGGTCGCCTCCTCCGAAGTACGCCGCCATCAGATCGGACGATCCACCGTGACCAGCCAGGCGCGAGTCGGTCCGCAGGCGCGCGTAGTGACCACCCAGGCCCATGCTGAACGAGCGCAGGTGGCCGTATCGTCCCACCCGGCTCGCCTGGTAGGCCACCTGCCAGACCCGCGGCCCCAGCTCCTGGACCCCCACATAGCCAAGCTCGGCGTCGTCGCCGACGTCCAGCTCGACCACCGGCACCACCAGGGCTGCTACGTCGGGGGACATGAGGATCTCGACCACGCCGGCCCGGGCCCCCTCCCCCACAGCCACGACGGTGCGGGGAAATGCCGCTTGGCCATCGGTGGTTACGAAGTGGACGACCACGAGAGGGGCCGGCACAGACACCCTGGCGGGAACCCTGACGAGGGCCGCGTCGGGAAAGAATGCGTTGGCCAGGCCCACCAGGGCGTCGGGCGAGCCTGCGACCGCTCCCAGGTGCTCCCGTCCATCGTGGGCTTGGCTGACGCATCCGAGCTCGACGCCCTGAGCGGCGACCTCAGGGTCGCACTCGGCGTGAACCGGATGACCATCGCGCAGCACCATCAGGCCCGCTCTGGGGCCGAGGGCGTCGAGCAGGCGATGCGCCGCGCCGGCCACCGACCTGGCGACCTCGCCCGGACCACCCGGCGTGTAGGCGTCCAGGCGGAGGTCGTCGATGCGGCTGTAGCGCCACACCTCCTCCGACTCCGCCGGCAGGGTCATGGACCCGAAGCGCTCGAAGGCCGCCAGCCGGGCATCCGACAACCAGCCCGGCCCCGGTAGGGCGGCGACGGCATCGGAAGTGAAGGCGCTGGGCGTTGACGGATCCTCTCGCTTGCGGGCCGGGCGGCACCGTCAGGAAGCACCCAGCGTAGTACCCCGGGGTGGTGGAGCGTCAGTGCTTGCGGTGGCTGCGGCCCTTCAGGCGTCCCCACCAGTGGGTCGACTTGGTCTTCGAGGCCTGGCGCGCCTGGGCCTGGCGCTCCGCTTGGGCCTCGCGGACCGCCTCGGGGCCAATCGAGTTGACGATACTCTCGGCGGCATCCAGGAGTGCAGCCACGTCGACTCCCGGGGCCAGCGGCTCCTCCTCCAGGGCGGGCTCGACCAGGTTGCCGTGAGCCCAGCCAGCATCTGCAACCCTGCGGGTGAAAGAGGGGCAGTTCTTTGGGCAGCGCCACGGGGCCTCTGGCGCCAGGTCAAGGACGCAGAACCGGGCTGTCTCTCCCGATGCATAGGTCCTACTCTGGAAGTGCTTGCACTCTTCCCGCATCGGCATCGCGCAATTGTCTCCTATTTGGACGGCTCGCTGTGGTCAGCGTTGGCCAGCCGGCAAGTCTGGCTGCCCACGACATACTCTACGCCCCTTCCCAGAACTTTCTCAGGCCATTCCCAGATTGGGGGACGAAGATGAAACGTGACGGAAGCGCAGCGAGCCCCCCTTCTCGCAACGCCGACCGGTCATGCCGGCAGGGTCCCCCCGGGAACAGTCCCCCCGGGGGGTCCTCCCGGCGAAACAGCGGGGCGGCGATGAGCCCGAATCCAGGCGAGGCGGGGCCACGGCTGTTGGTGGTGGACGACGAACCCACGATCACCGAGCTGATCTCCACGGCTCTACGATATGAGGGCTTCACGGTGAACGTGGCCGCCACCGGGCGCCAGGCGCTGGCCCGGGTCGCCGACTGGCACCCCGCCCTGATCGTGTTGGACGTGATGCTCCCCGACCTGGATGGCTTCGAGGTCGTCCGCCGGTTGCGGGCTGACGGCGTCGCGGTGCCGATCGTGTTCCTCACTGCCAGGGACGCTACCGAGGACAAGGTCGGGGGCCTGCGCCTCGGCGGCGACGACTACGTGACCAAGCCGTTCAGCCTGGAGGAGCTCACCGCCCGGGTCTGGGCCGTGCTGCGCAGGGCCGGCCAGGATGGGCCGGGAGGCGCTCGCCTGCGCTTCGCCGACTTGGAGCTGGACGAGGAGACTTACGAGGTCTGGCGCGACGGTGAGGCGATCTCGCTCACCGCCACCGAGTTCCGCCTGCTTCACTACCTCCTCGAGAACGCGCGGCGGGTGGTGTCCAAGTCACAGATACTCGACCATGTGTGGCAGTACGACTTTGGGGGCGATCCGAACGTCGTGGAGACATACATCAGCTACCTGCGAAAGAAGCTGGACACGGGGCGCACACCCCTGATCCACACCCTCCGCGGGATTGGCTACAGCCTGCGGCTCCCCGCTGAGCGATGAGGCCGCTCGCCGCTGTGGGCGCCCGTCTCGGAGTCATCCGGGTGGGCTGGGAGCGTCTCTCCCTACGTTCGCGTCTGCTGGCCAGCGTCCTGGTCCTGGTGGCCGGTGGGCTGGTGGCCTCCGACGTGGCCGGCGCGATAGCGCTGCGGAGCTACCTGGTGGGCCGGCTGGACCAGAGTCTTTCAACCGCCGAGCCCTCGGTGGCACGGCTATTGGATAATGGCGGGTTCGCCGATCGCCAGCAGGTGTACGGCATCCTCGGTGACACCTACATCGCCCTGGTCTCCCCGTCTGGCCAAATCCTCCAGAGCGAGCGCATCTACCCAAGCAACCGGGCAGCCCCATCCCCACCTCGACTCCCTGCCGGGATCGGCACAAGCGGCGCCGGGCTGCTCACGGCGCCCTCACCGGGGGGCGGCAAACCCTGGCGGCTAAAGACAGAGCCCATTCCCAGCGAGAATGTCACCCTGGTGGTAGGCGCCTCCCTGGGCGGGATCAGCGCCACCCTCAGCCGGCTGGAGCTGATCGAAGTCCTGGTCAGCCTGGCGGTCCTGTTCGTCATCGCGGTGGTCGGACGTTGGCTGGTGCACCTGGGCCTGCGCCCGCTCGACAAGATCGCCGAGACCGCGGCGGCGATCGCCGCCGGGGACCTGTCCCAAAGGGTCGAACACGACGACCCCGCGACAGAGGTCGGGCGGCTCGGGCTGGCGCTGAACGCGATGCTGGGCCAGATCGAGGCTGCGTTTGGGGCAAGGGAGGCGTCGGAGGAGCGGCTGCGACGCTTCGCGGCAGATGCCTCTCACGAGCTGCGGACCCCCCTCACCTCGATTCGAGGGTACGCCGAGCTGTTCCGCCGGGGCGCCTGG
Organism: Acidimicrobiales bacterium; assembly: GCA_039583695.1. Lineage (GTDB taxonomy): Bacteria > Actinomycetota > Acidimicrobiia > Acidimicrobiales > JAJPHD01 > JAVKSL01. The sequence continues at coordinate 12,734 of JAVKSL010000030.1, read as the reverse complement.
GAGCGGCCCGACGACCTGCGCCTGGCCATGCGGCGAATCGAGCAAGAGGCGACCAGGATGGGGGCGCTGGTCGAGGACCTGCTGTTGCTGGCGCGACTGGACCAGCGGCGCCCGATGGAGCGTTCCGAGGTGGACCTGGCGGCCATTGCCACCGACGCGGTCGCCGACGCCCGCGTGACCGAGCCGGACCGGCCAGTAGAGCTTCAGCTCCCAGGCGGGGGGCCGGTGTGGGTGCTCGGGGACGAGGCCCGCCTTCGTCAAGTGGTTGCCAATCTCTTGACCAATACCCGCCATCACACCCCGCCGGGGACGCCTGTGGTGGTGTCCACGTGGGTGGGGCCCGGAGCCGGAGCCCGCGGTCTTGACATGGAGGGCAACGGCCTGGGCGAAGCCGGTAACAGCGGTGCTGGTGGGTTGAGGGCCGTGCTCGAGGTTGCCGATGAGGGTCCTGGCCTGGCGCCCGAGCACGTCGCTCGGGTGTTCGAGCGCTTCTACCGGGCAGACTCCGCCCGCAGCCGGGCCACGCTCGGCAGTGGGGCTGGGACGGGCTTGGGTCTGTCCATAGTCGCAGCCATCGTCGAGGCCCATGGCGGGAACGTGGCCGTGGCAAGCGTCCCAGGCGAGGGGGCAACATTTCGAGTCGAGCTGCCTGCGATCGCAGCGACGCACGGGTCACCTCCACATCTGGTCACAACTATGGGTGGACCGCCGCCACCGCCGACCCATTCTGGGTCGGGTTAACGTCGCAAAGGCCAGGCTTGTCTTGGCCCCATGCCTCGATGGCGGAACCGGTTGCACTTAGCGCGCTTTTCGGTGCACAAGTGCAACAGCTACCCAGGTCGGGCGCGACGACCGGCGAGACGTTGCACTTAGCGCGCTTTTCGGTGCACAAGTGCAACAGCTTCGACCCTCACCTGGCCCGACGCACGTCAGGAGTCCTCACAGCAGTCCTGACCCCCGAGCTCCCCGCCCTCCGGCGGGGCCACGCCGGCGCCGGTCCGGGCCCTCACCCGGTCAAGCACCCGGAACAACAGCCCCTCCAGGACCTTGAGCTCCTCGAGCGACAGCTCAGCCAACAAGACGTCGGACTCGGCTCGAGCCACCACCGGCTTCGCCTTCTCCACGATCGCCGCGCCCTTTGGGGTCATCCAGCATTCGATAACCCGCCCGTGCAGGGGGTGCGGGCGCCTCTCGATGTAGCCATCGGCCTCCAGCCGGCCAACCAGGGACGCTACGCTCTGGGGACTGGCACAGAACTCACGGGCCAGCTCCGCCGACGACTTGCCAGGGTTGGCGGTGAGGATGCTCAGGAAGCTGAACTGCACGATGGTCAGGCCGTACGGCGCGAGGGCCGCGTCGGCAATAGCCCGAAGGCCCACGTGGGTCTTGGCCAAGAGGAAGCCCAGCGGAAAGGCAAAGTCGGCCGGTAGCCGGCGGGCGGTAGTCTCAGCCTCCTGATACATATACACTCCTTGGTGTAGCAACGGATTCTGATATAATACAGCGCAACCGCCACTGATGGCGTACAGGTGACGCAACGAGCGCCGCGAGCAAGGGAGCAAGGGAGCAATGCACCAATGTCCAAGCCCATAGTGACCGTCGTCGCCAGCCTGGCTGCCGCCCTCGTTGGCGGCTGGCTGATGCTGGCGCCGTTCGCCCTCGGCTACCGCCACGCAGGGACCGCCTGGAACCACCCCACCGAGGTGGACTTCTGGACCGGGGTGGGAGTGGTGGTGCTGGCCCTGGTGGCGCTGGCAGCCTCTCTCGCCAGCATTCGGACCGAGCTGAGGGTCCGTGGAGCACTCCCGCAGCCCCTGCGCCGCGCGGAGCGCCAGGAGCGCAAGGCCGCCGCGCGAGCGGCCAAGGCTGCCGCACTGGCAGGGCAGGCGGGCGCCGGCACCGGCCAGGGCGCGCCGGGCGGTGGGCCGGGCGGTGGGCCCCCGACTTCGGCTGAGCTGCGTGAGCTTCTCGCCCCACTGGTCGTGGCCCTGCTGAGCGACCTCAAGACGACGGAGGCGGAGACCAGCGGCCAAGCTGGGAATCACCTGTCCGGCGCCGATCCCCGGCCGGCCCCAAGGACCTGGTCATGAAGCCCGCCCGCCTGGTTGTCGCCACGCTGAGCCTGCTCACCCTGGCCGGAGTGTGGCTCTTCGCCGCCCCCTTTGGCCTTGGCTACCAGCCCCTTGGTGCCCCGTGGGGCAACGCCACCGTCGACGACCTGGCCACCGGCGGCGCCCTGATCCTCATCGGGCTTGGATCGCTCATCACCTACTGCGTGCTGTCGACCAGGGACCTGCTCGCACGGACCAAGCCCGACCCAGCGAGTGACGCTCGATGAGCACAGCTGCGCCCAACCTGGCCAGCGCCAACGGCACCGCCGTTGGCTCGCGGGCACCTCACCACACCCGCAGCGGGGTCATCCTCGCTCTCGCCTGCGTGGCGCAGTTCATGGTCTTGCTGGACGTGTCCATCGTCAACGTCGCCCTTCCGTCGATCCAGCGCGCCCTGCAGTTCACCCCCGCCGGCCTGCAGTGGGTAGTGAACGCCTACGCCCTCACCTACGCCGGCTTCTTGATGCTCGGGGGACGTGCCGCCGACCTTTACGGCCGCCGGAAGATCTTCATTCTCGGGCTGGGCCTGTTCACCCTGGCCAGCCTGGTGGGAGGCCTCTCGCAGTCCTCGGGGATGCTCACCGCTGCCCGGGCGGCCCAGGGCCTCGGCGCCGCAGTCCTGTCCCCAGCAACGCTCACCCTCCTCATAACCACTTTCCCCGAAGGCAAGGCCCGGGCCAAGGCCCTAGGCACCTGGAGCGCCGTGGCTGGAGCCGGCGGGGCGGCAGGCGCCCTGTTCGGAGGCATCCTCACCCAGTACCTGTCATGGCGATGGATCCTGTTCATCAACGTGCCGATCGGCATCGTCGTCACGGCGCTCGCCGTCACCTACCTCTCCGAGGGTCGGCGCTCGACCGGCAGCCGCAGCCTGGACATCCCCGGCGCGCTCACCGTCACTGGCGGCATGGCCCTCCTGGTCTACGGGATAGTCGAGACCGCCAGCCATGCCTGGACGTCCGAGCGGACCATCGGCACCCTCGCCGTGGCGCTGGCCCTGCTGATCGCATTCGTGGTCATCGAAGCCCGGTTCGCCAAAGCTCCGTTGGTCCCACTCGGCATCTTCCGGCTCCGGTCGGTCTCCAGCGCCAACGTGGTGATGCTGATGCTCGGGGTGGGGTTCTTGGTGTCGTTCTACTTCCTGTCCCTGTTCATGCAAAACGTCCTCGGCTACGACCCGGTCAAGACCGGTCTGCTGTTCCTTCCCCTCGTGGGAGCCATCGCCATCGGCACCCAGGTGGCAGCGCGCCTGGTGGAACGGATCGGGCCCCGACCACTGCTGCTAGCCGGCCTGGTCATCGCAGCGGCAGGATTCTACTGGCTCTCGAAGATCACCCCCACCAGCACATTCGCTGCCGACCTGCTGGGCCCCGGGATGCTGCTGACCCTGGGGATCGGGCTGTGCTTCACGCCGCTGGCCACCGCGGCTACCGCCGGGGTGAGCCGGGCCCAGTCCGGCCTGGCCTCGGCGCTGCTGAACACCTCCCGCCAGGTTGGAGGCGTGATCGGGCTGGCCGCAATTGCCACCGTCGCGGCGGATCGCACCAGATCCGTCCTGGCTGGCTCGACACACACCCGCGCGGCGGCCGCTGCAGCGCTCACCTCTGGCTACTCGCGGGCCTTCGAGGTGGCTGCGGTCACGACCCTGATCGCCGCGATCGCCGCCATCTCCGTTCCTGCCCTCCGGCGCGCGGCACAGGCCCTTCCCCAACGCTACGACGCCCACCTTGGAGCCCTGCTCCTTGCCCTGACCAGCCGGCTGATCGAGACAGCCGACGGAAACCGGCCGCGACTCCTGGCTGCGGCCGCCAACCTGGTCCCCGACAACGGAGGCACCCTCCACGAGCGGGCCAACCAGGCGGCCCGAGACGTGCTGGCGCCGATGGCCCGCCAGCTCGCCGAGACTGATGCTCCCTGAGCCTGGCGCTGCGCTCAGCGCTTGGGCCAGTCGGTGCTTTCCCGCCGAGCCCCACCCCCGAGCGCCCAGGCCCGCCGCCACGAAGCCACCTCGGGACCGGTGATCGCCGGGTTGGCAGCCGCTCCGGCGCGCAACCGGGCCGACCACCAGTCGGTGGTCGCCTCGTCGGCCAGAGCGGTGACAGCTGAGGAGACCTGCTCGCCGAGCCGGCGGGTCGTGAGGCCCTCGGCGGAGATCGGCCGGCCAAAGCTGACCTTGGTGGTCCCCCTCCGCAAGCCCGGCCGGCGCTTGCCCAATATCTCGCCCGTCCCCTCGACGTGCACCGGCACCACCGGCACGCCGCAGCGCTGGGCCAGATACGCTGCCACCCCGCCGAAGTCACGGGCCCAACCATCCGGGCTGCGCCCGCCCTCAGGGAAGACAACCAGGTTCCACCCTTCGCCGAGCAGCTCAGCCGCCAGGTCCATCGATCGCCGGTTGACCCGCTGGCGCTCGGTGGGAATCGCCCCGATGAGCCCCGCAGATACCTTCGCCTTCCAAGGCCGATCAAAAAAATAGTCTGCCGCCGCGGACACCACTGTCCGGTATCGCAAACGCGCCGGCAGGCTGGTGAGGATCAGTGGGGCGTCGAGATGGCTGCAGTGGTTGGCAGCGAACACTGCCGGAGCCTCGAGGGCCTCCAGGCGATCCATCCCGCAGACCGCGGGATCGGCCAGGATGCGCAGCGCCGGGCGAGTCAGGTTCTCCAACAGCAGCGCTCTGACCAGGCGCACGCCGTATCGCCGGGCCCATGCGGTGTCGTAGTCCACGCCCACCTTCTGCGCTACGGTGCGCTCCAGTGACGTGGGCCAGCTGGGCGCCACCCACGGGAATCCCGCGTGCAGCTTGGGCAGGGAGAGCTTTGGTCTCGAGTGGGAGAGGGAGGTGCGGGGCGCCTCGGCATATTCTTTCAAGTTACGTCGGCCAGAAGGAGTGGCGGGGCGTGGAGATGCGTTATCGACGGGTCCCGGCCCACGATGTCTTCTGCCATCTCCAGCGCATCCGCCAGCGTGCTCGCTGGCTTGAAACCGAGCCGGCGCACCGCCCGGCGGTTGCCACCCACCACTATCACCCCGCCCAGGTGCTCCAGCGCGTGGGCGCCCCAATACCACATGTAAAAGGGGTGGACACCGTGATATGCGTTGGAGGTCCGGTACAGGTGGATGTACCACGGGTCGGTCGCGAAGGATTCTTCGTACTTGGCCTCGATCTCCATTGGATCGGTCGTCTCGGTGAGGACCTGCTCGAAGAAGTCGATGTAGCTCGGGTGATGGACCGGGTTGAAAGCCCACGGTGTGGGATGGCTCATGATGAGCACCCCACCAGGCCGCACCAGCGGCCTGCCCCGGTACATGTTGAAGAAATAGCCCAGCCCCAGGCACATTACCAGGATCGGGTTCATTATCGAGTTCACGTTGTAGGGACCCACGTAGGGCAGGCCCATCGTGAGGATGTCGGTCTGGCCCTGGACCGGCACCAGATGAGCCCGGTGGATGTGCTCGGTGGTCTGGGCATGGACCGCCTCCACCTCGCCCGCGGTGACGCCGGACATGGAGTGAGGCGAGCGAATGGAGTGGAATATCGAGCGGGCCAGGCGGTCGGGGGTGCGATCCAGGGCGGCAGAGACTGCAAGGTAGGACGCCCGATCCCGGGCCGACCACTCCCATTCCCGACGTTGAAGGAAGTTGAACTGGGAGGGGAAGGTGTCGTTGTTCAGAGTGGTCTCTATTTGGAATACCTTGACGCCGGAGGAGGCGATGAACCGGCCCATGCGCCAGTTCGAGGAGTGGAGCTCGGAGTGAGGTTGGTCCATGAAGCTCCGGCTTCGTTGCATGGTGCGCACGTTGTGGTGGTGGCGAAGGCTGCGGTAGCTGGCCAGCCCGGTGGCCACGCTCTTGTGGCCGCCGTCCATCGCGACCAGGTTGATGTTGACATAGACGATCAGGTCACTTGTTGCGGCCCGCTTGTTCAGCTCCACCTCCTCACCCAGCTCGGTGGCGCCCAGATGAATGAGGTTGCCGGGGTCCTCGGCGTCGTGCTGGGTGAGCCTGCCCGAGGGGGCGAAGGCGTCGTAGATCCGGTTCCCCAGGGCTTGGCGCAGCTCGGCCTCGGTCATCCGCCGGTGCAACGCCAGCGCGGCGACCAGCACCACGTCATCGACCCCGGCTGCCGCAGCCAGCTCCAGCACCGCCTCAATGACCCGCTGGCGGTTGTCGGGCTGGCGCATCGGGGGCAGGCAGGTCGAGACGTCGTCGAAGGCGATGGTGAGACGCATTCCCGGGCTCAGCAGGTCCGCCAGGGGGGCGCTGTCTCCCACCGGGTGGGCCAGGGCGTGGGCAATGGCAGCGTCAGGGTCGGCCAGAGCCGGAAGTGGCTCGGGTGGGTAGATCACCCGTGATCCAGCCGGGAGGCGCTCCAGGCGAAAGGCCTCACCGTGCCAGAACAATGTGGGAGGCGTCGAGCGGTCCACCTCCAGCACGAATCCGGGACGTCTCGAACTCATGGAACCCGCCGGACGGGGCGGCGCGCGCCAGCTTGCAGGTCGAACACCACCTTGACGCTATCGCGCCTGCCGGCCGCCGCCGCGTGGGCCACGGCCTCCTCGAAGCGCTCGAGGGGGTATCGGGCGCTCACCAGCCTTCCCAGACCGGCATCTCGGACCAGCTCGAAAGCGAGGTCGAAGGTCCGCCGGGAACCGACGGGGGGCGCCAGGACCTCCCGGCCGTAGGCGTAGGCGCCCACCAGGGATACCTCGCGCTGCCAGAGGGGCGCCAGGTCCAGGTTGCACTTTCCCGGCATTCCCACCAGGACCACCCGACCGCGTGGCCGGACCACGGCCAGCGAGTCGGCCAGGGTGCCGGCCGAGCCCACGCAGTCGAGGACCACGTCAGCCCCCCCGGTGAGACGCCCCGGTCCGTGCGCCGGCCCGACAGCCAGAGATCGGGTCAGGCGCCGCACTGCCCGCCGCACCTCGCCCGGTTCGACCACGACGTCGGCACCCAGCTCGGCGGCGAGCCGGCGCTGGGTGGGGTGCTTGGCCACCGACACCAGGGTGCCCGGCAGGCTCAAACGGCGCAGGGCGGCAACGATGCACAGCCCCAGCGTCCCGGCGCCCAGCACCACCACCGTGTCGCCGTCTCCCGCTCCGCCCGCCAGTGCCGCGTGGACGGCGCACGCCGCCGGTTCCACCATGACTGCGGCCTCGTCGCTCAGGTCCTCTGGAACCACGTGCACCTGGCTGTCGTGAGCCACGAACGCGCCTGACCACCCCCCGCCGGTGTCGACACAGTAGCCGGTCTGAAGGCCCGGTCGCAAGTGCCCGAAGGCCACTCGCTGGCAACCCCCTATGTCCCCGCTGGCACACGCAGGGCAGGGGGGCGCGATCTTGCGAGTGGCGCACCCCAGCACCGGCTCGACGACCACCCTGGTGGCCATGGTGTCATCCAAGTGCCCTACCACCTCGTGGCCGGGCACGAAGGGAAAGCTCACCAGGGACTCGAAATACCTGGAGCTACGGCTGTCGAGGGTCGCCAGGTCAGACCCGCAGATTCCGGCGAGAGCCGGGCGCACCAGCTGCCAGTCGCTCCCCGGTAGCGCAGGCTGGTCCATCTCGACCAGGCGCAACGGGCCGACCCCCACGCCAGCTCCATGCGCCACCATCGAGGCCACCCGGGCAGCGGCGAAGCGGGTGTTGCTGTGCTCGAACAGGAGGGCCTTCACGGCCAGCTCGGCGGGGTCTGGCTGGACACGGTGGGGCTCACCGGAGTCGGCCCGGCAGGGCGGCAAGGATCCCGCGCTGCCGGAACGACTCGTCCATGGGTCCAAAGGGCAGCAGGGGGCGCGGGCCGCCCGGGGAACGGGACCAGGCCTCGGTGTGCCAGCCCCTCTTGCGGGCAATTGTCGCCAGCTTGGGCTCGGAGTTGACCGCCACCGGGAAGCCCACCGCCTCCAGCATCGGAAGGTCACTCGCCGAGTCGGCGTAGGCCACCGCCTCGGCCATCAGCAGGCCGTGTGCCGCCGCGTAGTCGGCCATCGCCAGGGCCCTCGCCTCGCCCGTCGGCGCCACCTCCACCATCTCGCCGGTGAGCAGGCCGTCCACCTCGCCCATCCTGGCGCACAGGACGTCATCGAACAAAGGCGCCATCGGGGCGATCAAGAAGTCGAGGGCCCCGGTGATCAACAGGGTGCGGTGCCCCAGCGCCCGGTGCCGCCGGACCCTGGCAATACCCGAAGGGAAGGCCCGGACCAGCATCAAAGAGCTGGTCAGCTCCCACGCATCTCGACGGAGCTGCGTGGCTGGCGCCCCTTCGTAACGGCGGTAGAAGAATCGCAGGAAGTCCCCCCGGTCCCGGCGGTCCAGCGCCAGCAGCGACGGCGCCTGACCGATCAGGCGAACCGCCACCTTGGCGCGCTCCGCCGGGCCGAGATGCCGGGTTGCCAGCCAGGCGAATGACTCGACCACGTTGGAGGCGATCAGGGTGTTCTCCAGGTCGAAGACCGCCAGGTGGCGTTCCGGGGAGAGCACGGCCCGCAGGCCGCGCTGCTCTCTGGTCAGGCCCGTCCGCGGCCCGCCTGTGGTGCGGACCCTGGCGTGGGCGACCACCGAGGGGAGGTGGACTCCCTGCACGTAAGCGGGCCAGTCCACCTGCGCCGGGTCGAAGCCAAAGCTGACCCGGTCCACCTCGTCCAGGCTGTCGTGAAGGGCCAAGAGGCGGTCGACCCTGAAGGACGCCTCGGTCTCGGCGTAGGAGCCGTAGAGCTTGACGTAGTCGAGTGCCCGCTCCCCCTCGGTGCGGCGCTCTTCGAGGCGAGCCGAGAGCTGGGCCATGGGGCCGCGGATCGGCAGGGCGACGACGAAGCGCTCCGCAGCTCCGAGTCCCTTGGTTGCCCGGGTGAGCTGGCGCTGGACGGCCCCGCGACGGGGGAACGACCAGTCCGGAACCGCGATCGGCTGCCCCAAGGTGTCGAACAAGGGGTGCTCACCAAACCAGGACTGCACCAGGTCCACCAGCTGGTCGTAGCGCAGCGGGTTCCTCGATCCCGACGCGACCTGGTAGACCGACGGCCCGGCCGGGTCTGGGCCCTTGGCCGCCACCGCGATGATCGCGGCGACCACCAGGTCCACCGGGATGACGTCGAGCACCCCCTCGGGGACCCCGGGGAACTGGGTGAGCAGGCCCTTGGCGTAGGAGATCAAGATGGGCTCGGCCATGCGAAAGCCCCTGATCCACCCGGGCCTTGGCTGCGAAAGCGAGGACTCGATGATGGACGGGCGCACGAAGCTGACCGGGACACTGCCCCGGTTGTCCAAAAGAGCTCTTTCGCCCAGCGCCTTGGTGTACGCGTAAGCGTCGGGCCACCCCAGCGAAGTCGCCCTGGCCCGCCCGGCCTCCACCAGTCCCTGGCGCACCCAGTCGGTTCGCTCCCGCTCGGCGCGCGCCGCGAGCAGTGGGACCCCAGCTGCGCCCAGCTCGGCATGGGCCGCTTTGGCGAAGCCAGCCAGATGGTCGGGACTCCGGCTATCGGCATCCAGGTTGGCACGGGCCCGCCGGGCGGCTTCCACCTCACCCCGCCAGTCCACCTCGGTGGCAAAGGGGGTCTCGGGCAACAGGGCTTCCGGTGCGTCGCCACGCCGGGTGCCGGCCACGTATGCGGTGGAGACCGCTATCAGGTGCGTCGTGTGGGGCTTCTCGTGGGTCGCTCGCGCCGACTCCAATGCCGCGGCGACCCGTGACGGACCCAGCAGGTTGACCTCGACCGCAGCGTCGAGGGGGGCGTCGAAGCTCACGCTCGCCGCCGAATGGACCACGACGTCGCAGCCAGCTAGCACCGCCGCGTCGGCATCGGACAAGCCGAGACCGTCGGTCCCCACGTCTCCGGACATCACCGCCAACCGGCGCTCGACCTCGGTGTCGAAGGCGTCGCCCAGCTCGCGCCGGAGCCGGTCGAAGCAGTCGTTGCGCAGGATCTCACGCCGTGTCCGCTCGGATGCGCTGGCCCGGCGACCTGGCCGGACAAGGACCGCCACCTCGCAATCAGGCACTGAGCGCAACAGCCGCTCGACCAGTGCCGTGCCGAGGAAGCCGGTGGCTCCCGTGACCGCGACGCGACGGCCTGCTAGTGCTTGGACGATCACGGGGACTCAGACCTTGGGAGGGGTAGAACGGTTAGCTCCGCTCGCGTTCCTGCTTGCCTTGGCGCCAGCACGGACACTCTCCCGCCGCTCTCGCCGCTCCTTGCGATCATCCTTGGACGGCGCCTGCGGAGGGGTATAGCGCTTGGAGCGGGCGGGGAGGGAGCGACCCGTGGCGTCTGTCGGGACCGCCTTGGCCCTGCGGGCGGAGCCGGTGGTGCGGGCGGAGCCGGTGGTGCGGGCGGAGCCGGTGGTGCGGGCGGAGCCGGTGGTGCGGGCGGAACCGGTGGTGCGGGCAGAGCCGGTGGTGCGGGCGGAACCGGTGGTGCGGGCAGAGCCGTTGGTGCTCGCCTTGGCCGGAGCCGCGTCAGCTGTTCGCTGGACCTCGGCCTGCAGCTTGGCATTGCGAAACAAAAGCCATGCCCCCAGTGCCATCAGGGCGTATCCCAGGTACTTGTAGTTGCCCCACGGGCCGAGCAAGCCAACGTAGAATGCGACCCCCGCGAGCAGCCAACGCTTTTTGAGCACGGAGGACCAGCCCACCAGACCCGCTAGGACCAGGCCCCAGGCCAGCTCCGCGGTCGGCGAGATCGGCTTGGTGATCTTGGCCTTGACGCCTTTTGCCGCCTTGGTAACCACCTCTCCGAAGTGCGGCTGTCCGATGTGGGGGGCCCATAGGAGGGCGAACGCCACTGCGGTGACTGCCGCCGCGGCGTAGCCGATGTACCGCTCGTGGGCATCCATCGGCGGTGCGGGCGCCCGCCGCGGCTTGCGCGGTGCACGCCCGGTCCCCCCGCGCCCCGTACCGCCCCGAGCTGCAGGTTGGCCGGCTTGGCGAGCAGCCGCAGATCGCGCCGCGTTCTCCTGGATGCGATCCACAAAGCCCATGAGCGCCCCAGCCTACCGGACCCCGGGCCAAGAGACCCAAGCGGCCCGAAGAGGCCCTCGCGATCCGGGTGCCGGCCAGGTGGTGGCACATTAGGGTGGGAAGCTTCGCGGGCGCTTAGCTCAGTTGGTCAGAGCGCAGCCTTCACACGGCTGAGGTCGGGAGTTCAAGTCTCCCAGCGCCCACTCATATAAGTGCAGGTCAGGCACCCTTTCCACTCGCCCGGCCGGACGATGATGCTCCTCCTTGTCCGGGAAATGTCCGGGAACGGTGCGAGCTAGTGGCCTCTGATGCTCCCTGCGAGCCGGGTTCGAGCGTCACCACCGGGGCCAGCCGGGGCGGTCGGACAGCACTCGCCAGGGCGTCGAGGGCGTCGTTTACCCGGTCCTCAGAGCTGGCGAAGCGGTGCCCGTAGCGGTCCAACACGGTGACTACAGACGAGTGCCCGGCGCGTGCCGCTATCTCCTTCGGATTCGCTCCCGCTTCGATCCACAGCGCCACGGCGGTGTGTCTGAGGTCGTGCGGACGGAGCGGCGCCAGCCCTGCCCGTCGTACGGCCGGGGTCCAAAAGCGCCTGCGCCACAGGTCCAGGCGCACCGGTCCGCCTTCGGGGGCGGTGAACACCAGCTCGTCAGGGCCGGCCGGATAGCGGGCCAGGTGTTCGGCCAGGGCCGCCGTCACCACCTTGGGAAGCGGAACGCTGCGATGGCCGGCCTTGGTCTTGGGCGGACCGAAGTGCAGGTGTCCCCCCACGCACACCACGGCCTCAACCACCTCCAGGCGGCTCCGCAGCAGGTCCACCCGCTTAGCCCGCAGCCCGAACAGCTCACCCACCCGCAGCCCGCCGTAGGCCGCCAGGTAGACGAGTGCGCGGTAGCGGGCGTCCATCGTGTCTGCGAGGGCGGCCACCTCAGTCGAGTCGAGGAATCGCATCTCGGTCCGCTCGACTCGCGGCAGTCGCACACCATCGCACGGTGAGGAGACGATGAGCCCGGCCTGGACAGCGGCCCGCATGATCTTCGCCATGATCTGTCCGGCCTTGACCACCGTCGCCGGGGCCAGCTCCCGCGCCGAAAGCTCGGCCACCCATGCCCGCACGTCCATGTTCGTTATCTGCGCCATCTGGCGGGCGCCGAAGGTGGGCACCAGGTAGCGCCCGACGTAGCCATCATCGCGGGCCAGGGTCGAGGGTCGCAGGTCCACTACGGTCGGGCGCCAGCGCTCCAGCCAGGCGGCGAAGGTGACTCGCCCGGCTCGGGGGTCCAGCCAGGCGCCGCGCTGCCGGTCGGTCTGTGCCGCTGCGAGCCAGCGCGCGGCCGCCGCCTTGCTCGGGTGTGTCGAGACGTGCTCGGTGCCGTCAGGGGCCTGGTAGCGGGCCTGGTAGCGCCCACCGCGCTCCCGGATGGTGCCGAAGGGTCTACGCGTGCTCACGTTCAGCCCCAGCTCTTGCGTCGGGTGCCCTGGAGCCCGAACGCCCGGAGTAGCTGGCCGGTGGCGGCGTTGGTGCGCCCGTAGACCTTGCGGCGCACCACCCGCTTCGCATAGGCGCTCGGTCCCTTGCTAGCGGCAGAGACCGGGGCGTGCTCGACGCCAGCGCCTGCGAGCCGGCACGGGCTGCGCAGGATCGCCTCGTCGGTGACCGCGGTGCGA
>JAVKSL010000029.1:0-31804 GCA_039583695.1 Acidimicrobiales bacterium | reverse complement strand
GACTGCCTCATCGAAGAACGGGCGCAGCTCTTCCTCGTCGCGCTCGCTCGGGAACTCCACGAGGACATCCGCGATCGCGACCTGTCCCCACTCATTGACCACGAGGTCGATCGCATCTTCGAGCCAAGCATTCGCGTCTTCCTGCAGCAGGTGCTGTCTCAGCACGTGAGCCTCCGCAGCCACACGACGACGACGGACGCCCTCCTCCTCGATCTCGCGCCGTAGAACTCGTCGCTCGGTGCCGGCGGCGATCAGGCGGCTCAGGAGGAAGCCGCCGACGATGGCCACCATGGTTGCGGTCACCTCGGCCATCGTGGACAAGAACGAGGTTGCATTGACGCCGGTAGCGGCGGTGGCCAGTGTCACGGATCCCAGAAACGTGGACATTGGCTATGCGTGGCGGGCGCCACTCGCGGGAGACTCTTGTTTCGTGGCGGACCTCCGTCTGGCCTTCGGCCCCAATCCCGCCCCTGGATGGTCGGGGTGGTCTCCTTCGAGCGCTCGATAGCGAGCGCTCAGTTTCTCGGGTGGTCTCGCCTTGGGCACGCTTTTCAGCCTCGGGATGGTCAGCTGCAACACCCCCGTGGGACCCGATAGCTGCAAGCTGGCGAGCACCGCTCGTCCCAGGACTTCGGCGAGCAGTGCTGGCGTCGCGTTGCCGACCTGACGCACCTGGTCTCGGTAACCGCCCTCCACGACCCAGTCGGCGGGCATTGACTGCAGGCGCAGCAACTCCTCGACGGCAAGCGGTCGGTTAGCCCAGTGGAAGGGCCCGGTCGACGGGCCGGGTTGGGCCGGGAGCGTCCATGCAGGCGTGTCCTTGGCCAGCTTGAGCAGGAAGGACCAGTAGCGGGTGCGGTACCCGAACAGCGGTCGGCCGCCCCCGCGGGTGGTGTGCCAGAGGTAGTTCTCACCCTCCGGTATCGAGGGAAGCAGGTCGGCCCACTTGCCTACCGCGACAGGCGGGTCCGCGAGCGGGAGCCGCCCGATCGCATCCCATGCCCGCACCGGGGCCTTGTCGTGGGTGGGGGTTGGCCACTCAAGCTGACCGCCGTCGCGCAGGGCGACGATGATCGCCCGCCGTCGGCGTTGCGGCACCCCGAAGCTGGCGGCGTCGATTATGCGAGGCTCAGGTCGATAGTGCGTCCCCCACTGGGCGTTGATCCGGGCGAGGGAGCGCTCAATCGAAGGGAGCGCTGCAATTGCACCTTGGGCGAAGCCGGTGACGTTCTCCAGCAGGATCGCCTTTGGGAGGAAGGTCTCGACGAGGTCGAGGAATCCGTCGAGACAGTCCGATCGTTCGTCGTCGAGGCCGGTGCGAGAGGTGTGGGACCACTGAGCTGCCTTGGAGAACGGCTGGCATGGTGGCGCACCGGCGAGGAGCGTCAGCTCTCTGCGTCGCAGGCCCACATCGGCGGGCCGGAGCGTCTCCGCCACGTCGAGGATGTCACCCGCGTCGAGAAGCGGCCATCGGTCGTCCCGATTCGCCTTGAGGGAGCGCCTAGCGGTCTCGTCCAGCTCGATGCACCCGATGTGGGTGAACCCGGCGGCCTCCAGGCCTAGGTCGAGCCCACCCATTCCCGAGAAGCCTGACAGCACAGTCGGCCGATCCTCAGCAGGCATCGGCTGCCGCCTTGCACTCGGCAAGCGTCGTTTGCACCTGGTCGGCGGCGACGATCGCGGGCACGTGCTCCCAGATCCTGAGCACGGTCCATCCGGTGGAATCGAGGGCCGCGATTACCTTTCCGTCGCGCACCACGTTGCGGTCGAGCTTGGTCGCCCAGTAGCTCGAGTTTTCCCTCGGTGAGTTCCCATGCTCGGGGCAGCGGTGCCAGAAGCAGCCGTCGAGGAACACGGCGAGGCCCTGCCGGGGGAAGGCCACGTCCGCGCGCACCCGGATGTCGCCGGCAATGATGAGCAGCTGCTTGCGGAACCGCAGCCCTCGCCGGTGAAGCTCCGATCGCACGCGAACCTCGAGCTTGGTATCGGACCGGCGGTTGCCGCGCATGACACGACTGACCGCCTCGCTGGATGGCACCGGGTATCCGATGCGCGGACGAGCCTCTGCATCTTGCGAAGCGACCGGCTCGATGAGGCCATCTTGTAGGTGCCTGTCGCTTCGGCCGGATGGCATCGGGACACCTGAAAGCGTCTCAGCCGGTCTCATGGTTCGCTCCTCGCACCTGCCATGGGCGCCAGCTGGACCCATGAGCCGGGCCGAGCGACGAGCGCGATGCCGCCTGGTCGCGACCGAAGACCGGATACCCGCACCTGCTTGCCGGGATGGAGATCCGTGGCGGCGTGGAGGCGACGGGGGTCAAGCCCGGTGATGGTGACTACGCCGCAGCGGGTCCCCCCAGTCGCGTCCAGCTCCACGGCCACCGAGCCGACCTGGGCCTGCTGGACGCGCTTGATGGTGCCGGCTACCACCTCGAGCTCGTCGAGCTCCTTCGTGCCTCCCGCAGCCCAGATCGCCGGGCACCGCAGAATGTGCGGGCAATAGCCGCAGGCGCCGTCGGATGGTTGCGCTAGCCGCGAAGTCTCGCCTGCGTCCACGGCCGAGTTGAACGCCTCCAGAGCAGCAGAGACAACCTGGCAGGCTTGCTCGATGGACCCTTCGGTCACCTCCACGGTGAGCCGAGCGCGCCCCAGGGGCCGGATCTCGGCTCCAGCTACCGGGACGCCAAGCTGGCGGATCATGGCGGCGTACATGAGGACCTGCAGCCCGTAGCGTCCAAGGGGCTGAGCATCCTCCGGGCCGACCGCCCCGGACTTGAACTCGACGATGCGTGCACCGTCGGCGGAGCGCACGACGAGATCGGGTGATCCTCGCATCGGAGGGATGCTCGACGTGAGAGGCCGCTCGACCCAGCGCTCGAAGTCGGGCCAGCTGGATATCTCCTCGGCCAGCCGCCCCGCCTCAATGACGAGCCGCTCCTCGGTCGTCGCGTACCCGGGCCATGACGGGGCCGCCCCGAAGTAGCTCTCGACCGGAGATCGGGCCGCGGCCTGCTCTTCGACGGTCACCTCGTCGCGCCATCGCTGCCGGACCGCCACTTCCAGCTCGGACGAGCCGAGCCCCGTGCACCCGCCGGTAGAGACCCATCCGAGGACCCGGTGTGCTGCGCCTCCGAGACGGGCCGAAGGGTTGGACAGCCACCCACCAGCGCGGCGTTGGTGGGTCCGGCTCAGGTGCACAGCGAGCCCGCATCGGTGGATCGCCGCCATCATGGTGGGGCTCACCTCGGTGAGCCGCTCAGTGTCAGGCATCGCCGATGGAGTCCAGGGCGATCAGGGCCTGGCCCGGCGTGCGGATGAGGTTGAACCACGAGCAGAAGCGGATGCTGGCTTGCGCCGCCTCGGCTCGGGCCACGACGCGGGCCAGGGTCGGGCCTCGGCGCGCCTCGCTCGTCGCTTCGAGGGGGTGGACGACAACGCAGACCCGGTTGTCCCGGTCGCTGCGAAGGACGGGCCGCTCGGCGAGCAGGTCGTCGCGCCAGTGCGGCACTCCTGCCGCGAACGTGTGGGCGGCCTGCTCGGCGTGCTCAGACCAGCGGAGCGGAGCGAAGGCTCGGCCGAGAAGCAGCTCCGCCAGGTCGCACGCCAGCCGCCAGTCGAGGAGCGGGTGCAGCCTGCTGTTGGACCAGTCCTGCAAGCAGGCGTAGCAGGACCCTCGGCACGGCTGGCCGTCGGGTCCGACGTGCTTTCCGTACGCGGCGGTGCGCTCCTCGACTGCATCCACCAGCTCTTGCAGGCGACGCTCGCTCGCCTTGAAGTAGCGGGCGTAGCCGGCGCCGTTGAGCAGCGTGTCGGTGAGGTAGATCTCGCCGCTTATGCCCATGGGCGTCGGGAGCGGGCTGAAGCCCGCGGTCAGCTCCTCGGGTGCGGCCTCCAGCACCCGCCATGCCGCCTCCCGGAAGAGGTAGGCCGCGGAGAGCCATGCGGATCGGGCTTCGATCCTTCCGGGGTAGAGGTCGACCTCGGGGGGCAGGTCGATGGGGCTGAGGAGCAGGGCGTCGGTCACCTTGCGGCTGCCGATGGCGGCCGACTCGAACTGCTGGTCGAGTGGCGGTACCCATGGCGTTGGGGAGTAGCTCTGGGCGGTATCAAAGGCTTCTTGGACCAGCAGCCCCTCCCAGTCCCTACGTCCCGGCGGGACGGTGCCGCGGAATGCGAATCCGACGCCTTCGCTGCCGGTGTTGGCGGCGATGAGCTGGACCTTGCCGCCGCGCGTGGCGAGGTTGCCGACGGTGGGCCCCGGGGTCGGTGCCGCGCTCTCGTCGAAGGTCATTCGTGCCAGGCCGGAGCCGGAGATCCACGGGTCGTTGCCGTCGTAGTCCGGCGCCCACCCGTAGATGGTGCGGTAGCCGAGGGGCTCGGCCATCTCGGTCACCACGTAGCGGTCCTCGCCGCACTCGGGGCAGGTGATGTCGTCGTCGGAGGGGCTGAGGGTGGTGTACCAGCAGGCGAGGCACGTGCCGAGCCGGCTGCGGTCGCCGAGCGGGTCGGGCACCGGCTGGGGGCGCCCGCCTGCGCCGACCTCGTACTCGACGACCCCTACGGGGATGTGGCGTCGCCCGTCCCTGATGATGCTGCCGCCAGGGGCGAACTCGCCGATCGCTATCTCCGAGTCGCGGTCGATCGTCAGGTCGTCGACGTCACCGAGGTCTCGTGGCTTGTCCAAGTAGAGGTAGCGCTGCCTCGTGGGCATGCCGTACATCGGCAGGAGCCCGTGCTCGGCGAGCTGCTGGGAGAGATCGCGGTGGCCGAGCGCGACAGCGGCGACGTTGCCGGCGTCTTGGAGCAACTGTCCGTCGAGGATGTAGCGGAGTATCGCGTCTGGGTCCTCGACGCTCGTCTCGCGAAGGATCGAGGCGACGATCTCGCTGACGAGGTCGTGGTTGGTGTCGATCCACTGACCGATCGACTGGCTCGTGTCGGCCCAGGAGGAGCAGCTGCCGAACGCCCCGTGGCTGCTGTAGCCGCCATCGAACTCCGGGTGGTCTGCCCGGTAGGCGAAGAACGCCTCGGCGAGCACGTCGAGCGCGACGACTCGCTGCGCGATGTCGGTGTTGCGAGTGTCGATGTAGGGGGCGCGCGGCGGGTCGCCGGTGATGAGCTCGGGGTGCGTGAAGTAATGCTGGTCGTGGGTTCGGGTGCCGCGGCACACGGTGAAGGCGATGGAGAGCGGCGAGCGGCGACGTCCGGCTCGGCCTACCCGCTGCTGGTAGTTGAACCGCTGGGGCGGCATGTTGGCGAGGGCGACGGCGTTGAGCGACCCGATGTCGACGCCTGCCTCCATCGTCGTAGTGACGCTGAGGACATCGATTCCCTCGGTCCGCTCGATCTTCTCGTACAGCTCTGGGGAGTCGACGGCCGATGCGTGGATGCCCCGGAAGCGGGCCTGGCGATCGGCGCCCTCGGCTGCGCCGATCTGCCCGGTGAGCTCGGCAGCGTTGAGGCGGAACACTCGCTCGTTGGCGGTCGCCAGGTGTCGGTAGTAGTCGGTCTCGAAGAACTCGGAGTCGTCGGGCCGGAATGGCTCCGGGGCTCGCAGCGGCGCGAAGCAGGCGGTGCAGATGCCGGCGGAGGGGTGCAGGTGGGCGCGGAGGCATCGGCTGCACGGCCAGATCCACAGCTCGCCCTCGCCAGCATGTCCAGTCGCGAGCCAGGGCGCTGATGGCTGCGGAAGCGGTGACGGACGCAGGAGGCGAACCTGATGGGGGTGAAAGAGCCAGTCGCTGGTCGGCGTGCCGACCGCGTTTGCGACGTCTTGGATCAGGTCGTCGAGCACGAGGCCGCGGGCGTCGGCGATGGTCTTGAGGAAGGACCGCAGATGCGCGCCGGGCGAGGTCGCTGGGTCTCGCTCGGCCTCGGGGAAGCGCAGGCGTAGGCACAGGATGCGCAGCGCGGAGTGGGCGACCTCGGCGAAGGTGTCCTGGCCGAGCCCGGAGAGCTGCGCGGGTGGGAGGTCGGCGCCCAGCGGCGCGACCATGGCGAGGACGAGGGACTCGATGTCGCGTCCCACGCCGCTGAAGAGGTTCGAGAGCACCGCAGCGGTGAGGGTGCCTCGGATGAGAGTGCGGAAGTCGTTGAGGTTCTCGGGAAGCGGCGCTCGCCGCGTCATTCGGGTCCCGTCCCAGGAGTACAGCTCGTGCCAGTGGCGGCCGTCGGCCGCCTCAAACAGGGAGGGTCCGGGGCCGCCGGGGTTGAGCCCGAGGGTGGCGAGCCCGAGCTCCACTCGATCGATGAGCTGCTCGACCGTAGGGGCTTCGAGCTCCCACTGGCCGGCGTGGATGAGCGCCTTGTCGGCGTCGGTCCGGAGGTGCTGGGGACGTGCGAGGGCGTCGGCGAGGGCCGGCATCTGCTGGCGGAGCTGACCGTATGCGGCGACTGCCTCCTCCGAGGTGTCCCCTGCGACGGCTCGCTCGGCCATTGCAAGGTCGGCGCGCTCGTCAAGCGCGGCAACGAGCTCCGCTCGCAAGATGTCTTGGAAGTGGTTTCGGGCGAGATCCGGGCCGATGCGCGCCGCGTCCTGCCGGCTGTCGCTGAAGACAACCAGACGGCGCTGCTCAGCAGGAAGCTGGCTGAGTATTGCGCCTGAGAGGACCTGCGTCACGCGCGAGAAGCCGAGGCCCATCGTCCGGATCGGCGAGCGCTTGCCGGCCGGGTCCGTCGGCGGCAGGCGGCGACGGTTTCGGTAGGGGAAGCGGACCTCGTCGCAGCCCGGGCAGTGCAGTGGCAGCCCCTGGACTCGCTCGAGGGTGGCGGGGTCGCCGCCGGTGATGTCGAGAGCCCAGCCGGTGCTGCCTTGGGGGAGCCGCCGGATCATGCCGGTCTGTGGAATCAGATCCGCCCGCTTGAAGGCGAAGATGAGGCCGCCCCACGTGCGGTCGCGGCGCACCGGCTGTCGGGCAGCTGGGGGCTTCGGCCAGTAGACGACGTAGTTGACCGCCGTTCGCTCGGTGACCACCCGGTCGGGCAGGCGATCCAGGTCGGCGAGGAATGGCAGAGGAAGTCGCCGCCACTGTGGGGCTCTGCTGGTCGATACCCGCCGAGGAGCACCTCACCGCAGCTTTGGCAGTAGAGAAGCTCAAGGACGCGACCGCCGCACCCGCAGGTGATCTCGGGCTGGTTGTAGATCCGCCCGACCGTCCGACCTGCCGAGCGGTGCTCGGGCGACACCTGGTTGCAGTCCGGGTTTGAGCACGCCCACAGGCCCGGCAGCACGTTGAAGAGGAGGTGCAGGCGGAGGCGTACCTGGTCCCCTTCGGCGCGCTCAAGAAGCGCGTAGAGATCGTGCGCCCGCTGGCGCCGCTCGTCGGCGAAGAGGTCGGGGAACAAGCCCTCCTCTAGGAGCCAGAGCGGAAGGGCGCGCGGTCGCCCGTAGGCCACCGGCACCTTTCGGAGGGTCGCGTCGAATCGCTCGGCGATCGACCGGATGGAGTCCGTCAGGTCGCCCCGCCGGACGGTCTCGCTGGCGTCGGTCGAGGAGCGGGCGGACGTCACCTCGCCCTCGGTGAGATGCAGCTGCTCTCGGGCCCCTCTCGTCGCGATCGGCGCAGCGTCGACCCGGCGGAATGGTTGCTCCGAGGCGAAGAACGCTCGAAGGTAGTCGTCGCCCTCGTCTCCGAGCGATGCCGTCGGTGCGATCACCCGCAGCTTGTCGGAGTTCTGGTGCAGCCCGAGCTTTCGCAGGAGCCGCCGAATGAGATAGGCGACCTCGGTTCCCGGGGTTCCTCGGTACATGTGCAGCTCGTCGATGACGAGCGTGAAGACGCTGGAGGGCTGGGCCAGCCACTCCTCGGTTCTCGCCCATATCTCGGACTCCTCGTCTCGGCCGAGCATGATGCTCAGCATCGAGAAGTTCGTGATGAGGATGTCCGGCGGCGCGTCCTGCATGTCCCAGCGGCTCCGCATCTCCGCCGACCCTGAGGCGTCGACCCTCGGGATGACGAATCGAGCGTCACGGTCCACTCGGCCGTCGGCGTCGGAGGCGAGCAGCCGCTCCACGGCGAGCCATTCCCGTTCGGCCCGACGCAGCTGCTCTCGCAGCGCTTGCCGCTTGTAGGGCTTCTCGTCCTTCTTGCCTGCCACCGGGGTCCGTCCCGTGTACTGGCCGAAGTAGAAGCGGTTCCCGCCGAGGTGCCGGTCGAACCAGGAGCGGGCAGTGTCACCGTCGAGGTAGCGCCTCAGGCGGACGAGCTGGTCCTCAACCAGAGCGTTCATGGGGAACAGGACGAGGGCCCGCACCGCTGCAGGGCGGTGGCCGGCGGGGTTTCGCTGAGGGATGCGTCGCGGCCCGTGAGCCCACCACCTGCCACCCTCCGCGTCCTGGGGGCGCGCCGCCCACCCCTGGGCCTCGGCAGTGAGGCGGCTCAGGATGGGGAGTAGGAAAGCCTCGGTCTTTCCCGAGCCGGTTCCCGAGGTGAGCGCGACGTGCTCGTTGTGGCCGAAGGACGCGGACAGAGCTTCCTCTTGGTGGGCGAAGAGGCGTCGAGGGCGTGGCACGCCGTCGAGCATCACCTCCTCGATCAGCTCAGCGAGGATTGGCGGCGCCCCGGCCAGCTCAAGCGAGCCCGCTGGAGTGCGGACCGTGCCGTCGTGGTCACCTGCGAGTGGGTATTGGGGGAGCAGCTCGATGAACGGCTCTCCGAAGACGATGCCTTGGCGGCGGAGCAGCGACGCTCGCTCCGCCATGAGCCCACGATCGGCGAGGCGGTATGCGGTGTCGTAGTAGCGCAGAAGCTCGTCTCGGACCCCGGAGATGATCGCGTCTGGCGTGGGCATCAGCTCACCTTCTCGGTCGTCGGTGCGCGCTGGGTCTCGTAGCCGAGCGTCAGCCGGATTCGGTTGTAGGTGGTGCCGAGCACGCCTCGATACTCATCCACATAGTGGCCGTCGGCCCGGTCGACGTGGCGGATCGGCAGGAGCCCCGTGCACATCACCGCCGCCCTCGCCCACATGGTGGGCAGCTGCGCTCGGGCGTCGCAGAAGAGGCTTTGGCTCTCCAGCGACCACGAGAGCGGGTTCGGAACGCCGATGGCTGAACCCTTGGCGCGGTTGATCTCTGCGTGCACCGCGATCCAGCGGTCGACGTTGTGGAGCCCACCTTGGTCATCGACGTAGAGGTACCTGCGCAGGCCGTAGGACATCTGCTCGTAGCAGCCCGGCATCCAATTGCCGAAGCGAACCTCGCACGGCTCGAACCGAAGCGTCGCCACGTTCAGCCGCTTGGCCTGGATGCCCGAGGACGTGTACTCGCCCGTCCCTGCCGCCACGGCAGTCTCAAGCGGGACCAGCGCGTCCTTGTACTCAAGCCTGACCGTGGTCTTCGGCTCTGCGCCGATAGCGCGGCCGGCCGCGGTGAGCGCTGCTATGGAGGACACACCAACGAACACTGCGGTGGGCGACGCTGGTCCCTGCGGCACCAGCGTCAGCGCTCGGATGTCTCCAACCTCCTGCAGGCGAACGAGCAGCGACATCGTCTTTGGGCTTCGAGCGCCGAGCAGGACCGCGTTGCCACCGGCGCCCTCCACGAAGCCGAGCACTGGTGGGGCGATCCACCAGCGTCCGCTGTGGACCCAGTCGACCTCGATGTGACCGGACAGCTCCAGCTCGTGAAGCAGCCGCGAGGGGCGGGCCAGCGGGCCGAGCACGGAGCGGCAGGCCGCTTCGAAGCTGTGGCGGCTGCCGACGCCCTTGAGGCTGCACCACTCAAGGATCAGATCCGCTCCCTCGGTCGCAATCATGGCGCCGCCTTGACCGATCGCGCGTACTCGGCCCACCCTTGGCCCGCTCCGACGGAGTCGTCGGGACGTCCGTCCCGCAAGACCGTTGGCGCGGTGCCGATCTCGGAGACGACGTCGCGGGCGAGAGATGAGGCGGCTGTCTCTTCTGCCTCTTGCCCCGGCTCGGTCGCCCGCTGGACCTGGGTCACCGACCAGGCGGAGGCTGGGTGCTCTCGCACCGCCATCCAGCGGATCGGATGGACGGGACGGCGACCGCCCGAGTACGAGGAGCCTTGCGCTGGCTCAAACACGAGCTGGGGCAGGCCGGCATCCACCGCCCATGCCCCCATGTGCGCAGAGCACTCGGCCGCGTGGCCGGGCAGGCCGAGGGCCACCATGCGGGCGCCGATCGGCGCCAGCACCACGGGATCGTAAGCCGCTTTCGGTCGGCGAGCTGCGCCAATGAACACGGGCTCACCATCGCCCCCGTCGACGGGTGCGAAGGCTCCGAGCCTGGTTCTGCCAACCGTCTCTGCAACGATTGGAAGCTCGTCGAAGGTGTGCAGCTCGAAGGTCAATCGGTAAGGCCCCACATCGATCTGATGGTGACCCCTCCCGAGATTCAGGCTCGTCAGATCGAGGGTCGAGGCATCCCCGAGGGCGGCATCGAGAGGGTCGCCGTCCAGGCGCAGGGGCATCTCGATGTCGTCGCTCGGCACGATGACCGCTGGCGGCCCGCCAACGAGATAGCTCCGACGTGCGACCTCCAATCCGCCGACGAGTCGTGGGACGGCCTGCCAGGCCTTGCGGATCGGCAGTCCGAGCGCGTCCAGGTTGTCGCCCGACGCGAGAGGGCTCGGACCGTACAGCTTCCAGCCTTCCGGCACACCGTCGATCGACGCGAGCCCGAAGCTGTCCAGCAGTCGGCGCAAGCGAGCGGCGGCAGTGTCGGCGACGAGGAGATACACGGTCTCGCCCGCCTCGGCATCGTCTACCGAGCACCACATCGACCAGTCCCGGGCCGCGAGGGCGACGACGTCGCTCGGTCGATAGACAAGGGTGACGTCGCTGCCCGCGACGACGCTGACGCCATTGTCGAGAGCTGTCGCATCGACTGGGATCGGCGTCGGATAGGGCTCGCCCTCCTCGAGCGGGCCAACCATCTGCCCGTCAACCTCAAGGGTTTGGGACTCCCACAACCCCACCGAGACCGGCGCGATGGCGGAGAACCGCAATCGGCGGTCCGCCCAGTCGTCGAGGGTGACGGCGAGGCGTGCCTCGCGCTCCAGGCCACGAGCGCCGGTGGAATCGACCTCGTCGAGCAGACGATCGAGCAGCATGTATTGGAGGCTGTCGCTCGCCTCCCTTCGGGTCCCATGGAGGATCTCCCACAATCGACCGGACACCCTTCTCTGTGCCGCCCACTGCCGGAGACGTCTCAGGAGGTCGGCGCCTGCCGTCGCTGGGTCGGTGACCTCCAGATCGCCGGGTCCGACCTGGCCAAGCGATCGGAGGAAGGCGTCGATGTCCCTGGAGTCCTCCCGCCGCAGAAGGACCTGGGTGTAGGGATGGCCGATAACGCACCGGGGACCGGCGTGGGGGATGCGTCGCCATGAGGGCAGGCCCCGCTTCCCCTCGTTGACATGGGTCAGCCACTTGGCAAGGTCGACCCACCACTTGTAGAGCGACTCCTCGTAGTCGACTTGCGTGAGAACGGTGCTGAGACCCAACGCCTCGGAGAACGGTGGGTAGAAGGCAAGGCTTCCTCGCTCAGTCTCCCGGGCAACGACCAGCACAGACAGGGCGAGCACGGCCAGCCAAGGGGGCGCCTCGTCAGGGTCGGACCGTGAACGCCACTCATCGCCCTGCCGACGCAGCCAGCGCAGAGACGGGGCGCCCTGCACCTCCTCTCGGATGGCCGCGATCAGGTCGTCAGCAGGGCTGTCGAGCCCCAGGCCCTGCTCAGCGTTGAGCCTGTCCAGCTCGCCATCGTCAATTCGCAGATAGACGCGCTCAAGGGGTCGACGGGAGAAGAACCAGGTCAGCAGCGTCTCATTCCACTCCCCGATCAGCATGCCGACCGGCCCGGCAGCGTGCTGATCGTGTCTCCCATGGAGCAGATGCTAGATGCGGTGCCTTCGGCGCGCCGTGGAGCAAAGGCTCGTCAAACGGTCATGACCAGGGAGAAGTCAGGGCCCGCTCCGGTCCGGCGGATTGCCGTGGGCCGCGGCGAGTCAGCGGGGCCCGCTCGGGTTGTTCAACGAGGGCTGTCCTTGCCATGCTCGGCGCTCGGCGCTCGGCGCTCGGCGCCCCGGGGTCCGGAGCGGGCGCCGCGGTGCGGAGCCTGCGGGTCATGACCGTCGGTCCCCGCTGGCCTGACGGGCCAGCTCCGGTTCGACGGTGCCGACGGAGGGGACGGTTCGGAGCGGGGTGACCGGCGGCGGGTCGGTGCCGGTCGGGCTGTTGGTGCCGTCGCGGTCGCGTCCGGCCATCCAGGCTCGCAGGCTGGTGGCGGTGAGCTGGGCGGCGCGTCGGCCGGGGACCTGGTCGAGGACGCCGGCTCGGACGAGGTCCATCAGAATTCTCGGGGTCTCCCCGGTGAATCGGGCGACCTCGGCTAGCGGTACGGCGGCGACCGGTTGGGCGGGGCGGCGCTTGGCCTCGTTGTGGGCGATCCAGTACGCCTTGACCGAGGTGCGGGTGACGAAGCGGGTGCCGCTGCTGTCGGTCTCGGGGTCGACCTCGAGGTCGCCTCGCTGGGCCAGGAGTCGCGCGGTGCTGGCCGCCAGGTGGAGCTGGACGGCGGCGGCGGGGAGCTTCATGGACCGGCGATGGAGGGCCCGGACCCGTTCGAACTCGGACCGCACAGTGTCCGCGGCCTCGGGGGTGACCTCGTACATGCGGGTGGCGGGATGCTGCTCCATGGCGAGTCCGAGACGGCGGACCGTGTTGTAGATCTCGTGGTAGCGGACGCCGAGCTGCTCAGCCAGGTCGGGCAGCAAGATGCGCTGGGCGAGCCGATCCCGCTGGGCCCACACGGCGCGGAGGCGGCTGTATCGGCGGGGAACGCCTTGGGCGTCGGGGGCGACGATGGCCGCCAGCGTCCCATCGGCCATCCACCGCCGTGCCGTGTTGGGGTGGATGTCGAGTTCGGCCGCGACCCGTTCGGCGTCACAGAGGGGGTCGTCGGGGCTGCCGGGGTCGACCAGCCACCCGGCGTTGGTCAAGGTGGCGGTGATGTGCTCGGCGCGGTCTCGCAGCGGGTTGTGTTTGCCCCAGTGAGGGTGGCGGGTGGTGGGGGTGAGCAGGGTGCCGATGCTGGCGGTGATCTTGTCGTCGAGGATGGCCGCCACCTTGACCAGCGGGGCGATCTCGGGGTGGTCGAGGGTGTAGATGCGACCGAAGACGTCGTCGCCGGCCCGATGGCCCATGAACCGGCGACGAACCGCATCCTCGATCCCTTCTTGCCAGGCCAGGTCCGTAGCCAGGCTCTTGCGAAGCAGGTGGGAGGAGACCCTGAAGCCGAGGTCGGCGGTGGAAAGCCTTTCAGCGATGGCGGCGTCCTCGAAGGCGTGGCAGTAGCCCTGCTGACCGGACCGGTTGGCCTGATGGATGCCGGGCACGAGCCGGTCGGCAGGGTCGATGTGGCCGGTGACCGGGTCGGCGTGGAAGGCGTCGATACTGAGGTGGATCAGCTCCAGCATCTTTGTCGGCACGACGAGCATGCGGGAGCCGGCCGCGGTCTTCATCGTCTGCTTGTAGGGGACGGCGACGAGGGTGCCGTGGTCGTCTCGGACGTTGAAGGTGCGCCCGCCTTGGCCTTGGGCGGCGAGCAGGGCGGTGTCGCCCAGTTCGATCACGTCGCCGAGGAGCACGCCGAAGGCCTCGGAGATGCGCAGGCCCATGATCCGCTGCAACCAGAACGCGATCTGGTGGACCGGTTGGAGGTGGGCGGCGATGCGTGCGCACTCGGGCAGGGTGAGCGGTCGGGGCTGGCGGGTCGGGCGGCGGGTGCGGGCGGCGGCCCGGTCGGGGGTCGGGGCGTCAAGGCTTTCGGTGGGGTCGAAACCGGCCGGGGCGAGGCCGTTGGCCCGGGCGAAGCCGAGCACCCGGCGCAGCACCCATAGGGCGTCGGCCACGTACCGCTGGGAGAGGCCGGTCGGCGTGTGGCGCTTGTTCCGTACCGCGTCGAGAGCGGACGTAGGGACCCGCACGTGGCCTTTCGGTTCGCGATAGGCGCCGGGCAGCTCGCCGTAGCGCCAGCGGCGACGCACGGTCGCCAGGCTCATCCCCGACAGTCGGGCTACCTCGGCCAGGGTCAGCTCTTTGGTCCCGCCGGAGTCGGCGGCGCTTCCAGCCGAAGAGGTGGGCGTGCTCGGTGCGGACCGGGTCGTGGTGTCATGGTCGCGGCCGACCAGGTGGAGCAGCCAGTCGTGGGCCATGTAGTAGGTGACGTCGGCGACGGTGGCGGTACGGGGAGCGAACCACGGCACGAGGTAGCCGTCGATGATGCGCCGGACCCGCTCGGCCCGGTCGGGGCCACCACGGCGAAGGTCTTCGTAGGCGGCGTTCATCCAGGCGTTCGCCACCGATGCGATGTCGGGCTGGATCTTGGCCGCCTGGGGCGGGGCGGGCTTGGGTCGCCTCGTCGGTTTGTGAGCACGGAACCGCTCCGCGTCGGGCAGCGGCAAGTTGGCATGCACGGTGGCGACGGCTTGGGTCAGCCAGGCTCGGGCGTCGTCCTCGGCCAGGAACGCCTCGTAGTGACGGCCGGAGGCGGCCGTCTTGTCGGGGACGCTGGCCCACCACCTTCCCCGCGTGAAGCGCAGGCCCCCGGTGAGCGGCCGGGCCATCAGGCCTTCTCTCGCTTCGCGATGGTGTCGACGCTGAGCTGGCGAAGGAAGGCCAGCTGCTCGTCTTGGCGGGCGACGAGATCTTGGAGGGCGGCGACCTGGGCGAGGGCGCGAGCGAGTTCGACCGCGATCGGCTCCGGCGGCTCCGTGGTCTGCTCGCCTCCCTCCTCGACGGACGTCGCCGGTTCGCCGGCGGTGGGGCGGTAGAGGCCAGCGGCGAGGAGGTCGTCGAGCGGGATCGCCCAGCGGTGGTCGCGGAGACGGGCGTGGGGGAGTCGGCCGCTTCGGCGGGCTCTGACGATCGTGTCCTTGCTGCACCCGGCAAGGCGGGCCGCAAGCTGCTGGCTCACCAGCCGTTCGCTCACCGCCGGCTCTCCTGGGCTTCGACGGGCACCTCTGCGACAGTGGTGGCCGGCGCGGTGAACGACTCCCACCAGCCTTCCGGCGCCTGTCGTTGTTCGCTTGCGCATGGCTGCTCGATGCTCCTCCCGGCTTGCAAGGCTCGGCAGCCCGGCCGTCGGGGCCGGACGACTGGAGGAGGCCACACCTTGGCCGGAGAAGTCAAGGCCTCCGACTCCGAGCAGGCGGCGTGGCCAGAGCTGCGATAGGCCGGCGGGTGAGGACGGCCATTGTGGGTCGTGACCTGCGGGCGATGCCAGCCGCAGTCGGGAATCGGCCGGGCATGGCCTACCTCATGGATCATGTCGAGCGTCACGCAGCCCCTCTTCTGCCCCCGGCTCGTTCGCCGTCCGCGGCAGCACAGGGCCGGAACACGAGGAAGTCCTCGTGGGCCGTGACGAGGCGGGGGACGCCGGCCGTCCGGGCCTTTCGGACCTGTTCGAGGGCGAAGAACGAGGTGCGCGGCACGAGCCGGTCGTCGCGCAGTCCTGCGAGGAGGGCGACGTTGCGCTCGTAGAGGGCGAGTCCGGCGTCTTCGCCGACACGGACGAGTGCGCCCGGGAGGTCGACGAGCTGGCCGCTGCGCCACCACGGCCGGACAGTCATGGCCACGTAGCCGTCGGGGCGCAGCAGCCGAGCGCAGCCGGCGAGGATGGCCGCCATGCCGTCCAGGAGCCCGTCGAGGCCGACGTGGGCGAGGTTGGCCGGGTCGGTCGAGTACCGGTTGTGGGCCTTGGTGATCCCCTGGCCGGCTCGGGCGCTGACCTGGCCGTGGAGCGACGGCCCATACGGCGGGGAGGTGAGCACCAGGGCGACGAGGCCTCGGGCGGCGGGGTCGACGACGCCTCCGAGGTGGCGGGCGTCGCCGCAGACGACCTCGCCGTGGCCGGTCGCCCCTTGGGCCCGGGCGTAGGCGAGGTTGGCCCGCGCCAGGTCCGCCCACTCGGGCTCGTACTCGACGCCGAGTGCGTCGCGGCCTTGGTGGACGGCCTCGACGAGGGTGGACCCGATGCCGCACATCGGGTCGCAGACGAGGTCGCCGGGCCTGGTGTAGGTGGCGATCGCCCGAGCCGCGATGGCGGGGAGCATCTTGGCGGGGTGGTGCCCGGAGATCTCGACGTAGCGCCCGGCGCGCTGGGCTCGGGCGTTTCGTTGGGCGGTCGGCCAGACCGACAGCGGCAGGTCAGCGGGCATGGGCGTTCTCCTTGTGGGTGCTTGGGCGCTTGACGTGGACGGTGACGTCCTCGTGGGCGACGAGGTGGGCGGGCTCGCCGCGCGCTCGGGCGTGGCGGGTCTGGGTGATCTGCCAGTAGGAGGGGCGAGCGGCGAGGTCGCCGTCTCGGATCGCTGCGTGCAGGGCGATCACGTGGCCGAGGTAGGTGAACCCGGCTGCGGCTGCGAGGGCGACGGTGCGCCCCGCGAGGTCCAAGGTGCGACCCTTTCGGCGCGTGTTCTTCGTGACCACGACGAGGTGGCCGCCGGGGCGCAGCACCGCGTGGCAGGCGGCGTAGACCTCGGCCATGGCCGCGGCGTAGGTGTCCCCGCGGGCGTGGCCGAGGTTGGCCCGGTCGGTCGAGTAGTTGAGCGTGTCGTCGGGGCAGAGGCGCCGTCCGGCGAGCCACGCCTGCTTGTCGATCACCCCGGCGTCGCACCCGTACGGCGGGGAGGTGACGACAAGGTCGATCGTGCCGGCGAGGTCGCCAAGCACCTCGGGGAGGGCTCGGGCGTCGCCCCGACGGATCTCGGCCCGGGGGCGCTCATCGCCGCTGAGCATGTGGTCGAGGTTCTCCGCCGCGAGGGTCGCCCAGCGGGCTTCGAGCTCGACCCCGACGGCCCTCCGCCCGAGGAGAGCGGCCTCGACGAGGGTGGTCCCGATGCCGGCCATCGGGTCACAGACGAGGTCGCCGGCGGCGGAGTACTCGGACACGATGCGCCGGGCGAGCTCGGGGAGCATCTTTCCCGGATGGGCGGTGCAGCCCGGCAGGTAGCGCCCGGCTCGCTGCCATTGGGCGGTGGTCTGGGCGACCGGCCAGAGGGCGAGGGGGACCTCGGGGCGGCCCTTCCGGGCCGCACAGCGGGCGGTGCTGGTGGAGACGGGGGTGGTGGTCGGTGTGGTCGGAGTGGTCATGGGCTGTGCCCGCGACCGGGATGAGCGTCGACTGAAGAACAGGGGGCCCGGCCCCGATTTCCAACAAAGTCGCTCCGGCCATGCCTCGGCCATTTGGCCTCTTGGTCGGTTTCAGACGCCCTCGTCTTTGGCCTTGAGGTGCGCGGCGCCGACGAGGTAGGTCCTTTCCGGGAGGCACCCGCCGAGACCGAAGGAGGCCCTACATGGCACGACCCATCCAGATGAGCGACGAGGCGATCCTCGAAGCGCTGCGCGCCCATCCCGAGGCCACCTCCGCCGAGGTCGCCGACGCCCTCGGGATGGGCCAGTCGACCGCGGCCAAGCGGCTCGCCGCCCTGGAGCAGGCCGGCTCGGTCCGACGCCTCCCCGGCGGGCGGGCAACCGGACGCCGGGTCCCCGACCACTGGTGCGCCGCCGAAGGGAACGATGCCGGAGCCGAGCCGTCACCTTTGAGCGCGCCCGCCGAGGTCCCCGGACGAGACGCTGTCCCCCTGCCGGCTGACGGCGCCCGACGAGACGCGGCTCCGGAGCGGCCCCGTGATCTCGACACCGCCGAGCCGGGAGCGGGCGACACCGCGGTCACAGGCGCCGCGGGGCGCCTCGGGCGAGGGGCGCTGGGCTCGCTCGTGCGCGACTACCTCGCCGCCCGGCCCGACGAGTGCTTCGGGCCCGCCGCGCTCGGAAAGGCCCTCGGGCGTTCCCAGGGGGCGATCTCGAACTCGCTCGCGGCGATGGCCGAGCGCGGCGAGGTCGTGCTCGCAGGCGACAAGCCCCGTCGGTACCGAATCGCTCGGGGTCGCTGAGGCTCTCTCGGGCAGAGCCCTGACCAGGAGTCCCGCGCGCGGGACTTACGGGCCCGACAGCGGTGCCGAGCAAGTCCCACTCGCGGGACCTGTGGCCCGAGCGGCCTCGGCCAGGGGGGCGGCGCAGAAAAATCTCAGACCCGAGGCGCCACCGGGACCAAGCGCAGGTCCCAGGTTGGGACTCGGGAGTCGCACCGCTCCGACCTGCCCGGACGTCGTGACGGGGCTGCCGGGCCGCCGGAGCGGCCCCGCTCGTGGGACTGGGCAGAGGAGGCAGGACTGGGAGCGATGTGGGACTGATCCGGGAGTGGTCCTCTGGCGCGATGGCGGCTCACCACGACCCAGGAGCCACCCATGTCCCCCCGCCGCACCCTCACCGACTCGCCGTTCGACACCCTGGAGGCCACCTTCGACCTCCTCGTCGTCCCGCCCCGCCCCCTCGCCCTCGACGCCACCGGCATCACCGGCCTCCCGAACCGGCCGATCCCCCTCGACGAGCTGAAGGCCCGGCTGCTGCACCCCTCCACCCCCTACGCCGTGCGCGACGCCGCGGTGGGCGCCCTGGTCGCCCGGGCGCAGGCGGAGGGAGGACGTTGGAGCGTGGGGCTCGCCGGGGTGCTGCTCCCCGGGCTGCGCCGGGCCGCCTGGCCGCTCGTCCAGGCCTGCCCGGGTCGGGCCTACGACATCGAGGCCGAGGCGCTCGCCTCGTTCCTCGCCGCCGTCACCCAGGCGGTCCCGGGCCGGGCGCGCCTCGCCTCCCGGCTGTGCTGGCTGGCCCGCAACGGCGCCGCCAAGCTGCTGCGCGCCGAGCTGGTCGAGCCCCATCCAGGCTCGGACCCGGTCTCGGGCGCCCCGCCACGACCGTGGGGGCACCCCGACTTCGTGCTCGCCCGGGCCGTCGCCGACGGGGTGATCGACGCGGCCGACGCCGAGCTCATCGCCGCCACCCGCCTCGAAGGCATCGAGCTCGCCTCGCTCGCCGACGAGTGGGGACTCGCCTATGAGACGTGTCGCACCCGGCGAGGGCGGGCCGAGCACAGGCTCGTGGAGTACCTCCAATCGGACTGGTACTTCCCCTTGGACTTTGTTGGAAAGCCGGCCGAGACCCCTTGTTCTTCTCGTAGGGGTCGCCCCCGGCACGACCGGCCAGCGGACCGGCGTCCGGGCGAGCGTCACGCCAACGAGCCACCAAGGAGGTGAAGTGCCCACCCGGTCCCAACCGGACCGGCCGGGGCGACCCCGCCACGAAGCCCCCGGCGCACTGCCGGGGCCGAGCCAAGGAGGAAGCCACGACACAGCCCACCCGACCCAACCGCCCCGGAGCGTCCCGGTGGCACCGGCGCACCCGCACCCGCCGGGCCACCCCGCCCGCCACGCCGCCGACGGCACCGACCACACCGACGGCACCGACCCGAGCGACCGGAGCGTCTGCGCCCCCGCTGCTCCCCCAAGCCACAGCCCTGCCCACCTCGGCTCCACCACGCCGGGGCCGCAGCGTGGTCAGAAAGGTGGCCTGGGGAGTGGCGATCATCTCGGTGCTCCTCGTCGCCGCCGCACCACCTGCCGCGGCGGCGAGCGCGCCGAGCCTGAGCGGAGTCGTCTCCAACCTCACCAACTGGATCGTCGGGATCCTGGCCGGGGTTGCCACCTTGTTCCTCACCCTCGGCGGGCTGCGCTACGTCACCGCGGGAGGCGACCCGGGCCAGGTGGAGAAGGCGAAGACCGCTCTCAAGTCCGCCGCCATCGGCTACGCGCTCGCCATCTTGGCCCCGCTGCTGGTCTCGATCGTGACCTCGATCGTCAGCTGATGACCGCGCCGCGCTCCCTCCTCGCCCGCCGTCGGCGGCTTCTCCTGGCGGCCGCCGGCCCCGTCGCCGTCCTGGTCGCCGTCCTCGCCCTCGGCGCCGCCCACCCGGCCCGTGCGGCCGGCGCCACGACCAGCTGGCACCCCGCCGGCTCTGCGATGTCCGCGCCCAGCCGTGGCCGAGCCGACGCCGCCCCCGTCGAGGCGGTCCTCACCGCGGACCGCTCGGCCGGGACGGGGACCACCGGGCCGGGCTCGGCCTCGACAGGGTCGGCCACGACAGGCTCGGCCTCGACAGGGTCGGGCTCGGGGTCGGGGTCCGCTGGCATCCAGGTCGGGCCGGCCAGCACCGCGGCGGCACGACACCGTCGCCGGGCCTGTTCGACATCACCGGCCACATCGAGGCCGCGATCGACGACTGGTTCCGAAGCCTCGTCACCGACGCCTTGAACCCGGTCCTCGACCTCCTCGGCCACACGCTGCTTGCCACCCCGAACGTCACCGCCCAGTCGCGCGTCGGCGAGCTGTGGCGCATGACCGAGGGCATCGCCGACACGTTCTTGGTCCTCTTCGTCTTGGTCGGCGGGGCGATCGTGATGGGCCACGAGACGATCCAGACCCGCACCGCCGTCAAAGACGTCCTGCCCCGCATCGTCGTCGCCGCCATCGCCGCCAACGCCAGCCTGTCCCTCGCCGGCCTCGTCATCTCGACCGCGGACTCGCTCTCCCAGGCGATCCTCGGCCAAGGCGTCGATCCCGCCCAGGCCGCGGTGGTCCTGCGCCAGCTGGTCCTCGGCTCGCTCGCCTCGGGCGGCATCTTCGTCGTCCTCGTCGGCGGGGTGGTGGCCGTCCTCGCCATCGTCGTGCTCGCCACCTACGTCTGCCGCCTGGCGCTCGTCCTCCTCGTGGTCGCCGCGCCGGTCTGCCTCGTGTGCCACGCCCTCCCCCAGACCGAGGGGTTGGCCCGGCTGTGGTGGCGGGCGTTCGTCGGAACGCTCGCGGTCCAAGTCGCCCAGTCCCTCGTGCTCGTCACCGTGCTGCGGGTCTTCCTCGCCACCGGCGGGCCGGCCAACCTCGGGATCGCCTCGACCGGGGGACTCGTCGACCTGCTCGTCTCGGCCTGCCTGTGCTGGGTGCTCGTGAAGGTCCCTTCCTGGGTGAGCCGCATGGTCTTCTCCGGTTCGCGCGGCCACGGCGGGATGGGCCGGGTGATCCATGACGTGATCGTCTACAAGGGCGCGAAGGCCCTCGCCGCGGGAGTCGGGCTGTGAGCCCCGCCGCCCGCAGGCCCGAGGCGGATCGGAGCCGGGTGCGGATCCCTGCCGACGTCGAGCGGCCCGACACGCTCCTCGCCGGGCTGACCGCCCGCCAGCTCGCCATCCTCGGTGTCGCCGCGGTCGTCGTGTGGGCCGGCTACGCCGCCACCCGCCACGTCCTCGCACCGGTCGCCTTCGCGGCGATCGCGCTGCCCATCGGAGCGCTCGCCGTCACCTTGGCCCTCGGGAAGATGGAAGGCACCGGAGCGGACGGCTGGGTGCTCGCCGCGTGGCGCCACCACCGCAGCCAACGGCGCCTGGTCCCCGCCCCCGACGGGGTCTCCGCCCCGCCGGCGTTCCTCGGGGTGACCGGCGGCCCGCTGCCCGCCCCCTTGCGCCTCCCGGTCGGCGGGGTCGGCGCCGACGGCACCGTCGACCTCGGCCCGGACGGCCTGGCGGTGATCTGCCGGGCGAGCGCGGTCACCTTCTCGCTGCGCACCCCAGCAGAGCAAGAGGCGCTCGTGGCCGCTTTCGCCCGGTTCTTGAACTCCCTCGCCGAGCCGGTCCAGCTCCTCGTGCGCGCCGAGCCGGTCGACCTCACCCCGGCCATCGACGCGCTCCTCGACGCCGCCCCGGCGCTGGCGCACCCCGCCCTCGAAGCCGCCGCCCGGTCCCACGCCGCGTTCCTCGCCGACCTCGGCGCGCACCGCGACCTGCTGCGCCGAGAGGTGCTGGTCGTCTTGCGCCAGCCGCCCGGCGACGACGCGGCGGGTCGCCTGCAGCGCCGGGCCGCAGAGGCCACCACGGCGCTCGGCGCAGCCGGGGCCACCGTCACCGTCCTGGACGGACCGGCCGCCGCCGCCTGCCTGGCCGCCGCCCTCGACCCCGCCGGGGCGCCCGGGCCGGCAGTGACGGGCGGGCTCGCCGGCGTCGACGAGCCGGTCACCGCCCGGCCCACCCGTCCGGCACCACCCGCGCCACCGGCACCGACATTGACATCGAAGAAAGGAGCCCTGTCATGACCCGCCTCCTTGCCCACCTTCCCCGGTCGCGCGCCGGTCGGCCCCCGTCGCCGTTCGGGCCCGACCGCGTCGAGGTCCGTCCCCGTGCGCTGCGGATCGGCGACGGCTGGTGCGCCAGCTTCGCCGTCGTCGGCTACCCGAGGGAGGTCGGCCTCGGCTGGCTCGAGCCGCTCACCTGTCACCCCGGGCGCCTCGACGTCGCCGTCCACGTGGAGCCGCTGCCGGCCGACGTCGCCGCCGACCGGCTCCGGCGCCAGCTGGCCCGGATGGAGTCGGGACGGCGCTCCGACGCCGCCAAGGGGCGCCTCGTCGACCCCGACGTCGAGGTCGCCGCCGAGGACGCCCGGGCGCTCGCCGCCGGCCTCGCCCGAGGCGAGCAGAAGCTGTTCCGAAGCGGCCTCTACCTCAGCGTCCACGCGCCATCGGAGAAGGCCCTGGAGGCCGAGTGCACCCGGGTGCGCGCCCTGTGCTCCTCGATGCTCCTCGGCGCCCAGCCGGCCACCTGGCGGATGCTCCAGGCCTGGAGCGCCACCCTGCCCGTCGCCCTCGACACCTTGGGCCAGCGCCGCGCCTTTGACACCGACGCGCTGGCCGCCAGCTTCCCGTTCGCCTCCGCCGAGCTGTCCGCTGCGACCGGCGTCCTCTACGGGACGGTGACCGGCGGCGCCGGCCTGGTCCTGTGGGACCGCTTCGCCCAGGACAACCACAACTCGGTCATCCTGGCCCGCTCGGGGCGGGCAAGTCCTACCTCGCCAAGCTCGAAGCGCTTCGCAGCCTGTACGCGGGGATCGAGGTGGCGGTCGTCGACCCAGAAGACGAGTACCGCCGCCTGGCCGGGACCGTCGGGGGCGCGTATGTCCACCTCGGGGCGCCAGGCGTGCGGGTCAACCCCTTCGACCTCGGGTCCGGCCCCGACCCGCTCACCCGGCGGGCGCTGTTCGTCCACACCCTGGTCCCCGTGCTCCTTGGCGGAAAGCCCGATCCTGCCGCCACCGCGGCCTTGGACCGGGGCATCGTGGCCGCCTACAACGCGGTCGGGATCACCGCCGATCCCCGCAGCCACGCCCGCCCCGCCCCGCTGCTCGCCGACCTCGCCCGGGCGCTCGACGCCGACGGCGACCCTGGCGCACGGACCCTTTCGACCCGGCTCTCCCCGTTCGTGACCGGCACCCACCGGGGGCTCTTCGACGGGCCGACCACGACGCGCCCCGAGGGCCATCTCGTCGTCTTCAGCCTGCGAGACCTCCCAGGAGAGCTGAAGGCGGCGGCCACGCTGCTCACCTTGGACGCCATCTGGCGGCGGGTCGCCGATCCCGCCCAACGCCGGCGACGCCTCGTGACCGTCGACGAGGCATGGCTGCTCATGGCCGAGCCGACCGGGGCGGAGTTCCTCTTCCGCATGGCCAAGTCGGCCCGAAAGCACCGGGCGGGGCTCACCGTGGTCACCCAGGACGCAGCCGACCTGCTCGGCTCGCCCCTCGGCCAGGCGGTCGTCGCCAACGCCGCCACCCAGATCCTGCTGCGCCAGGCCCCCCAGAGCATCGACGCGCTGGCCGAGGCGTTCGCCCTCTCGGCTGGCGAGCGCGCCTACCTCCTCGGCGCGGCACGCGGCCAGGGGCTCCTCGCCGCCGGCACCGAGCGCGTCGCCTTCAGCGTGCTCGCCAGTGAAGAGGAGGACCGCCTGGCGCGCACGGGGATCGAAGAGACCCTCGACGACACCCCCGACCTCTGAGCCCCCCGACCTCTGAGCCCGACCAAGAGCACCACCCCGCCAACGACAACCGCCTCGACCAAGCACCCCACGAAAGGAACGCCGCCGTGCCCACCCCCCAGCCGATCCCCCCGCCGCCGCTCCCCTCCGGGCCGCTCGCCCGCTACCTCGCCCACCCCGGCGCCACCACCGCGGCGCTGGTCCACGAGGTCGGCCACGTCCTCGCCCATCTCGCCGTCGCCTTCGGGCCGCCGCTCGCCGGAATCGCCCTCGCCGGGCTCGTCGCGCTGCGCCTCATCCGCCGCGCCCAGGCACGGCAGATGACCGAGGGCGCCCGGCTGGTGGTGGTGCGCACCCCGCCCGTCGTCGACCCCCACGGGGCGGCCACCTTGTGGACCAACCTCGTCGCCCTCCTCCGACCGGCGTGGCGGCGGCTCTTGGGCGCCCAGCCCCACCTCGGCTTCGAGCTCACCGCCGGTGACGGAGGGCTCACCATCGCGCTGTGGGTGCCCGGGTCGGTGCCCCCCGGCATGGTCGAGCGGGCCGTCGAGGCCGCCTGGCCCGGGGCGCGCACCGACACCCTCCCCGCCGGCCCGCCGCTTCTCGGCGACGGGGTCGCCACCGGCGGCGAGCTGCGCCTGGCCATCGCCGAGCACTACCCGCTCAAGACCGACCACAAGGTCGACCCGCTGCGCCCGCTCCTCGGCGCGCTCTCGGGCCTCGGCGAGGACGAGTCGGCCTGCGTGCAGCTCCTCGCCCGACCGGTCACCGGCCGGCGCCTCGCCCGCCTCGGACGCGCCGCTACGGCACGGCGCTCGGGGCGCCCCGTCTCGCGCATCGGACGGCTCCTCGACCTCGTCACCCCCGGCCCCGTCGCCCACCCCGCCACCACCGACCCCACCCGCAACGCGGACGTGGCCGACATCTTGGACAAGGCCGCCCAGCCGTGCTGGGCGGTCACGCTGCGCTACGCGGTGGCCACCTCGGCGACCGACGCCCGGGCGCCGGCGCGCCTGCGAGGCCGGGCCCATGCCGTCGCCTCCGCCTTCGCCCTCTACTCGGGGCGCAACCGCCTGGAGCGCCGCCGGCTCCGCCACCCCGCCCAGGTCCTCGCCGCCCGCCGGCTCGGCCACGGCGACCTCGTCTCAGTCGCTGAGCTCGCCGCCCTTGCCCACCTGCCGACCGACCCCGCCGTGCCGGGGCTCGAGCGCGCCGGGGCGAACTCCGTGCCACCGCCCCCCGCCGTCGCCCACACCACGAGTCCCGCGACCGGGACCACCGCGGGTGGGAGTGGTCCCGCCGCCGGGACCTCCCTGTCGATCGACTCCCCGAAGGTGCTCGGCGACGCCCAGGCCGGCGGGCGGCGCCCGGTCGCGCTCGCCGTTCCCGACGCCCGCTACCACCTCCACGTCATGGGCGCGACCGGCTCGGGCAAGTCGACGCTGCTCACCAACCTCGTGCTCGGTGACATCGAGGCGGGGCGCGGGGTGGTGGTCATCGACCCCAAGGGCGACCTCATCACCGACCTGTGCGACCGGCTCCCCGCCGGCGCGCTCGGCCGCACCGTGGTCATCGACCCAGAAGACGACGAGGCCGCTCCGGTCCTCAACGTCCTCGCCGGAGCGGACCCCGACCTCGTCGTCGACAACCTGGTCGGGATCTTCCGGTCGATCTTCGCCGCCTTCTGGGGGCCTCGCACCGACGACGTGCTGCGCGCCGCGTGCCTCACGCTGCTGCGCCACTCGGCCGCGACCGGGACCCCGACCAGCCTGGCCGACGTCCCCCTCCTCCTCGCCGACGACGAGTTCCGGGCGCTTCGGGTCGCCACCGTCGCCGGCGACACCGTCGGCCTCGGCGGGTTCTGGGACGCCTACGAGGCGATGTCCGAGGCGAACAGGGCCCAGGTCATCGGCCCGCTCATGAACAAGCTGCGCGCCTTTCTCCTCCGAGACTTCGTCCGCCAGATCGTCGGGCGACCCGGTTCGAGCTTCGACATGGGCCGGATCCTCGACGGGGGGGTCTGCCTCGTGCGGGTCCCCAAGGGCATCTTGGGCGAGGACACCGCCCGCCTCCTCGGCTCCTTCGTCGTGGCCAAGGTGTGGCAGACCGCCACCCACCGTGCCCGCCTCGGCCAGGAAACGCGCGTCGACGCCAGCCTCGTGGTCGACGAGTGCCAGAACTTCTTGCACCTGCCGAGGTCGTTCGACGAGATGCTGGCCGAGGCCCGCGGCTACCGGCTCTCCATGGTCCTCGCCCACCAGCACCTCGCCCAGCTCCCGCGGGACCTGCGCGAGGCGGTGTCGGCCAACGCCCGCACCAAGGTCTGGTTCTCCATGTCCCCCGAGGACGCCCACGCGCTCGCCCGACACGTCGGCCCCGAGGTCTCAGAGCACGACCTCGCCCACCTCGGCGCCTACACCGCGGCGGCACGCCTCGTCGTCGGAGGCGAGGAGACCCCCGCCTTCACCCTGCGCACCCGCCCCGCGCCGCCGGCCGTCCCCGGCCGGGCCGCCGAGCTGCGCGCCGCCAACCAGGCGACCCACAAGAGGCCCGAGCCCGAAGCGCCGCCCTCTCCACTCGCCGGCAAGGTCCTTCCGGCCTCGGGAGCAACGCCGCGAGCAGAGGACCGAGGGCTCCGTCGAGGCGTCCACGGAGCGCTCCACGGAGCCCTCCCACCAGGAACGGAGCCCTCGAATGCCGGCGAAGCGCCACGTCGGCGCCACGACGAGGGCTCCGCCGCGTCGGCCGACTCAAGGGGATAGGGGAACATGGATCGCTCGACACGAGACACCTCCGGCCAGGGGCCGGTCCGCTTCGGCATCGCCGGCACTCCCGTCGCCTCCGGCATCGCCGGGACCGGCTCCGAGCCGGACGGCACCCGAATCGAGCCGGACGGCACCGTGGCTCTCGTCGCCTCCGATCGCCTCGAGAGCACCGGCGCGCCGCCAGGCGCATCCGCATCGCCGTCGCGCCCGCACGGATCGCCGGTCGGCACCGCATCGCCGAGCCGTCGCCGTCGTGACCTCGACCACCGCCTGCTCGAAGTCATGGGTCGCCTCACCGACAGGGACCGCCGGCTGGTCCGCCTCCTCGACGACCACCGCGTGCTCACCACCGCCCAGGTCGCCGACGTCGGCTTCACCGGGGAGCGCCGGGCACGGATGCGCCTCGGCGAGCTGTACGCCCTCGACATCCTCGACCGCTTCCGCCCCGCCACCTGGGCCACTCCCGCCCCCTACCACTGGACCCTCGGCCCCC
The DNA here is from genome assembly GCA_039583695.1 of Acidimicrobiales bacterium. Lineage (GTDB taxonomy): Bacteria > Actinomycetota > Acidimicrobiia > Acidimicrobiales > JAJPHD01 > JAVKSL01. Next base: position 4,839 of record JAVKSL010000029.1, on the reverse strand, counting down.
TCGGTGCCGCCCTTCTCGCCGCCGAGTCCGGCCTCGACGGCTCCCTCCCGGCCTGGCGGCGCACCCTCGCCCACGACCTCGCTCACAGCCAGCGCCTCACCCACCTCGTCGGGGTCAACGGCTTCTTCACCGCACTGCTGCGCTCGGCGCGCACCCGGCCGGGCTGCTCGCTCTCGGAGTGGTGGTCCGAGCGGCGCTGCGCCCACGAGTGGGGTGCGGTGGTCCGCCCCGACGGCTACGGCATCTGGAGCGAGCAGTCCACCACGCTCCCGTTCCTCTACGAGCACGACAACGGCACCGAGCAGCTCGGGCGCCTCGCGGCCAAGCTCGACGGCTACCGGCGCCTCGCCGAGGCCGCCGGGCATCCCAACTGGGTTCTGTTCACCTTCCCCACCCCCCGGCGAGAGCACGAAGCGGCCCGGGTCCTCGCCGGACAGGGCGTCCCCGTCGCCACCGCGGCGCGCAGCCGATCTGCGCCGCCCGACGCCGCCATCTGGGCGCCGGTGGCCGGCAACGTCGGCGACCGCCGCCTGCGCCTGGCCGCCTTCGCCCATCTTCCCCCCGAGGTAGCGTGACCATCGGCTTCGACACCGGCGTCCCGAGCGGCCTCGGCACCAAGGTCGCCGCCGCGGCCGGCGGGCTCGTGCTCGTGGTGGCGGTCCTTGCCGCCGGCGCCGGGGCGGGCATCGCCTCCCTCCTCGGCGGCGGGACCAGCCCGCCATCGGCGACCGCGACCGGCGCGATCCCGCCGGCCATGCTGGCCCTCTACCAGCAGGCCGCAACCACCTGCCCTGGCCTGCCGTGGACGGTCCTCGCCGGCATCGGCACGGTCGAGTCCGACAACGGCCAGTCCACCCTCCCCGGGGTGACGTCGGGGCTCAACGCCGCCGGAATCGCAGCCGGGCCGATGCAGTTCGAGCCGGCGACCTTCGCCGCCTACGACGAACCGATCCCCCCCGGCGGGGTCTCCCCGCCCGACATCTACGACCCCGTCGACGCCGTCTACGCCGCGGCGCGCATGCTATGCGCCAACGGGGCGAGAAACGGCGCGGACATCGCAGGCGCGGTGCTCAGCTACAACCACGCGTCCTGGTATGTCGCAGAGGTCCTCTCCCTCGCCCGCTCCTACGGCCAGACATCCGGCCAGACCGTCACGACCGGCACCGCAGGGGGGATCGCCGTCGACTGGGCGCTCGCCCAGGTCGGCACGCCTTATGTCTGGGGCGGCGAGACCCCAGGGGTGGGCTTCGACTGCTCCGGCCTCGTCCAAGCCGCCTACAAGGCTGCGGGGATCAGCCTTCCCCGGGTCGCCCAGGACCAGTACGACACGGGGCCACAACTGCCGCCGGGGGCGCCACTCGAGCCCGGCTACCTCGTCTTCTTCGGGGCGAGCCACGCCGTCGACCACGTCGGGCTCTACGTCGGCACCGAAGGCGGCCGAGCGGTCATGGTCGACGCCCCCCACACCGGGGCTGACGTCCGGGTCGAGCCGTTCCCCACCACGATCGGCGCGGCGTTCGGCAACCTGCACTATCTGGGCGCGACGCGACCATCGCAATAGAACACGAGGGCACCCGGGTAGGAGCCCGCTGGCGCTCAGCGGGCGATCCGGCTAACGCGCTACGCGATAGCGGAGGTAGACGACCCTCGAGCTGAAGGTGCGGGTCTCGGCAAGTTCGAGATCGACCCGGCGCCCGCGCTGGGGGAAGAAGGGGACCCCACCGCCAACCAGCACCGGGTAGACCCTGGACCGGTACTCGTCGATCAGATCCAGGCCGGCCGCCTCAGCGGCGAGCATCGAGCCACCGATTGCGATATCGCCGCCCGCAGGCTCGGCTCGCAACCGCTCGATCTCCTCCGCCAGGCTGCCGGAAGCCAGGCGGGCATTGCCCTGCACCGCCGAGAGCGTGGTGGAGAAGACCACCTTCGGAAGCGACTTCCACACCGCGGCCCACTCGAGCTCCGAGTCGTCGAGCGATGGATTCTGGTCGGCGGTCTCCCAGTACAGCATCGTCTCGTACAGCCGTCGTCCCAAGAGGTGGACGCTGACCTCTCGTATCTCGTCGGTGACGAAGCGCATGACCTCCCGGCCGGGCATCGTCCAGCCGAACTCGCCGTCTGGCCCGACGATGTAGCCGTCAAGTGAGACGCCCATCGAATAGGTCACGCTGCGCATCTGAGGTCCTCCTCGGCAACAGGTTCGACGGTAGGTATCCGCGCGCCGGCCGAACACCTTCAGCAGTTGGTGACTTGGCCTTCTATCGTGCTCGGGGATCGGCTCCCGCTCAGGACGACTCGCCGACCGCAAAGATGAAGAGGGCGATGAGCGCCGACGCGCCGATCGCGACAAGGGCATTTCGCCCTGCGGCCTGTTGTCCCTCGACCTGCTGCAGCTGCGCGGCTCGCTGAAGTGCGGCTACGAGCAACTCGACGTCCTCGCTGTAGAACGGGGGCGTCACCATCTCGACGGCCTGTGCGATCACTTGCCCGTCGGTGGTCGAAAGCCAGCCGCCGAGCTGCAGGGCCCGAAACTCGCCGATGCCGAGGAGCTCATGCGCAAGCTCGTCGACCGAGGGGCGCGGAGCGCGAGTCGAGTTGTAGGGGGGCCCTGCCCATGGGAAGTCGGCGTCCCAGGGCCCGAAGCCGTGGGTGGCGCGGGGCCAGACGATGTGGGTGTCGAGGAAGTCCGCGATCTGCTCTTGTTTGGTCATGGCGGCGTGTCCCCTTCTTTCAACTGGAAGCCAAGACGGCGATCCCGAGCACCACGCCGAGCGCCCCGACGAGGAACATCAGCTCTCGCTGGTCGAGCGTCGGCGCCGATCCCGTCGGCGCGATCAGGCTGGAGAGGGGGTGGCAGCAATTCGAGCACTGCCCGGCCCCGAGCAGGTCGTAACCGGTGATCACCTGACCGCACTGCGGGCAGGTGCCAACGGCGCGACCGGCGCGCTGTGCGAGCGACTTCACGGCGCCAAGCTCGGTCCTGGCCGCCAGCAGCTCGGCCTCCGCGGCGACCTTCTCCGCCGCGATCTGCGCCAGGTTCCGTTCGAGCTCGGCGACGGAGCGCTCGTCGGATGCCGAGGAGAGTCCGCGGTCGAGCAGATCGGCGACCGCCTTGGTCAGGGTGGCGCCCCGCTCGCTGGCATAGGAGTCGGCGGCGTCCTTGAGGGCCTTCGGGACTCTGGCGTAGATCACCTCGGACGACATGTCAGAGATGCTAGCAGAACTGATAGACACCGCAAGCGAACTGCTATCACCCCACGCTCGCCACCGAGTCCGGGCGAGGGGCAGCAGAGAACCGACGGACCACTCGATCGAGATCCGATCCCCGCCGGAACGCCACGTGGGTCCTGGCATTGGCGACCTGAAGCCGGTTCAGCTCGGTCACCTCGGTTCCTGCGATGACCTCGAAGGTGTCCGGGCCACGATGGAGCGCGGCGAGCCGACGCGGACCAAGCGGAAGGACGACCGTGGTCGCATCGCTGAAGGCAACGCCACCGGACAACCCAAACGAGCCCGATGCCTCGTCGATCGGGATCGCCGGTACGTCGCCGATCAGGAACTCACCTCGGCGCGGGCGAAGGATGCGGACACCCATCCAGCCGGCCATCTCCCGAGCCTTCTCGAAGAGGTCCACGACGCGCAGACGGAACAGGACGCCACTATCGACGAGTTGACGCGTCTGGGCCAGGAGATCGTCGGCAATCTCCTGGCGGACATGATCACCCCGCGGCGGGTAGAGCCGGTGCTTCAGGTAGTAGAGAGCCTCGACGAGCGGCCAGTTCCCGAGGTACTCGGAATGCAGAGTCTCTATCGCCTGACGCAGGATCCTCTCCTGGTCGTCGAGCACGTCCAAGCTGCGCGCGAAGTGCAGCGCCACGGCCGCCTTGATGACCACCAACTGCTTCGGCTGTCCGAGGATCCGCCGACTGTAGGCGGCAGTGAGTGCCCCGGGGAGATCCTGCTCGACGTCTCCCCAGACGAGTTCGGTCGCGTGGCTGTCGATCTTGACGAAGTGCTCACGATGCCCCATGCCTCGGGGGCCCGTGGACCTCGTCCGTCGGGAGCAGAGCGCGTGGGCGAGCAGCAGGCCCGCTCCATCGGCGTCGGTACGGCAGAACTCACGCAAGAGCACTTTCGACACGAGATGTTGCTCACGGGTCTTCGGTGAGGTTTCGCTCAATGCCTGGCGGCCGATCACGACGAGATGCCGGAGGCGTGCTGCGCCAACCCCGGACATGGAAGCGAGCTCAGGAATATGGCTCTCGAACGTGTCGAAGCCGACGATGCTGGCGAAGAGCACCGCGCGGCCCGTCGCCTGTGCCCGGTCCTGTCGAAGTAGCTGGGCCACGTAGCGGAGTGGCATGGGGAGCGTCACTCCGTCATCGTCGCGTGCTCCTGTGACAGCCGGTCGCGTGCTGGTGGCACAAGGTCGGGACAAGTTCCGGCCGGCACTGCCGGACCGCCGGTCATCCTGGGGAGCGCCTTGCATTCTGCGCCTCGCAGAGGTCTCATCGACCACATGGGCAACGAGCACCATCCACGCTGGCGGGCCGCCATCTACGCCCGTGAGGCACCGGGGCGGGCGGGCAGAGCACGCCTCGACCGCCAGGTGGCCGGCCTGGCGCTCCACGTCGCCCGCCAGCCCGACTGGTCGCACGTCGCCACCTACGCCGACCGGGACGCCCGCCGGCCGGGGCTGTCCCGGCTGCTCGCCGACGCGCCGAGCTACTTCGACCTCGTCGTCGTCGACGGCTACGGCCTGTCATCGGATCGAGCGGAGCGGGCGGCCTTGCTCTGCCAGCTAGGCGGGGCCGGGGTCCGGGTGGTCGTGGCGCGCCC
>JAVKSL010000028.1:0-31991 GCA_039583695.1 Acidimicrobiales bacterium | reverse complement strand
TGCCTCGACTGGATAGAGGCCGAGCCTGTCGACCCTCGAGCGAAGCGTCGTCGCTTCACCAATGGCATGTGGGCGATGCTCCGGCCGGCCGCTGGCTCGGAGTGGCTCGTGCTCTGGGACGAGGAGGAGCTGGACCACCCAGTGATCCGCTTCATCGGAGAGACCACGAGCCTGTAGGCCGTTCTGAAAGCGGATCCGTGACTGTGTCATCGGCCTCGACATTGCGCGCCGCTATCCCGAACGAAGTCGCTCCCCTGAGTCGCAATCGCCGCACATAGCGCGGAAGACGATGTCCACGTCCAACAGGCGGAAACCGTGCCGCTGGTCGGGGGGCAGGGCGAGACCCGCCTCCCCCACGGGCATCACATCGCGCAGCGCCCCGCAGCCCACGCAGACGAGGTGCTGGTGGGCGACCTCCACGTTGGGGTCGTAGCGCTTGGGACCGATCCCGGCCGAGACCTCGAGCACCTCACCCATGGCCACCAGCTCGTTGAGGGTGTTGTACACGGTGGCCAGGCTGATCTCCGGAAGGCGCGCCTGGGCGAGAGTGTGCACCGCCTCGGCGGACAGGTGGACATGGTCGCCCACCAGCACCTCGGCGACCACCCGGCGCTGGGCGGTCATCCGCCAGTCACGCTGGCGCAGTCGCTCGACTAGCTCGCTGATGGCGTGCCCTCCCGATCATCTCGATGCGTGCCCGGACCTTCCGGACAAGTCACAGGGCATCCTAACTTATCTGGCACGTTTTGTGAACAATATCGGTCCTGAGGCTGGACAGGTTCCAGTCTTGGACCTAGACTGGGTCCGAAACAAGCAGAAGTACGGATCACGAAGGAGTAGCACATGAGCGATAAGCACCAAGCCCCCCCCACGACGACCGATGCGGGGATCGCCGCTCCCAGCGACGACTACTCCCTCTCAGTTGGCGCCGACGGTCCGCTCCTGCTCCAGGATCACTACCTGATCCAGAAGATGGCCCAGTTCAACCGCGAGCGCGTGCCCGAGCGGGTGGTGCACGCCAAGGGAGCCGGCGCCTTCGGGTTCCTCGAGATCACCGAGGACGTGAGCCAGTGGTGCAAGGCCGACTTCTTGCGCAAGGGCACCCGCACCCCGGCCCTGGCCCGCTTCTCGACGGTTGCCGGCGAGCAGGGCTACGCCGACACGGTGCGGGACCCCCGGGGTTTCGCCCTCAAGTTCTACACCCAGGAGGGCAACTACGACCTGGTGGGCAACAACACGCCGATCTTCTTCATCCGTGACCCCTCCAAGTTCTCCGACTTCATCCACTCCCAGAAGCGCCAGCCCGACACGGGCCTGCGCGACCACAACATGATGTGGGACTTCTGGACCCTGACGCCCGACTCTGCCCACCAGGTTACCTTCCTCATGAGCGACCGCGGCATCCCCCGCACCTACCGCCACATGAACGGCTACGGCTCGCACACCTTCATGTGGGTGAACGCCGGGGGCGAGCGCTTCTGGGTCAAGTACCACTTCAAGACCACCCAGGGCATCGAGAGCTTCACCGATGCTGACGCCAAGGCGATGACAGCGGAGGACCCCGACTTCCACCGGCGGGACCTGTGGGACTCGATCAAGGCAGGAGACCACACCGCATGGCGCCTCGAGATGCAGATCATGGGCTTCGAGGACGCAGCGGACTACCGCTTCAACCCCTTCGATTTGACCAAGGTCTGGCCGCACGAGGACTACCCCCCGATCACCATCGGTCGCCTGGTCCTGGACCGCAACCCGGAGAACTACTTCGCCCAGATCGAGCAGGCCGCCTTCGAGCCGGCCAACATGGTGCCCGGCATCGCGCCGAGCCCGGACAAGATGCTCCAGGGTCGCCTGTTCAGCTACCCCGACACCCACCGCCACCGCATCGGGCCCAACTACCTCCAGCTCCCGGTCAACCAGCCGGTGGTGCCCGTCCACAGCTACAACAAGGACGGCCCGATGCGCTACCACCACAGCGGCGACCAGCCGGTGTACGCCCCCAACAGCTACGGCGGTCCGAGCGCAGACGCCGAGCGCTACGCGGACCCCAGCTACCACCTGGAGGGGGAGATCGTCCGGTCGGCCCACACCTTGCACTCCGAGGACGACGATTTCGGCCAGCCGGGCACTCTTTACCGCAAGGTGCTCAGCGAGACCGACCGGGCGCACCTGGTCACCAACATCGTGAACCACATCAATGGAGGCGTTCACGACGACGTGGTGCCCCGGGTGATCGACTACTGGCGCCAGGTGGACCCCGACCTCGGGGCACGGGTGGCCAAGGGCCTGAACGGCAGCGTCTGAGGGGCGGCACCGGTGTCGTCCGGGCGGGGGCTCCCCCCAGCTCCTGCCCGGCGGCACCTCCTTTTAGAAATTGAGCCTGTGCCCGCTCGCCCCTTTGCCCGCTCGCCCTTCGTGGCGTCGCGGGCTGGCGCTGGGCGTCACAACGGGGAGCCGAGCTACCGCAGCCGGATCAGCGTGACCCCGTCACGTATGGTGAGCTGGACACAAGTCACCCGGTTGTCCTTCACGACGTGGTCGTTGAAGGCTCGGATGGCTGTGGTGTCGGCGCTGCGGTCCTTTGGGTCGATCACCGCCCCGCCCCAGAAGGTGTTGTCGGCCACGATGATCCCTCGCCCGGTCACCTTGGTCAGCGCCAGCTCGTAATAATCCACGTAGGAGGCCTTGTCGGCGTCGATGAAGATCAGGTCGAACGGGCCAGGCAGCTTGGCGATGGTTTCCAGTGCCGGACCCTCGATGACCTCGATCATGTCCGCGAACCCGCTGGCCGCGATGTGCCGGCGGGCCACCTCCGCGTGGTGCGGGTTGGACTCACACGTCGTGATGTGCCCGGCGGGGGGCAACGCCGCGGCCATGCACAGTGCCGAATAGCCGGTGAAGGTCCCGATCTCGAGCACCCGCGACGCCCGTGAGGTGAACACGAGCATCTCGAGGAACTTGCCCTCCACCGGACCGACCATCATCCCGGGTGACTCCATCGTGTCACGCGTCTCGGCAGCCAGCGAAACCAGGTAAGGGGGTGACTCGCTGGTGTGGCTCTCTGCGTAGGCCTCGAACTTGGGATCGACGATGTCGGTCATCTAAGAGGTCCCCTATTTATGTCACTGATGGTTCCTGTGCCCATTGGCTACAGCTCCTTTTGGTAGGCACGACCACCCTAGGCCGTCACCACCTAGACCGCTAGAACGCTCTCAGACGCTCAGGATCTGGCCGACCAGGATCAGGTTGGGGTCACTCAGGTGGTTGGTCGCGCTCAGGGCCGCGACGCTGACCCCGTAGCGCTCCGCTAGGGCGCTCAAGGTGTCGCCCGCCTGGACGGTGTAGCTGGACGCGGAGACTGCCGTCCGATCGGCCGTCATGCCAGGAACGCTCAGGATCTGGCCGACCAGGATCAGGTTGGGGTCACTCAGGTGGTTGGTCGCGCTCAGGGCCGCGACGCTGACCCCGTAGCGCTCCGCTAGGGCGCTCAAGGTATCGCCCGCCTGGACCGTGTAGCTCTTGTCTGAGGCTACCTGCCGCCCAGTGGTGGTGAGCTGGGAACGGGCCCCGTCGTCGGTCCGGTGGGTGACATCGGTCCTGTGGGTGACATCGGTCCTGTGGGTGACATCGGTCCTGTGGGTGACATCGGTCCTGTGGGTGACATCGGTCCTGTGTACCGGACCAGTCCGGTACACCAGGCCAGTCCGGCGCGGCAGACCCGGCGACCTGAGCCTGAGCTGGGCGGAGCACGTGGGCCACGGCGCCCATCCTGCTTTTTTGAACAGGAGGAGAGCGGCCTCGTCCTGGGTGGCGGGCGAGGCTTTGCTCGGAAGCCCGCTCAAACCCAGTCCCCGCCAGGTGGACAGCGAGAACTGGTATGCCCCGTAGTAGCCGTTGCCGGTGTCGGCGGTGTAGTTGCTGCCGGATTCGCACTGCGCCAGGTCGTGCAGGACCGAGGTGACCGGGACTGTCGTGGTGGGCGTGGCCCCGGCTGCCAGGGACCCGGCGGCTGCCACGCCTGCCGAGGCTATGGCCGACGCGGCCAGGGCGCGCATGGAGATCCGGGACAGGCTGGTCTGGCCCCGAGCTATTGCGAGCCAGACCCGCAGGCCGACGACCTGGGCAGGGCTGGTCGACGCCACGCCCAGACGCGCGTTCGCAAGCTGCACGAGCCTACGCGTCCATGCGGCGGCCCAAAGGCTGATGGCGATGGCGTACAGGACGGCCACCGGCGGCTCGGCGCCAAGGGGCCGCCAGTCATGGAGGATTTGCGACAGGCGGCCGCGATACAAAAGTGCCCCGTAGAAGGCCAGTGCAGCCAAGGTGACTACGCCCACCCAGTTCAGCAACGCCAGGCCCGGCGCCAAGCCGAGCAACAGGGTCACGGTTCCAGTTCCGGCCAGAGCCGTCACCACGCGGCGACGCCGGGCCGTGGCTGGGGCACCGGAACCCTCGGGAACGGGTAGTACCGGGGAAAGTCGGCTTGCCAGCAGGGAGGGTATCGTCACGGGCTCAGTCCTTCCGGTTAAGCGTCGCTGGCTCGACCGGCCGCAAGGCGACACTCACGTGCGTTGTATGTCTGACGGCCACCCAAGGCCGCGCCAAGACCTGAGGACGGGTCATCGCCCCTCGACTCGGTAGGACCTTTCTACACCGCGGGCACAGCGGAGTCAAGACGCCTCGCTGTCAGGGCCGCTACCGGGAGGGCGGGGGGGGCGGGCGGGCGGAGGGAGGGGGATTCGAACCCCCGGGGCTCATCACCCAAGGCTTTTCAAGAGCCTCGCATTCGGCCGCTCTGCCATCCCTCCACTCACAGTCTTACACCACCGCGCACGCTGACCGTCCGCTACCCAGGGCGGCCTACGAACGGACGACGGATTGGCCCGCCGGACACCAGCCGGACTATCGGCGAGACCGTCGCCAAGGTGTGATTGGCCTGGATGTGGGGCACGCCCCAGCCCTCGACGATCCGAGCCAGGCGACGTCGGGATCATCGTCTGCGACCACCACTGTTACGCCGCTGAGATGCAGGTGCTCGAAGTGCGCAGTCCGACGTCGCGCAGGCCGCGGACTATCACGTGGCCGTCGGGGTGCCAGACCCCGGGCTCCCCCTCGTCGGAGCCTGACGGCACCGGAGCCCGCTCCGGGGCTGTGGCGCTCACCGTTGGTCGCGCCAGCGGTGGTGGAAGGGTAGCCGCCACCTGCGCGGCGCCACCAACTCGTTTATCGCCGAAGGCCCCCACGAGCCGACCCGGTAGAGCTGAACCTCAGGGGGCGCGTCCAACAACGGCTGGGACACTTCCCACAGACGCTCGATCCCCTCGGCATTGGTGAACAGGGTCTGATCACCGATCATGGCGTCGTGGATAAGGCGCTCGTAGGCCTCGAGCACCTCCGCTGCCTCGTCGGTGTCGTGGAGGGCGAACTGCAGGCTCAGCTTGTCGAGTCTCATCCCTGGACCCGGACGCTTTCCGTAGAACGAGAGCGACATCCTCGCGGCCTCCGCCAGGTCGAATGTCAGGTGGTCGGGGCCTTGAGTCCCGACCCCAGAGTCCGCGGAGAACATCGAGCGCGGTGGCTCGCGGAAGGCGATTGAGACGATTCGTGCCCCCTCGGCCATCTGCTTGCCGGTCCGCAAGAAAAAGGGCACCCCCGCCCAACGCCAATTGTCGATCTCGCAGCGCAAGGCCACGAATGTCTCTGTGTCCGAATCCTGCGGGACTCCCTCGCTCCAGCGGTAACCCTCGTATTGGCCCCGGACCACCCTGGACGGATCGATTGGGCGCAAGGAGCGAAACACCTTGTTCTTCTCCTCGTTGATCGCGCGGGGCTCGAGGGCTGTGGGCGGCTCCATGGCCACGAAGGCGAGGATCTGGAAAAGGTGCGTGACCACCATGTCGCGGAACGCCCCGGTCTGCTCGTAGAAGCCAGCTCGCGGCCCCACCGAGAGGGTCTCGGGGACCTCGATCTGGATGTGGTCGATGTGCTGGCGATTCCAGATCGGTTCAAAGAGACCGTTGGCGAACCGAAAGGCGAGGATGTTCTGGGCGGCCTCCTTTCCCAGGAAATGGTCGATCCGGTACACCTGGTCGTCGGCAAATACACCCTTGACTAGGGAGTTGAGGTGCCGGGCGCTCGCCAGGTCGGTGCCGAACGGCTTTTCCATGATGATCCGGGCGCGCTCGGCGAGCCCAGCCTCGGCTAGGACGCGCACCACCGCGCCCGCTGCCTGCGGGGGGATGCTCAGGTAGTGAAGGCGGCGCGGCTCGCCCGGCAGGGTCGACTCAGCCAGGCGGACGGCCTCCCCGAGGGCGTGGGAGCCCCGGGACTGGGGAACGTAGCTGATACGGCTGGCGAAGCGCTGCCAATGCTCGTCCGTGAAGCCGCCGCCGGCAAACTCGTCACAGGCGGACCGGGCGACGGCACGGTAGGCCTCGTCGTCGAGTTCGTCCAGCGAGGTGGCGACGATCCGGCACTCGGGGAGCAGCTTGGCCAGCGACAGGCGCAGCAGACCCGGCAGGAGCTTGCGGCACGCCAGATCTCCGGTCGCCCCGAAAAGGACCACCGCGTGCGGCGGGACAGGCGCAGTGCCGCTCACGCCCTTTTGGTCCCATCACGTGCCACTGGTCCGTTCCTCCCTGTTCAGCTAGCTTAGCTACTTCGCCCTGAAAAAGTCGATCCCAAAATGCGCCCTGACCAGGGAATATGCGCCCTGGGGTACTCGCGTTGAGTGCCCAACGCTGCCATGATGGGCAAGACGACTGGTGAGAGAAGGCATCGATGCCGACATGGTGGTGACCAGGAGCCCCAACCAGACCCTGTGGGATGCCATCGGGCAACCCTTGCACCGCAATGCGAGCAGCTGGTGGGCTGGCTGGTGGCACACTGGCATCGAGTGGGCACGAGGCTGGAGGGCTCACCCCTTCCCAATTTGGCCTCTTAGGGCTTCCAGCCATCGAGCCGCAGCCCGCCACCCGGCGTCCGCGTCGCGCCTGCGCTCCGGGGCATCCTCGCCGGCCGCGGGGTACGAGCCGAGAAACTTCACGTCTGCCAGGCTGGCGTGCAGGTCCCGAAGGCAGTCGCCGACCAGCTCGTCGCCGATGTGGCCCTCTAGGTCGATGATGAAGCAGTACTGGCCCATGCCTGCCTTGGTGGGGCGGGACTCCAGCTTGGTGAGGTTGATGTCCCTGGCCGCGAACTGGCCCAGGATGGCGTGCAGGGTCCCTGGCCGGTCCACGTGCTGGAAGCATGCCACACTCGTGCGGTCGTGACCACTTGCCTCTGGCACGCCGCTGCGCCCTACCAGCACGAATCGGGTCTGATTCCCCGCATGGTCCTCCACCGATGAGGCCAGCACCTCCAATCCGTACAGCGCGGCGGCTTGCAGGGGGGCGAGCGCCGCGGTCCCTGGGGTGCGCTGCTCCCCGAGGACCCTGGCCGCGTCGGCCGTCGAGGCCGCGGCGGCAACCGCCACGCCAGGCAGGGCCTGGCTCAGGTACGCCTTGCACTGCGCCGAGGCGTGGGGAAACGACACCACCATGCGCACGTCGGCGAGGCTCGTGCCCGGTGGCGCCAGCAGGTTGAGGTGCACGTCGAGCATCACCTCCCGCCGAATCACCAGGTCCAGGTCGAACACCAGGGCGTCGATGGTGGCCGTCACCGTCCCCTCGATCGAGTTCTCGATGGGCACGAAACCCAGCTCACAGCATCCCGTCTCCACCGCCTCCAACACCTCGGCGATGGTCGGGAACGCCATCCGGCGCGCCCCGGCCAGGTCGGGCTGGCTCAGCAGCGCCTCCTCCGTGAAGGTTCCCGGTGGTCCAAAGTACCCGATGCTGGTCGAAGGCGCCATGGCAGGCAGGATAATGACCATGGACACTGCCACCCTGCGAAGACTCCTGGAGGAGGTGCGCGACGGCGCCACGTCGGCCGACGAGGCGGTGACCCGGCTGCGGCGGCTGCCGTGGGCCGACCTGGGTTTTGCCCGGGTCGATCACCACCGGGCCCTGCGCCAGGGGGTGGTCGAGGCCGTCTACGCGCCGGGCAAGACGCCGGCGCAGTGCGCGGCCATCGTGGCCGAGCTGCTCGCCGAGCCGGGTGGCGGTCCGGTGCTGCTTACCAGGGCAGATGCCGACCAGTCCAGCGCGGCCGTGGCGACGAGCCCCGGCGGCACGGGGCTCTTGGAGGAATATGCCGCCTTGCGCCACACCGCCGTGTCCACCCTGGTCTGGCGCCCTTCCCCCCCCAAACCAGCGCGGGTCACTGTCATCACCGCGGGCACCGCGGATTTGCCGGTTGCCGCGGAGTGCGTGGCCACGCTCGGGGCCTACGGGTTTGCACCATCGCTGCTGGTGGACTGCGGCGTCGCAGGGCTCCACCGTCTGCTCACCAGCGTGGACGAGCTGGCCGCCGCTGACGCAGTGGTGGTCGTCGCCGGCATGGAGGGCGCTTTGGCCAGCCTGGTCGGGGGGATCACCCCGGCGCCGGTCGTGGCGGTTCCCACCAGCGTGGGCTACGGGGCGGCTTTGGAAGGGGTGACCGCGCTGTTGGGGATGCTGGCTTCATGCGCGGCGGGCATGGTGGTGGTGGGCATCGACAACGGGTTCGGGGCGGCTTGCGCAGTGGTCCGGATGCTGGGGCGATGAGCACCCGGCGGGTGGCGTGGTTCCACTGCTTCTCCGGTATCGCCGGGGACATGGCCCTCGGGAGCCTCCTGGATGCGGGGGCCGACCCGGACTCGGTGCGGGGCATCCTGGATCGGCTGCCACTCGGCGGATGGAGGCTTGACGTGGAGGCCGTCTTGCGGGCCGGGCTGGCATGCACCAGGGCGGTGGTGAGCGTGAGGGAGGACAACGTGGTGCGGACTCACGCCCACATCGTGGGCATCATCGAGGAAGCCCGCCTGCCGGCACGGGTGCGTGACCGTGCGCTGGCTGTGTTTGGAGTCCTGGCGGAGGTGGAGGGACGCATCCACGGGCGTCCAGGTGCTCAGGTGCATTTTCACGAGGTGGGTGGGCACGACGCCATCGTTGACATCGTGGGTTTTTGTGCTGCGCTGGAGGTGCTGGGCGTCGACGAGGTGTGTGCGAGCGCGGTGGCGACAGGGACTGGTGTGGTGCGCACCGCCCACGGGGTCTTTCCCAACCCTTCGCCAGCCGTGGTCGCCCTGCTCCAGGGGGCGCCCGTGGAGGGCCGCGAGCTGAACATGGAGCTCACCACGCCCACCGGGGCCGCGTTGCTGGCGGCGATGGCGGTGGGATTCGGGCCGTTGCCCGCCATGCAGATCGAGGGAACCGGCTACGGCGCGGGCTCGCGCGAGCTGGACGGTTGCCCCAACGTGGTCCAGGTGGTGCTGGGCGCCGGGCCGGAGGTGCCGGGCAGTGCCGGCGGCCAGCCGCTCGTCGTGTTGGAGGCCAACTTGGACGACGTGACCGGGGAGGTGTTGGCTCACGCCGTGGGGGCGCTCCTCGCTTCCGGTGCCGCCGACGCGTGGCTGACGCCCGTGCTCATGAAGAAGGGGCGCCCGGGACATGTCCTCTCGGTCCTGGCCGACCCGGGGCTGGCCGTACCTCTGGCTGAGGTGATGCGGGCCGAGACCGGCAGCCTCGGTGTGCGCAGCCACGAGGTGGCTCGCTGGGCCGGGTCGCGCTCGATCGAGGAGGTGCAGGTGCAGGGGATGCCCGTGCGAGTGAAGGTGAGCCCAGGAAGGGTAAAGGCCGAGCAGGAGGACGCGGCGAGGGTCGCCCGCCTCCGGGGCCTGTCGCTACGGGAGGTGACGGCCCGAGCCGAGGCCGCCTGGCGGGCACGAGATGCCGGGAAGCCCGCACCCGACGCCAGCTGAGACCTGCTCCCGTGCACGGTCGCCGCGCCGGGTCGCCGCGCCGGGTCAATCCGTACTTTGGGCAACTTTGGCACGGTAGAGGCCGGGATTGCCCAAAGTGCGAGCTTCGAGGGTGGGGGCCAGCTCCACTCGGTGCCCGGACACCTCCTCGAGAGAGCGACGGGCTGGCTCCGGAAGTACCAGGGTGAGGCCGAGCCCGGCGAGCGCGAGGCCGGCGGTGAGCGTGAGGGTGCCCCGCAACCCGAGGCTCGCCGCGAGCAACGGGAAGACGAACACCCCGATGAAGGCCCCCACCTTGGCGATTCCCGCCGAGATGCCGTGCCCGGTAGTTCGCAAGCTGACCGGGAATACCTCGGAGGCCATCACGAAAGTGGTTGTGTTCGGTCCGAACTCGGAGAAGAAGTAGCTGATGCCGTACACGCCCAGGAATGGCAGAGCGGCGGCCGCCACCTCGGGGACCACCCCAATGGTGAGGAAAGCCGCCGCCATCACCGCAAAGCCGATCAGCTGGAGCCGGCGGTGCCCGACCCGGTCCATGGTGAATGCGGCAAGCAGGTAGCCGGGTAGCGCGGCGACGGCAAAGATCCCGAGCGTCCACGTCAAGGTCGTGAGCAGGCTGGCATGTGGCGCCACCATGCGCAGGATCACCGGAGTGGAGATCGAGTTGCCATAGTACGCGTAGTCGAACAGGAACCAGGTTCCGGCGGTGCCGAGAAGGGTGAGGGCCAGCCGGCGGTCCTTGACGAAGGCCTTCATGCCCAGGCGGTTCTTCGCTGGGTCGGTGACGGACCGGCTGGATAACGCCGGTCCCGGTTCAAGGCCGATGGCGCTGCCTGAGAGCCGGGCAAGCTCAGCTGCAGCCTCGGCTGCTCGGCCCTGCACCTCGGCCTTGAAGCGGGGGGACTCGGGGAGGCGGCGGCGGGCCACGATCACCCCAGCGGCTGGGATGGCACCCAAGCCCAGCATCAGGCGCCAGGTAAGAGCCGCAGGTACATGCGAGGCCACCAGGGAGATGCCCACGAGCGGGCCGACGATCAGGCCCAGGGCCTGCATCGAGAAGACCAGGCCCACCAGCTTGCCCCGGTCGCGGCGATTGGCATACTCGCTCATCAGCACCGCGCTCACCGGGTAGTCCCCGCCGATCCCCACCCCGATGACAAAGCGGAACACGACGAGCCAGGCCAGGTCTGGGGCGAAGGCCGACCCAATCGCGCCCACGACCATGATCGCGGCTTCCAGGCCGTAGACCTTTCGACGCCCGAACGTATCTGCTATCCGCCCGAACACGAACGCCCCAAAGAAGGCGGCCAGGAGCGCAGCACTTCCCACCATGGAGACTCCGGTGGGGCCAAGGTGCCACTGGCCCTTCAAGATGGTGAGGACAGCCCCGATGACGAACAGGTCGTACGCGTCGGTGAAGAATCCCACCCCCGTGGTCAGCGCGGCGCGCAGGTGGTACTTGCTGAGGTGAGCCTCGTCCAGGGCTGCCAGGAGCCCAGATGCCTCGAGGTCGGCGAGCGTTGTTTCCAGCACATGTTCAGCCTCGTTCGCCGGGATGAACGAGAACCCAACGCAATATGAATGACAGGTGACACGAAGGTGAAACCTGTCCGTAGCGAATCGTGCGGCCCCAGCCGGCCGGTGGGGCTGCCACCCTGGCTTAGGGTGTCACGGCATGGCCTCGGGCGCGTCGGGGGTGACCGATCAGATCGAGGGTGAGGTTTGCCGGCTGTTCGCCTTGGTGCGCGAGGCGCTGGCCGGTGCCACCGATGCCTTGTTGAACCAGGACCGGGAGGCAGCCGAGCGTCTCGTCGCTGCGGACTACGTCATCGACGACCTGGCAAGCGAGGTGTCCGAGATGGTCCGGCATCAGCTGGGCCGGCCGGAGCTGGTGAGGAGCGACCTTCCCTACCTCGTGGCCGTGCTCCAGATCCTCCCCGAGCTAGAGCGGAGCGCGGACCTTGCCGAGCACGTGGCCCAGCGGGCCGGGCACGGTCTGGGCAGGGACATGAGCCCCCATAGCAGGGGAATGGTTCAGCGGATGGCCGAGGTCGGACTCGAGATGTGGGCGTCGGTGGCCGAGGCCTATGTGAGCCGGTCAGCCGAGGCGGCCGAGGAGCTCGACGAGGCCGACGAGGAGATCGACGTCCTGCACACAAGGCTCACTGGAGAGGTCGCCAGGGGTGAGATGCCGGTGGCGGTCGCCAGCGAGGTGATCCTCATTGCCCGCTTCTACGAGCGCTTGGGCGATCACGCTGTGAACCTGGGCCGACGCATTGCCCGCTTGGCGGCTGGCCAGGTGTAGCGGCGGCCAAGCCTTGTCCCGGGAGCCAGCCCAGCCCGGGAGCCAGCCCAGCCCGGGAGCCAGCCCTCCTAGCCGGGCGTGACGATCACCTCTCCTTTCATGGTGAGGTTGAGCGTGGAGGAGTAGTGGTAGGTACCCGGTGTCGTGAACGTGTGGTAGTACGTCCCGGAGGTCAGGGTGGCGCTGTGGAAGCTGGGGAAGGTGACGTTGTGGGGTGCCCCGTGGTCCTCCCAAATCCATTCGATGGTCTGGCCGGCCTTGATCGTGACCACCGACGGGTCGAAGCTGAAGCTCTGGAGTATCACCACAACGCTCGGCGCAAGGTGGGGACCTGGGGCGGCTGCTTTGTTGGTCGGGAGGTTAGGACCAGACGAGCAGGCGGCGGTGCCCAGGCCCAGCGCGAGCACGCCGACGACTACCCCAAGGGTGCTGCGAGAGACGATTTTCACGTGCCCCATACTTGCCGCGCGAGGCAAAACTATCCAGGCAGGCTCAGTCCTAGGCCGAAGTGCCGCCTGGGCCGGCGCGGTCCGATCCCTGCCGGAGCTCCAGCCAGCGGCGCAAACCCGCTGCGTTGGAGTGGAGGCCGTTGAGGGTCTCCAAGCGCTCGGCGGCAGCTGGGTCGACGCCAGTGAGGTCCGCGCTGAAAGCCGCCGACAGCGCAGTCTCGATGTCGGCGCCGTCGCGCCAGGCTGTTGAGGCCACGTCGGCCCAGGCGCGCAGCACGTCAGCCGCCTCGCTCAAGAGGGAGCCGGCGTTGTGCACCACTCCGTAGTGGGCCAAGGCGAGGGCGGCCGGGGCGCGGGCCTCGAACTTTGAGATCGACGCCAGCGCCAGGTCCAGGTCGAAGTCCGGTGGGGGCACCGACGGGCGCAGCACGCCGACGTCGGGCAGGCGAACCCCCAACGCGTCGCCGGCAAACAAGATACCCGAGCCCGAGTCGTGAAGGCCCAGGTGGTGCTTGGCATGACCCGGTGAGTCGATGGCCGTCAGCACCCGGCCCGGGCCGACGACAATGTCCTGGCCGTCGGTCAGCACATGGATTCGCCCGGCGGGAGTGGGTTCGAGCCGGCCGTACAGCGAGTCCAGCAGGTCACCGTAGACACGCGACGCCGAGCTGATCAGCCGAATCGGGTCTACCAGGTGGCGGGCTCCCTTCTCGTGCACGTACACGGTGGCCCGGGGAAACGCCGCCGCCACGTCCCCGACCCCACCGGCGTGATCGAGGTGAATGTGGGTCACCACGACACCGGCCAGATCGTCAGCCGATACGCCCAAGCTGTCCAGGGCCTCCAGGAGGGCTGGCACCGAGCTCTGGCTGCCGGTCTCGATGAGCACCGGCGCAGGTCCCTCGATCAGGTACCCAGCAGTCAGTCTCTGCCAGCCACCGAGCAGTGTGTCGATCTCGATGACACCGTCCGCAACACGAGCAACCACCGGGCGCCTCAGGCCAGAGCGACCAGGTCGGCCAGCTCGTCGCTCCAGTAATCGACCGTCGCGTCCGGCAGCACCAGCACCCGGTCCGGCCGCAACGTGCCCACGAAGTCCACATCGTGGCTGACCACCACCATCGCCCCCGGCCAGGCCGCGAGCGCCCGGCCGATCGAGGTTCGAGCCGCCGGGTCCAGGTTGTTGGTGGGCTCGTCCAGCAACAAGACATTGTGCCGCCCGGCCACCAGCTGGGCCAGGGCGAGCTTGGTCTTCTCCCCTCCAGACAGCGTGCCCGCATCCTGGAAGGCGACCTCCCCGGAGAGCCCCACCATCCCCAGCAGGGCCCGGCGGTCCCGCTCGGAGACGTCGGCCAACCCGCGAAGGTGCTCGAGAACCGTCATGCCGGCGGTGATGCCCTCGTGCTCCTGGGCGTAGTAACCGGTGGACACGCCGAGGCCAGGCATCACCGAGCCCTCGTCGGGCGAGACAATCCCAGCCAGCATGCGCAGCAGCGTGGTCTTGCCGGCCCCGTTCAAGCCCATCACCAGCAGCCGTTCGCCCCGGGCCAGCGAGAGCGAGAGCCCCTCGAACAAGACAGGACCACCGAACCCCTTGGTCAGGCCGTCCAGCTCCAGCACCACCTTGCCGGCGTGGGGCGGTGGGGGGAAGCGGATCGCCGACGAAGCGGCCCGAGCCGAGACGGGGCGAGAGACCGCTTCGCTCTCCATGCGCTCGACCCGGCGGTCGATGGTCTTGGCCTTGCGGGCCCGGGCCGCTGTCTGGTGGCGCATCGCATCGGCGAGCGTGCCGAGTCGGGTGATCTCGGCGGCCTGGCGCGCCGCCAGCGCACCCTGGCGCTCCTCGTCGGCGGCCCGCGCCGCCCGGTACTGGGAGTAGGTGCCCTTGTACTCCACTATGGAGCCGCTGCCATCACCCCGGTCGAGGTGCAACACCCTGGTGATCGCCTGGTCCAGCAGGGCCAGGTCGTGGCTCACCACCAGCAGGGCGCCTCGATACGAGCGCAGGAATCCCATCAGCCAGGCGCGGGCGTCGGTGTCCAGGTGGTTGGTCGGCTCGTCCAAGAGCAACAGGTCGCTGCCTGCGAACAGGATCCGGCCCAGCTCGACCCGCCGCCGTTCCCCGCCGGACAGCGTCCACATGGGTAGGCCCATCCGGTCCACCCCGAGCCCCAGCCCGGCGAGCATCCGCGACGCATCGGCCTCCGCCTGGTAGCCGCCGGCAGCGCCGAACTCCTCCTCCGCCTTGGCGAAGCGGGCCACATTGGCATCCGAGGGGTCCTCCTCGATGGCCAGGCGCAGCTTCTCCAGCGTGGTCGCCGCCTGGTCGAGATCCTTGCCCGACAGGACATGGGCCAGGGCGGTGCTCGCGCCGTCGCTGCGGCGCAGGGGCTCCTGGGACAGGTAGCCGAGCCCACCCTTGCGGGTCACGCTGCCAGCAACCGGGGAGGACTCACCAGCCAGGACCCGGAGGAGGCTGGTCTTGCCGGCCCCGTTCCGGCCCACCAGGCCCACCTTTTCGCCTGCCGTTACGGTGAAGGTGGCGCCCAAGACCACCGAGCGCCCGCCCACCTCGACTTCCAGGGCGCGAACTGACAACACGGCGCCAGCCTAGACACCTCAAAGCAACAGGCACCCTGGCGCCAGACCTCCGTGCCCGCTCAGCACCCCCAGTATCAGCTGCCTGCCTTCCCCTTGCGCCGCCCGTGGGTGGGCCCACTCGACTGCGTCAGGTTGAACGCGGTATTGATGAGGCCTACGTGGGAGAATGCCTGAGGAAAGTTGCCCACCAGCCTGCGGGCCACCGGGTCGTACTCCTCCGACAGCAGGCCCAGATCGTTACGCAGGGCTAGCAGCTTCTCGAAAAGTGCCCGGGCCTCGTCTTCCCGTCCCATCAGCGCCAGCGCGTCGGCCATCCAGAATGAGCACGCCAGGAAGGCTCCCTCCCGACCCGACAGGCCGTCGACGTCCGACGACGACTCAGCCTGGTAGCGCAAGATGAAGCCGTCCTGGGACAGACCAGCCCCTATGGCTTCAACGGTGGCGATCACCCGTTTGTCGTCGGGCTTCAAGAATCCGACCAGGGGGATCATCAGAAGGCTGGCGTCCAGCTTGTCCGAGCCGTAGTACTGGGTAAAGGCTCCCACGTGGTCGTTCCACCCTCGTGCCAGCACCTCGTCGTGAATTGCTGAGCGGACCGCCTTCCATCTCTCCAGCGGCCCCTGGAGCCCCAGGTCCTCGACTCCCTTGATCGCCCGGTCCAGGGCCACCCAGGCCATGACCTTGGAGTGGGTGAAGTGTCGCCTCGGGCCCCTGACCTCCCACAGGCCGTCGTCCGGCTGGCGCCAGCCGTCCTCCAGGAAGCCAACCAGGGCGCTCTGCAGCGCCCAGGCGGAGCCGTCGTCCCGAGCCACCTTGAGGACGCGGGCCTGGTGGAGGGAGTCCATCACCTCGCCATAGACGTCCAGCTGGTACTGGCCAGCGGCCGCGTTGCCGACCCTGACCGGACGCGAGGCCTCATATCCGGGGAGCCAATCGATCTCGCGCTCGTCGAGGCGCCGCTCGCCCGCCGCGCCGTACATGATCTGGAGCTGGGACGGGGCGCCAGCGACGGCGCGCAGCAGCCATTCCCTCCATGCGGCTGCCTCGGTGCGGTATCCGGCGGTCATGAGCGACTGGAGCGTGAGGGTAGCGTCGCGCAGCCAGCAGTAGCGGTAGTCCCAGTTGCGGTTGCCGCCCAATGTCTCGGGGAGCGAGGTCGTGGGAGCAGCCACGATCCCCCCGGTCGGATGGTAGGTGAGGGCCTTCAAGGTGACCAGGGAGCGCACCACGGCTTCGCGCCACTCGCCGGCGTGCGTGCAGCGCGCCGACCAGGCGGCCCACCAACGCTCGGTCTCGGCGACGATGAACCGGCAGTCGGTGGGTCGTGGCGAGGGCAGGTGCGAGGGGTGCCAGGCGAGGGTGAACGTGGCCACTTGACCCTCGGTGACGCAGAACTCCGACACCGTGGTCATGTCCTCCCCGTGGGTCTCGACAGGGGTCCACAGGCACAACGAGTCGGGCCCGGCAACGATCGACAGCCGGCCGTCGAGGTTGCGAACCCACGGGAGCACCGAGCCGTAGTCGTAGCGCACGACGAGCTCCATGCGCATGGGCACCCGGCCCTTGACCCCCTCGACCAAGCGGGCGATCTCGGGATGGTGCTCCCGGACGGGCATGCAATCGGTGATCCTCACCGTGCCCTCAGCGGTGTCATGCTCGGTCTCGAGCACCAAGGTGTCGCCGCGGTATCGCCTCCGGGTGGCGGTCACGGTCCCACCGGGCGCCATACGCCAGTAGCCGTGCTTGGCGCTGCCCAAGAGCCTCGCAAAGCAGGCGGGGGAGTCGAAGCGGGGCAGGCAAGCCCAGTCGATGCTCCCGTCACGAGCCACCAGGGCGGCAGTGTGGGTGTCGCCGATGATCGCGTAGTCCTCGATGCGCATGGTCACGGCATCATCTTTGCGCAGTTTTGGTCCCCGCGGTGGGAGGCACGGCGTTGCGTTAGGCTTGGCTCTGCCCTAGGACGCCGGGGTGACGACGATCTCGCCTTGGAGGATGCCCGGGTTGAACTCGTCGTAGTAGCGGTAGGTGCCCGGGGTCTTGATGACGAACGAAGCGTCGTCCCCGCCCCCGGCCAGCACCGGGGTGCGGAAAGCGCCATTGAAGGCTGTCACCGTGTGGCTGGAGTCGCTGGCATTGATGACCAAGATGTTGAGGCCCGCCTGAACATAGGTCACCGGCGGTGAGAAGCCGGCGTTGTTGATCGTGATGACCGCCGCCGCGGCGCGGTTGGCCTGACTGATCCCGAGCGGACCGTGCCCAACATTGGCCGGGCTGGGGCTGCAGGCGGCCAATCCGAGCGGGACTGCGGCGCCGACCACGACCAACCCGACGGCACGCCGCAACCGTTCCCGCCGGGGCCGGTGGGTTGAGTCCTGGGTCGCTGGGTCGGAGAGCATGGCGGTCAAGGGCATCCTCGGTAGGGGTGGCGCCCCGGAAGATAGTCGAGGCCGTCCTCGAGTCTCGAATCGGGTCTGGCCCCGGCGCTCAGGGTTCGAGGGTGGTCAGCACCTCGACGCCGTCCTCGGTGACCACCATGGTGTGCTCGAACTGGGCGCTGCGGCTTCCATCGGTGGTGACCGCGGTCCAACCGTCGTCCCACATCCGGGGCCGCCAGTTGCCCTGGGTGATCATTGGCTCGATGGTGAAGGTCATGTTGGGGACCATGATCGTGGACGCCCTGGGGTCGTAGTAGTGCGAGACGTTGGGTGGCGAGTGAAAGGCGGTACCGATCCCGTGTCCCACGAAGGAGCGGACCACACCGAATCCGTGGCCTTCGGCGTGGGCCTGGATCGCCTTGCCGATGTCGGATAGCGGCCGGCCCGGGCGGACCGCGGCGATGCCCAGGTCCAGGCACTCCCGGGTCACCCGGACCAGGCGGCGTGACTCCTCGTCGACTTCCCCCACCAGGAATGTGGCGTTGGTGTCGCCGTGGACGCCGTCCAGATATATGGTCACGTCCAAGTTCACGATGTCACCGTCCGCGAGCGGCCGATTGTCGGGGATACCATGGCATATCACCTCGTTGACCGAGGTGCACACAGACTTGGGGAAGCCCCTGTAGTTGAGCGGGCTCGGGTAGCCGCCCCGACGGATGCACTCCTCGTGGCAGATCGCGTCCAGATCGTCGCCGGTCACTCCCACACCTACCGCCGCGCCGGTCAGCGCGAGCACCTCCGCCGCCGCCCGCCCTGCTCGACGCATCCGCTCGATAACCTCGGGCGTCTTCACCGGCGCCTCGTCCTCGCCACCGGGCTTGCCGGTGAGGGCGTAGTCGGGGAGCGCTATGTGCTCCGGGACGGCCCGGCGAGGGCTGATCTGGCCAGGCCGCACCCGCGAAGCGCCCTCGCGGTGGCAGCGCTTGTACTTGCGGCCGCTGCCGCACCAGCAGGGGTCGTTGGCTTTGGTCACGGATCTGCTCACGGCTGCCAGCCTAGGCTCACCCGGCAATGAACGCGATCCAGCGTACGGTCAAGAAGGTTGACGCCTTCCAGCAGCGCACGCCGCCGCTGGCATTTGCGTGGGCGGTGGTAAGGAAGTTCAACGACGACTCGGCTGGCTCGCTGGCGGCGCTGGTTGCCTACTACGGGTTCTTGTCGCTGTTCCCGCTCCTGCTGGTGCTCATCACCATCCTTGGCTTGGTCCTCACCCCGACGCTCGCCCACGAGGTGGTCGGCTCGGCCATCGGGCAGTTCCCGATCATCGGAGCCCAGCTGACCGGCCCCAACGGGGTCCACGCCCTCAAGGAGGGGAGCGTGGTGGGTCTGATCGTCGGCCTGGCCGGCTTGCTCTGGGGATCGCTCGGGATCACCCAGGCGGCCCAGCGCGCCATGGCCCAGGTGTGGAACGTCCCGGTGATCGACCGGCCGAGCTACGTTCCCCGGCTCGGTCGTAGCGTCGTGTTCTTGGTGCTCCTCCTGCTCGACGTCGTGGCGACCACGGTGCTGGCTGGCTTCGCCACCTTCGCGGGTCACGGGGCGGGTTCGCGTGCGGGCGCCGGGTTGGTGGCGATCCTGGTGGACATGGCCCTGTTCGTGGCCGCGTTCCGGGTCCTCACGCCGAGTTGCGTTCCTACCCGCCACCTGCGCTGGGGAGCCATGGTGGCAGGGGTTGCCTGGGCTGGGCTCCAGCTGGGGGGCACCGCTCTGGTGGCCCATCAGCTCAAGCACTCCAGCCAGATCTACGGCTACTTCGGCTCGATCCTGGGCCTCATTGCCTTCTTGTACCTGGCAGCCGAGATCACCATGTACGCCGCCGAACTCAACGTGGTGTGGGCCCGGGGGCTCTACCCGAGGAGCATCGCCCCCAAGAAAGAGCCGCTGACTCCGGCAGACCACCAGGTGTTCGCGGACATTGCCAGGGCCACCGAGCGGCATCGGGACCAGCAGGTCGAGGTTACCTTCAGCGACCGTGCCGATTCGGTCACGGCTGCGCCCCCGTCCCGAGGTAGACCGGCGAGACGTTGATCGCACCGCACTGGCCGAGGGAAGGCCCGTACGCCGAGACCTTGTCTGGGACCACCAGGTAGCCGTAGTCGTTGGGCGGTGTGACCTCGAGCTTCGCCGATGTCGGGCAGACGTTGTTCCCGTAGCCGGTCTGATCGGCGTAGCCGAGGACGAAGGAAGCCCTCTGTCCAGGCGGCATCGTCACCTTGGTCGGCGTCTGGGGCTGGACCACCACGCTGGGGGTGCGTAGGACGGTGGTGGGGATCACCTGGTTCGACGCGCTGAGCATCTGCAGGCCGGGGTAGCCATCGAGGGTGCAGGTCACCTTCGAGGTGTTGGTGAGGGTGACGACCTGGCCGATGTGCCCGGTCGCCCCGTTGGAGAGGCCTGGCTTCGCGCTGAGCTGGGATGCGGCGCAACCGCCTCGGACGGAGCTGCCAACCGCGGCCGCAGTGGTCGTTGTGGTGCTGGTCGGGGTGGTGGTTGCCGTTTCGCGAGTGCCGGCGGGGGGCTGCGTCGTGGTCGACGTTGTCGATGGCGGTTTGGCAGGGCTGCTGTTGCAGGCGGCCAAGCCGAGGGCGGCCACCCCGACCAGCAATACCAGCCGGCTGCGCGCGCGGTTTGGTGTCATGTATTTGAGACCCTCAGTGCGGTGGAAGGGTTCCATGCACCCGGGGGGCCTCCTCGCGGCGATCCGCTGGGCACGGGTCTCGCGTCGCACGGCGGCATATTTCTTTGAAGCTCGGCCCCGCGTCACAGGGGTGAGTTGTCGTGTCTGCGGCTCACCAGGCGCTCGCGCTTGGTGGACAGGGTGGCGAGTCCCCGGGACAGCACTGCTCGGGTCTCGGCGGGGTCGATCACCGTGTCCACCAATCCCCGCTCGGCCACCTTCCAGGGGGCGAGGTGCTCGACCCGGTACTCGGCGACCCGGCGGGCCTGGGCCTCGGCCTCCTCCCGGCGGTAGAGGATCTGGACGGCGGGTGCCGCGCCCATCACCGCCACCTCGGCGCTGGGCCAGGCCAGGCAGAGGTCACTGCCCACGCCGGCGCTGTCCATGACGATGTATGCGCCTCCGTAGGCTTTGCGCAGGATCACGCAGATGCGCGGCACGGTGGCCCGTGCGTAGGCGAAGACCAGCTCGGCGCCGTGACGGATCATGCCCCGCCACTCTAGGTCCTTGCCTGGGAGGAATCCCGAGGTGTCGACGAGGGTCACGATGGGCAGGTTGAACGCGTCGCACCAGGCGACGAACCGAGCTCCTTTCTGGGCGGCCGCGATGTCCAGGGTGCCTGCCAGGGACTGGGGCTGGTTGGCTACCAGGCCCACGGGGCGGCCGTCGATGCGCGCCAGGGCTGTGACCAGCTGGGGTGCCCAGCTGGCTCGCAGCTCGCAGATGTCACCCCGGTCCACCAGCGCCTCTGCGACCAGGCGCACGTCGTAGGAGCCGCGCTCGGATGCGGGCAGGATGTCACGCAGCTCGGGCGTGGGCCGGTCGCCGGGGTCGGTTCCGGGGTCCCGCCTGGGCGGCTCCTCGTCGCAGTGGGAGGGCAGGTAGGCGAGAACCTCGCCCACCGCTGCCAGGGCGTCGTCGATGTCGGAGGCGGCCAGCGCGGCCACTCCGGTCCGGGTGGCGTGTACTGCTGAGCCCCCCAGCTCGGCCAGGGTCACTGCCACGCCGGTGAACGCGCTGACCATCCCTGGACCGCACAGATAGGCCAGTGCCTCGGTGGTCATCACCACCATGTCGGCCAGTCCCAGCAGCAGCGCCGGGCCAGCAAGCGCCGGTCCGGCGACGATCATGCACACCGGCACGCTCCCCGAGCAGGCAGCCAGGGCTTTCGCGGCCGCACCCCAGGCCTGCAGTGCAGCGACGCCTTCGGTTACCGAAGCGCCGCTGGTCGAGAGCACGACCACGAGGGGAAGGCGGGACTGCAGGGCCGATCGGGCCGCAGCGGCGATTGTGTCTCCGTCGCTGGTGGTGAGCGCTTCGGTCCCGGTGGATCGGTCGGCTCTGACCATGACGACGGCCCGCCCACCGAGGACCTCGACCCCTGCGGTCACTCCAGCGCGCAAGGTGGCCCCGGGTATCACTGATGGGTAGGCTACCGGCCCGTCTGGCCTTTGTCCTCGCTTGCCCTCGCTTGTCCTCGCTTGTCCTCGCTTGTCCTCGCTTGTCCTCGCTTGTCCTCGCTTGTCCTCGCTTGTCCTCGCTGTCTGATATCCGATGAGCACCGCCCGGAAGACCGTCAAAGGTTCGAGATGAGCTCGGCCAGCAGGGCTTGGACTCGGCGGTCGATCTGGTCGACGATTGGCCTGACGGCTTCGATCGGCTGGCCAGCGGGGTCGTCGAGATCCCAGTCAAGGTATCGCTTGCCCGGGTAGTAGGGACACTTATCTCCGCATCCCATCGTGACGACCACATCGGCGGCTCGTGCCGTCTCGTCGGTGAGCGGCTTGGGAAGCTCGGCGCCGGGGTCCAGGCCTCGCTCGCGTAGGACGGCGACCACCGACGGGTTGAGCTGATCGGCGGGCTCGGACCCCGCGGAGCGGACATCCACCCGGCCCCCGGCATGGTGGGCGAGCAGGACCCGGGCCGCGAGGCTGCGCCCGGCGTTGTGGACGCACAAGAATAGCACGACCGGCTTGTGGCTCATCGGGCATTCTCCTGGGGCTGGGCCAGTGCGCCAACCGGACTCTGGAAGAAGCGCCGCCGTGCCCACAAAGACACGTAGACCAGGCTGACCAGCACGGGTACCTCGATGAGTGGGCCGACGACGCCAGCGAGGGCCTCGCCGCTGGTCACGCCGAACACGCCGATCGCCACGGCGATTGCCAGCTCGAAGTTGTTACCCGCGGCGGTGAACGCCAATGTTGCTGTCCGCTCGTAGGACAATCCGATGGCCTTGCCCCAGGCGAAGCTCCCGAACCACATGACAGCGAAGTAGCCGAGCAGCGGCACTGCGATGCGGGCCACTTCACCGGGATGGCCGGTGATGGTGTGGCCTTGGAGGGCGAAGAGGATGACGATGGTGTACAGCAGGCCGTAGAGGGCAAAGGGACCGAGTCGCGGCAACAGCTTGGTCTCGTACCACTGCCGTCCGCGGGCGCGCTCGGCCAGGGTGCGGGTGAGGAATCCGGCGACAAGGGGGATGCCAAGGAATATCGCCACGGTCTCGGCGATCCGACCGATCGACAGGTGCAGGCCGACGGTGGACAGCCCGAGCCAGCTTGGTAGCACCTTCAAGTAGAAGTAGCCGAGGAGGGCGAAGGCCACGATCTGGAACAGCGAGTTGATTGCCACCAGCACCGCAGCGGCCTCACGGTCTCCACAGGACAGGTCGTTCCAGATGAGCACCATGGCGATGCAGCGGGCCAGTCCGACGATTATGAGCCCGGTCCGGTAGGTAGGCAGGTTGGGCAGCAGCAGCCAGGCCAGCGCGAACATGACCGCTGGGCCGATCACCCAGTTGAGGAGCAGTGACGAGACCAGCATCCGCCGGTCACGGGCAACTGAGCCGAGTTGGCCGTAGCGGACCTTGGCCAGCACCGGGTACATCATCACCAGCAATCCGATGAAGATCGGAAGCGACGTTCCCGAGGTGACCTGGATGGTGTCGAGGTGCGTGTTCAGGCTCGGGATGGCGCGCCCAAGACCGATACCCAGGGCCATGGCCGCGATGATCCACACGGGCAGGAAGCGGTCGAGGAGCGAAAGGCGGGCGATCACAGGAGCCTCAGGGTCGTCATCCCTGGTCGGACGCTCGCTGGCGATGTCACTCACCGGGCTGGCCTCGGGCTGGGACTGCCCTGGCCTCGGTACACGTGGGACCTCCTAGTAAAGTAAATAGGTGTCGATACGTCGAGTATAGTCGATGCATCGACAACTGTCGATAGGAGGGACTCTAATGGCTGGTGCTGGAGCCGTGGTAGAGGAGAGGCCGATAACAGTATCGGCGACGGAGGAGTGCTGCCCATCGGTGCTGGCGTCGCCGCTGGACGCCGTCGAGGCAGCCGAGCTGGCACAGGGATTCACTGCCCTCGCCGACCCGGTCCGCCTGAGGTTGCTGAGCATCCTTGCCGCCGCGCCTGGTGGTGGGGTGTGCGTTTGCGATTTCGTCGGCCCACTCGGCAGGAGCCAGCCCACCATCTCCCATCACCTCAAGGTCCTGAGCGAAGCCGGCCTGGTACACGGCGAACGGCGGACCAAGTGGGTGTGGTACTCGCTCGACCGCGGCCGCTTGGCCGCCCTGCGCGCCGCGATCGACGCCTGAGGGACCCAGGTATCAGCCCGCGTTGGCGGTGAGCTCGGCCCGGGAGCGGACCGAGCGGTGACGCCCGCGCTCCGCCCCAGAGAGGACCACCTTGCGCACCCGTACAGCATCCGCGGTCACCTCCACGCACTCGTCCTCGGTGATCAGCTCGAGGGCGGCCTCCAGGGTGAGCTTTTGCGGGGGCGTGAGGCGCACGAGCTCCTCGGAGGTGGAGGAGCGCATGTTGGTTAGCTTGCGTTCCTTGGTTGGGTTCACGTCCATGTCGTCGCCGCGGGAGGACTCCCCGATGACCATGCCCTCGTAGACCTGCTCACCTGGACCGACTAGGAGCGACCCTCGCTCCTGGAGGTTCATCAGCGCATAGGTGCTGGTCATCCCTGCCCGGTCTGACACGAGGCTCCCGCTGGCCCGACCGCGCATCTCCCCAGCCCAGGGCTCCCAGCCGGAGAAAGCATGGTGGATCTGGGCTGTGCCCCGGGTCTGTGTGAGCACCTCGGTGCGGATGCCGATGAGGCCCCGGGCAGGGATCGTCAGCTCCATGCGGACCCAGCCGGACCCAGCCGGATCCTGGCCTTCGCCACCGGCCCCTCCGTGGTTGACCACCTTCTCCAGGCGGCCCTTGCGGATGGCCAACAGCGTGGTGAGGGTCCCGAAGTGCTCGTCAGGAACATCCACCTCCAAGCGCTCGACCGGCTCGTGCAGCTTGCCGTCGATGAGCCGGGTCAGCACTTGCGGCTTACCCACAGTCAGCTCGAAGCCCTCCCGGCGCATCAGCTCGACCAGCACTGCCAGCGCCAGCTCTCCGCGCCCCTGGACCTCCCAGGTATCCGGGCGCTCAGTCGGCAGCACCCGGATCGAGACGTTCCCCACCAGCTCGGCGTCCAGGCGGCTCTTGATCAGCCGGGCGGTCAGCTTCTTCCCGGTGCGTGAGCTCTTACCCACCAGAGGGGACGTGTTCACACCGAAGGTCATCGACAGGCTTGGCTCGTCGACGCTCAGGCGCGGAAGCGGCCTAGGGTCCTCGGGGTCGGCGAGTGTCTCCCCGATGGTGACCTCCGCCAGCCCGGCAATCGCCACGATCTCGCCCGGGCCCACCTCGGCGGCCTCGACCCGGTCCAGCGCTTCGGTGACGAACACCTCGGCAGCCTTGGCTCGCTCGATGCTGCCGTCCCGCCGGCACCACGCAACCTGGGCGCCGCGGCGGAGATGTCCCTGCACCACCCGGCAGATCGCCAGGCGCCCCAGATATGGGGAGGCGTCCAGGTTGGTCACCAGCGCCTGAAAGGGATGTCCCTCCTCGTATACCGGCGCAGGCACATGGCTCAACACCAAGTCCATCAGCGGGCCGAGCGTCCCGTCCGATCCCTCGGGGACCGCCGCGACGCCTAGCGGCGGTTGGTCCAGCACCGCCCAGCCAGCACGGGCACAGCTATAGGCCACGGGGAAGTCCAGCTGGTCGCCGTCGGCTCCGAGGTCGATGAACAAGTCGTACACCGCGTCCAGCACCTCGGCTGGACGAGCATCGGCCCGGTCGACCTTGTTGATGACCACGACGATCGGCAGGGCGGCCTCGAGCGCCTTGCGCAGCACGAAGCGGGTCTGGGGCAGCGGGCCCTCTGCCGCGTCCACCAGCAACAAGATGCCGTCCACCATCGACAGGCCCCGCTCCACCTCGCCCCCGAAGTCGGCGTGGCCCGGCGTGTCCACGATGTTCAGCTTGACCCCCTTGTAGGGCAGGGCGGTCTGCTTGGCCAGGATGGTGATCCCCTTCTCCCGCTCGAGGTCCATGGAGTCCATGACCCGCTCGGCT
Organism: Acidimicrobiales bacterium; assembly: GCA_039583695.1. Taxonomy (GTDB): domain Bacteria; phylum Actinomycetota; class Acidimicrobiia; order Acidimicrobiales; family JAJPHD01; genus JAVKSL01. The sequence goes on along the minus strand of JAVKSL010000028.1, from coordinate 6,272 downwards.
ACCTCCTGGTTGGCCCGGAACACCCCGGATTGGCGCAGCATGGCGTCGACCAGTGTCGTCTTGCCGTGGTCCACGTGGGCCACTATGGCCAGGTTGCGCAGGTCAGAGCGCGTAGGCATGTCAGGAGTCTCTCTCGTGTTGGGGGTAGCTGCTGTTCGCCCGCCGTCACGGCGCGTAGCAGCAGCGAAATCAAGTCTACCCGCCCTCAGTCCTGCAGCCACTCACGACCCGTGCTGACGGTCTGGGGGGTGCTCGGGGGCTCACCCCCCGAGTCGGTTCCCACTCCAGGCCCCCGAAGGACTAGCTCGCGTCCGTGGTCCCCTTCGACCGCCGCTCCAGCCGGCGTAGCTCCCGCTCGACATCTTCCCACAGCAAGGGATCGGGGTCGGCACCTTGCTCCTCGGCCCGCCAGCCTCGGTTGAGGATGATGGCCGCGGCCCCGATGAGGGTACCGAAACCAATCACCTTGGCCACCGCTCCGGCAATCTGCTGGTCGGTGCGCCCGTCGATGCCGAGCACGGCGTGCACGTGGGACGCGTACACCGGGTAAAGGGGGTTGTGGGCAAATATCAGGATGAGCGCAGGGAAGTTGAAGACCACCGACTGGGCGAACAGGTAACCGATCCGAGCGGCCACCGACAGCGGTCGGGTTCCGGGCACCAGCCGGGTGGCGGGGATCCACATGACGAAGCCGGCGATCAGCAGGCAGAGGTGATCCGCGTCCGCCACACCGGCCCAGCGCGCCTCGGCGGCTACGACCGGCGGGAGCCAGGCGGCGACCAGGGCCACGTTGAAGACCACGATGGCCACAACCGGGTGGGTGATGATGCGCAGCGCGGCTTCGGCTCGGGGTGAGCTGGCGCCCAGCGCCAGCAGCCACCGGGGAAGGCCCAGCAGGATAAGCGGGGGGACCGCCATGACCAAGAGGAGCTGTTGGGCGACATGTGCGATAGCGGAGATGTCCCGGGACAGGTCTGCGACCGGCCAGGCCATAGCGGCCCAGAGGGCGAAGACCCCGCCGAGGTAGGCGGCCACCTGCCCCGCGGTGGCCGCCTTGGAGGTGGGCGAGTGGATGGGGCCCAGGCGATGCAGGGCCAACCAGTAGGCGCCGAGGCAGGCAACCGCCACCCCCCAGGCAAGTGGGTGCACAGAGTAGGGGATTGGCACAGGTCAGCCCTCGCTCCCTAGGTCGGGCTCGCCCGGGTGGTCTGGCTCGCCCGGGTGGCCTGGGTGGCCTGGCTCGCCTGGGTGGCCTGGCTGGCCTGGGTGGCCTGGCGCCGCTCGGCCTGAGTTTGGTGGGGCGCTAGGGTCCCCCGGGTGGACCGCTTGGAGCGGCTGTGCGACCTGGTGCTGGTGCTGCTGGACACCAAGCGGCTGCTGACGCTCAACGAGATCGTCGCAGAGGTCGGCGGCTATCCCCAAGCTGAGGCTTCTCGTCGGCAGGCCTTCGAACGGGACAAGCGAACCTTGCGCGACGAGGGCATACCCCTCACCATGGGTCCGATCCCCGGGGACCCGACCCAGACTGGCTACCGGATCGTGCCCGAGGAGTACTACCTGCCCGACCTGGGCCTCGCGCTCGACGAGCAGGTCGCCCTGAACCTGGCCGTTGCCGGCGTTCATCTCGATGATCCTACCGGTCGAGACGCTCTGTTGAAGCTGGGCGTCATGGAGCGCGATGCCCCGGTGGCCCTGGCCGCGCTGCCGGCGCTGCCGGCTCTTCCGGCCCTGCACCAGGCGCTTCGCTCCCACGCTGCGGTGAGCTTCGTGTATCGGGGGCGCCAACGCATGGTCGACCCTCATGCGCTGGCCTTCCGGCATGGTCGGTGGTACCTGATGGGCCTGGACCACAACAGCCAGGAGCCCCGGACCTTCAGGGTGGATCGGATGTCGGCAGGTCTTGAGCTGGGCCCGGAAGGCTCTTTCGTCCCTCCCGCGGGGGCTACGGTCGCCGATCAGGCGCCGTGGCGTCTGGGCGGTGATGAGGTGGGGGTGGCCGAGGTCTTGGTGGATCACGTGCTGGCGGATGGCGTCGCGGCTCAGCTGGGTCCCGAGGGGGTCGTGGAGAGGCGCCCGGACAACTCGATCGTGGTTCGCCTGGCCGTGGTCAACGTGGGAGCATTTCGCTCCTGGGTGCTCGGTCTGTTGGATCATGCAGTGGTTCTCGGCCCGCCTGTGCTTCGCCAAGCGGTGACCGACTGGTTGGAAGCGATGCTCAGCTGATGCCAGGCCGCACGGTGGGTGAACGGCTTCGCCTTCTCCTGGCGATGATCCCCTGGTTGGTGTCGGTGGGTGGCGCGGCCACGACCGAGGTGGCCGAGCGCTTCGGTCTGTCGGAGGACGAGGTGGTCCAGATGCTGGAGATGGCTGCCTGTTGCGGTTTGCCGCCATATACGCCCGATGTGCTGATGGAGCTGCTTGTCTCCGATGGGTGGGTGAGCGCCAACATGGGGATCCAGCTGACTCGCCCCCAGCGGCTGACCGCGTCGGAGGGATTCACCCTCGCTGCCTCGGCTCGGGCGATCCTGGCAGTCCCGGGCGCTGACCCTGAGGGGGCGCTGGCCCGGGCGCTGGCCAAGCTGGAGGGGGTGCTCGGCGCCCGGATCGCGGTCGAGGTGGATGATCCTCCGCTGCTCGAGGTGGTCCGGCGGAGCGTCGGGGTGGGCGAGAGCCTGGACATCACTTATTACTCCGAGTCACGTGACGAGCTCACCGAGCGCCGGGTGGACCCGACGGCGGTGTTCGTGCGCGACGGGCACTGGTACCTGGACGGATGGTGCCATCTGGCGGGCGGTCGGCGCCTGTTCCGGGTCGACCGGGTGCGGACCGCAGTGGGGAGCGGGGAGCGCCTCGAGGCGGCCCCTCCGTTCCGGGTTCCTGCCACCCGCTCACCCGTGCCGGCGGGCCACGGCCCGGTTCCTGAGGCTTTCGTTCCTGGGCCGGAGGCGCGGGTGGTGACCTTGGTTGTCCCCGTGCAGGACAGCTGGGTTGTGGAGAGCTACCCCACGCTCAGCTCGGAGTCCGTCGAGGATGGCCGTCTGCGAGTGACGCTCGCCGTGGGCGGGCTGGCGTGGCTGGAGCGCCTGCTGCTCCGGCTGGGACCCGACGCCCAGGTGCTCGACCCTCCCGATCTGGTCGCGCTGGGGAGCCAGGCCGCCGCCCGTCTCCTCCGGATTTACACCCGCGATGCGTTCTTGTCGTGATGATGGACGAAAAACGCACACCATCACGACAAGGAGCTCTCGAAGCGATGGCTAGACCACTGCGCCTCGGCTCGAGGACCTTCCCCCCAGAGGAGCTGGTGGTGATGGGGATCGTCAACCGGACCCGCGACTCGTTCTACGACAACGGCGCCACCTACGCCCTCGGCGCGGCTCTGACCGCTGCCGAGCGGGCGTTGGATGCGGGTGCGGGGATCGTCGATATCGGGGCCGTCCGGGCCGGAGGCGAGGGCGAGGCCGTATCGGTCGACCAGGAGGTCGAGCGGGTGGTCGAGGTCATCGCCGCGCTGCGGGCCCGCCGGCCCGCGGCGGTGATCAGCGTCGACACCTGGCGGGCCGAGGTAGCCAGGGCTGCCCTGGACGCCGGCGCCAACCTGGTGAACGACGCCTGGGAGGGCCATGACCCGCATCTGGCCCAAGTCGCTGCGGCCGCGGGGGCGGGCCTCGTGTGTACCCACGCTGGCCACCTGCCGCCGAGGACCGACCCTGATCACCCGGTCTACGCCGACCTGGTGTCCGACGTAGTCGGCACGGTCACCGCTCTGGCGGCCCGGGCAGTCGAGGCGGGCGTGCGACCCGATGCCATCCTGATCGACCCGGGCCATGACTTCGGCAAGACCACTACCCAGTCCCTTGCCCTCACCAACCACCTCGGCGCACTCGTCGCCACCGGTTGGCCGGTGCTGGTGGCGCTGTCCAACAAGGACTTCGTGGGCGAGACCCTGAACCTTCCTACGGGGGCGCGCCTGCCGGGCACCTTGGCCGCCACCGCAGTTGCCGCCTGGCTCGGCGTCAGGGTCTTCCGGGCCCACAACGTGGCCGAGACCCGCCAGGCACTCGACATGGTTGCTTCGATTCGCGCCGACCGCCCCCCGGCTGTCGCCCGCCGCGGCCTGCGCTGAACGAGACGCTCCCCGAGTGGGCGCTTGTTGGAGGAGCACCGCGGTCAATCTCTCTCCCGTGCTCCTGCGCGCACGTAGCGCAGGAACAACGCACCGTCCTCCTCGAGCACGTGCGCGAGGACCAGATCGCCAGGCGGCTCGAGGGGCGGACCGTCGAGGATGCGCGTCGCTGGACCGGCGAGGACGATCGGCGAGATGGTCAGGCACAGCTCGTCGAGGCGCCCAACGGCCGCGACCCCGGCCAGCAGGTGTGGGCCGCCCTCGCAGCTGACCCGGCGCAGGTCCCGCTCGGCCAAGGCGTCGAGGGCAGCGGCGAGATCCACGTCCCCCTCCCCGGCGACTATCACCTCGGCGCGCTTGACCAGCTCCTCAAGCCGTCTTTCGGGCGCCCCGGCCTGGGTGATGATGATCGGGCGGGCCAAGGTGTCGGTGAACAACGGGCCGTCGAGGCGGAGCGCCGCGCTGCGGGTCACTACGGCTATGGGTGGGGCTCCGGACAGACCATGCGCCTCACGCCAGGCCTGGCGTCGTAACGAGGGCTTGGCGCCTCCATAGCCCTCGGCGCGCGCCGTCCCCGCCCCCACCAGCACCACGTCGGCGTGGCTGCGCAACAGGGCGAACAATGCTCTGTCGGCCGGACCGGACAGCCCGGCGCTGCGTCCGCTTGCCTGGGCCGCGCCGTCGGCGCTGGCCACCATCATCGCCCGCACGTGCTGGCTTCCGGGGTCGTCCACCCAGTAGGCGACGTCGAGATCCACCTTGTCCTGGACCGGAAGGGGCAACAGGCGGCGCATCCTCCACTTTTAGTCCCCCGGTATCAGGTCCTCCAAAGCGACGCCGGTGTCGGCCAGTCGACCGAGGTCGAGCTTGGCGCCCGAACGGACAAGGGCGGCGATTGCGTCGGTGACGTCCCAGACGTTGACATTCATGCCCGCCAGGACCCGACCATCGCGGACCCAGAACGCTACGAGCTCACGCCCTGCAACGTCGCCGCGGAAGACGACCTCGTCGTAACGGCCGGCCTCCACATAGCCCGAGTACTCCATCCCCATGTCGTACTGGTCGGAGTAGAAGTAGGGGACCTGGTCGTAGGTGGTGGTGCGGCCTGCCATGTTGGCCGCGGCCACCGGCCCCTGGTTGAGGGCGGCTGCCCAGTGCTCGAGGCGGAGGTGGCGGCGTAGGAGGGGGTAGTAGGCGTTGGCCACGTCCCCGATCGCGAAGACGTCGGGGTCGGAGCTACAAAGGTGCTCGTCCACGAGGACCCCGTTGTCGACACTGAGTCCGGCCGCCGCAGCCAGCTCGGTATTGGGAGTGATACCAACACCAACCACCACCACATCGGCGTCCACGCGGCTGCCATCGGCGAGGCGCACCCCATCAGCCCGGTGAGCCTTGCCAGTGACCTCGGCCACCTGCACACCCATCCTCAGCTCTACGCCGTGCTCGCTGTGCAGGGCCGCGTAGATCTCCGCCACCTCGGGGCCGAGCACGCCCAGCAACGGCAGTCTCGCCATCTCGAGCACCGTGACCTCCACACCCGCGGCCCGTGCCGCCGCCGCCGTCTCGAGGCCGATCCAGCCAGCGCCGATGATGGCGGCTCGCTTGGCGGTGGCGAATGCCGCCTTGATCGCCTCGCAGTCAGTCACCCCCCTCAGGTAGAGCACCCCATCGAAGTCGGCTCCGGGCACGGCCAGGCGTCGTGGCGAGGAGCCGGTGGCAAGCACGGCCTTGTCGTAGGCGATCAGCTCACCGCTGCTCAGGCCCACCTGGTGGGCATGCCGGTCGATAGCGGTGACCCGGGAGTCGATACGTAGATCGACCTCGTGCTCCGCGTACCAACCTTCGGGGTGGATGTAGATCTCCTCCTTGTCCATGCTTCCCTGCAGGTAGGCCTTGGACAGCGGGGGGCGGTCGTAGGGCCGCTCGGCCTCAGCACCGACGAGGACCACCCGGCCGTCAAAACCCTCGGTGCGCAAGCCCTCGGCAACCTTGGCCCCGGCCAAGCCGGCGCCAACTATCACGAACGTCATTTCTGTGGTCATGTCACGGACCTCTCTCTTGCCGGAGATAGCCTAGGCCGAAGTTACGTGGGCTGGGCTAGGTAGACCCACCTTCACCAGCCAGAACGTCCCGGAGCAGCGGATTGTTC